>JANNXP010000022.1:0-58012 GCA_031409615.1 Haliea sp. | reverse complement strand
CACAGTGTTTCGACCCGGGTCTGGAAACACGCATCACGGTAGAGGTCAAACTTGCGCGCGATGCCCCGGCTGTGCTCGAGAATTTCTGTTCCGAAGGCATACTTCTCGCGGGGTATGTAACCCAGCTCCTCCAGCAGCGGTAGATAGGTGTAGGACTCAATATCGCAGGCGATACCTGGATAGCGGTTCCAGTACCAGGTGCCACCGAAGTCGGCGGCCGGATCGATGATGCGGATGTCTTCGACCCCGGATTGCCGCAGGCGAGCACCGGCCAACAGGCCCCCGAAACCCCCTCCGATGACCAGCACTTCAACATGGTCGGTGAGTGGCTCACGCGCAAAGCCTGGTTCCGCATAGGGGTCATCCAGGAAATGGGCAAAGTCCCGGGCGACCTCAATGTACTGATCGTTGCCTTCTGCGCGCAGCCGTTTATCACGCTCCTGCCGATACTTGTTGCGCAACACCTCCGGGTCGAATGCGGTGCCTGTGACAGCATGCCCGGTGTTGCGCGCGACTGTCCCGTCCACTTGCTTCGTTGCCATCGACGACTCTCCCGCTGTTTTTTATCCGTGAAATTATTGCACTGCAGGCACCACCTTACTATCTCTGCGCGACACAGCCACCCATGCGGGTGCTCCCGGCATACGGCAACTCCGGGAAATATTGATCTGGATCATTCTTTCGGCTGTTTAAAACAGTCAGTCCTGTTTTTATTGTTTTACGAACCGTATGATTTCAGCCGGATGACTGACTGATCGATATTGGAGATGGTGATGGACCTGAGCCGCTTTCCCTACCTGCAGGGCAACTATGCGCCGATTGACGAAGAGCGCGATTTCGACGTGCCCGAACTGCATATCGAAGGCAACGTTCCAGGGAATCTGGTCGGTGCTTTTATGCGCAACGGCGCCAACACGGTTTACGAGCCGCTCCATTATGTGTATCCACTGGACGGCGACGGCATGATCCACGCCCTGTATTTTGACCAGGGCAAGGTGCACTACCGCAATCGCTGGGTGCAGACCAGCCACCTGAAAACCGAGCGCAAGTTCAATCGCACGATCTACGGCAGCCCCGGCAAGTTGGTGCCCGTGCCGCAGGACGTGCTGGACGCGGGCGGCGAGCCCAACCCACTCAAAAACACCTCCAACACCAGCGTTTTGCAACACGGCGGCAAGCTCTACTCCCTGTGGGAGGGGGGCTTTCCACACCTGATGACCCCAGGCCTGGATACGGTAGGGCTGTACGACTACGACGGTTACCTCAAACCGGGCGATGCGCTGACAGCACACCCGAAAGTCTGCCCCGACACCGGTGAACTGATTACCTGCACACAGCGCTGGGATGAACCCTATTTCACCCTGCAAATCATCGACCAGCAGGGCAAGCCAGTGCGCGCCATCGAAGTGCCCATGCCGAGGAAAGCGATCATTCACGACCTGCAATTGTGCGGTGACTATGTGGTGATCTTCTACCCCCCGGCCTACCACGATATCAATAAGGCGCTGAAGGGCGAAGATCCCTTCCTGTGGGAGCCAGAAACACCGGCCAAGATTATTGCTATTCCACGCCACGGCGGTGACATCCTGTGGTTTGAAACGCGTGCGTTTTTCAGCTGGCACTTTTGCAACGGTTTTGAACGCGACGGCAAACTCATCATCGACTATGTCTGGATGGAGCAAATACCGTTTGCCAAGAACATGAACTCCGGTCTTGAAAAGCAGACACGCAATATGCACCGCATGACACTGGATCTGGCAACCAGGGCTGTTACCGACCACAAGATTGGCGATATTTACTGCGAGTTCTCACGTTCGGACGAGCGCCTCTGCGGCAAACCCTACCAGTACGGTTTCGCCACAGCCTCCAACCGCCAGTGGGCTGACGCGCACGGCTATAACTGCACCTTGCGCTACACCATGGAAACGGGCGAACACCAACTGTGGGAGTACGGCAAGGATGCCAATGCGGGGGAGCCGGTCTACGTGCCAAACCCCGATAGCGACCGCGAAGAGGATGGCTACGTGATGTGTTACGTCTACAACCCGGGTGAGGACCCCTTTATCTCGGTGTTGAGTGCCGGGAATATTGCCGCGGGGCCGCTAGCAAAAATACATATACCCGGGCGCGTGCCAAATGGCTTTCACGCCAACTGGATGCAAGGTTTGAAGCTCAACGGGTAAAACGCTGAATCTGGAGGTTGTCGCTCATGGCAAACAAAGCAAAGAAAAAATCTGACGCCCATATTCTGGCGCGCTCTCCCGGACCCTCCTACCAGGACCTGCTGGACCAGGAGGTGAACCCGGTGCCCGACAGTTTGCGGGACAACACTAACCCCTACCTGGGATCGGAAAATCTATCGGTGGATCGTTATCTGTCGCGCGAATTCCACGAAAAAGAAGTGGAGCACATGTGGCAGCGCACGTGGCAGGCCGTGTGCCGTGAGACTGAAGTCGGGGCACCCGGTGACACGTATGTCTACGACATCACCCGCTTCTCCATCATCGTCACCCGCACCGCAGCCGGTAAGCTAAAGGCATTTCGAAACGCCTGCCTGCACCGTGGCCGGCAACTGGTGGACAAGAGCGGCAACTACGAAAAGTTTCGCTGCCCCTATCACGCTTTTACCTGGGGTCTGGAGGGTGACTTCAAATGGGCTCCGTGTAAATGGGACTTCTCCCACATCAAGGATGAGGAATTCGGGCTCACAGAAGTACAGGTCGATACCTGGGGTGGCTGGGTATTCATTAATATGAACCTCGATGCCCCGTCGCTGCACGACTATCTCGGCGTTCTGCCCAGCCACTTCGAGCGCTGGAAGCCGGAAAACGGTTACAAAATGATACATGTGGAGAAAGTGATTCCCTGTAACTGGAAAGTGGGCTGGGAAGCCTTTATCGAGTCCTACCACGCGGTAGCGACGCATCCGCAAATCCTGCCCTATACGGAGGATGCGGATTCACAGTATGACGTGTGGGGTGACCATATCAGCCGCACCATTACCGCACTGGGCGTCCCCAGCTTTCACCTGAAAGACGTTAGCGAGCAAGATGTGGTCGATACCATGCTTGGCGTATCCGCCATGGTCGCCAGGCCCAATCACGCGAAAGTGCCAGACGGGATGACCGCACGGGAATACATCGGTCAGCTGAACTCCGAAACCTTCAGCGAAAACCATGACCAGGAGCTGGCTAGCTTCGCCACCAACGCCGAGCGCATGGATTCAATTCTTTACTCGATCTTCCCTAATTTTGCGCCCTGGGCGGGGTTTCATCCCAACATCACCTATCGCTTTCGCCCCAATGGCGATGACCACACCACGGCGTTGATGGAAATTATTGTCATCAAGCAGCTTGCGACTGGCGCAGAGAGGCCCAAGGACGTACCTGTAAGGCGCCTTGGCGACAACGAACTGTTTTCCCAGGCGCCTGAACTGGGCGTGAGTCTGGGCACCATCTTTGACCAGGACTTATTCAACATGCCGATGATCCAAAAAGGCATGCACAACGTGAAATCGCGTGAACTGGTGCTGGCCAACTACCATGAAGTCCGCATCCGGCATTATCACCAGACTATCGACAAATACATCAGCGGCGAACTGTAGTAATACCCAGCCGCCAAAAAAAAGGGAATACCAATGAGCAAGTGTCCTGCAGATTTCAATTTTTTCGATGAGCAAGTCCTGAATTGTCCCTATGATTTTTACCAGACACTGCAGGAGCAGGCGCCGGTGTACCAACTGCCAGGCACCAACATTTTTATGGTGACGCGCCACGCCGATGTCAAAAAGCTGCTGAAGGATACTGAAACCTACTCCAACAACTTTAATCATCTGCTTAAGGGGCCCGAGCCTGCACCCGAAGTCACTGCGATTTATGCCAAAGCCTGGCAACCCGTCGATACCATGATTACCGCTGATCCACCGCGCCACAAAATCTACCGTACACTGGTCAACAAGGTATTCAGTGCCAGCCGCGTTAATGCGATGGAAGAGTATATGAATACCATCGTTCACGAGTTGATCGATAGCTTTATTGAGCGCGGCGAATGTGACTTTATCCGTGAATTCACTACCCCGCTGCCCGTTTATGTCATCGCCGATCAGCTGGGTGTGCCACGCAAGGATTTGAAAGATTTTAAACGCTGGTCAGACTCGTTCGCACGGCGCCTGAGCCAGATGGCAACGCCCGAAGAGCAGGTGGAGGATGCAGAAAACATCGTCGCCTTCCAGTTCTATTTCGCAAAAATGATTGAGGAGCGCAGACAAAGCCCCTGTGACGATATTATTTCAGACCTCGTAGTGACCGACATTGAAGATCCTGATAACGCTGAGGTACGCCCGCTCAATATGGAGGAGCTACAAAGTGTTCTGCAACAACTCATGGTTGCGGGTAACGAGACCACCACATCGGCCATTACCGGTGGCATGGTCAGCCTGATTAGAAATCCCGGGCAGATGAAAGCGCTACAGGATGATCCCGGAAAAATTCCCAATGCGGTGGAAGAGATACTGCGTATGGAGTCCCCCAGTGCCGGTATGTGGCGCGTGGTAAAGAAAGACAGTGAATTTCATGGGGTGAAAATTCCCAAAGACTCCCTGGTGATGTTGCGCTACCACGCGGCCAATCGCGACCGACAGCTATTCGATGAGCCCAATAACATTCACATAGATCGAGACAACGCCGATGACCACATTGCCTTCGGACAAGGCATTCACTTCTGCCCCGGAGCCATGTTGGCGCGCAAGGAAATGAACGTGGCATTCGCAGCTCTGCTGTCGCGCCTGGACAATATCCGACTGGTAGAAGAGAAAAGCGACCTGAGCTACTGGCCCAATATCGTGTTGCGCGGGATGAAGGAGTTGCATATTCGCTTCGACAAACGCACTACCTGAGGACTGCTACTAACGTTTTTCGTAGCCATCACTGTCATAGCCTGACTGCACTTTCAGCATTCCGGCGCGAGCACTGTCGGTAACTACAAGAGATTGGAAAACCGCCTGCTCATGCCGCATTGCGTCTTGCAGCGGAGAGTCGTCATTTTTTGCCAGTATCCGCTTAAGGCCAGCGCTTGCGGTCGGCGATTTTTCTGCCAGCCCTTTGGCCAATTCCAGTGCCGCCTGCAAAGCGTGTCCGGCAGGCACCACCTGATTGATTGCGCCCAGATCGTAGAGACGCTGCGCCCCCATGGGCGTACCTGTCAGCACCATCTGTGTGGCAGTAGCGCGCCCCGCCAAGCGCGCCAGACGACTACTGCCGCCAATACCTGTGGTCAGCCCCATGTTGATTTCCGGCTGCGAAAAATTGGCCTGTACCTCCGCTACTCGCAGGTCACACGCCCAACCCAGTTCGGCGCCTCCGCCAGAGCAATCCCCGGAAATAGCGGCAATACTGATGACGTCCTCATGCGCAAGTTCCTGCATGGCGCTGAACCACCCGGCGCCGGATCCAGTTTGCTGTAGCCCTTCGACACCGTTGGATAAATCGCGCAGCCACGCGTGCTCCAGCCAGTGTCCCGCCAGGCCCGAGGCAAGGATGACGACTCGTGCACCAGACTCCCGGCAACGCTTCAGCTGCTCTGCCAGCTCATCAATCGCCGCCCAGCAAAGCTGATTGGCACGCCGCGGGTCACTGAAGGTCAGCACCGCAACGCTGTCATCGGGCCAATCTAACGTTATCGAATGGCTCATACCGCTACCTGGCGACTAGCCCGGAAAACGATCGAACGTCGGCAACCCGTCCGGCAAGTAGTGATACGGTTGCTTTTCGATGCAGTAGAAGGCCATATCCGGTGCCCCGTACTGCGCGGGGTCATCCAGGGTGCCCACTTTGAGGATAACCAGATCGGGTAAACCCGGCGGTAAACTGACCAGCGAGGTACCACAGTCGGGACAAAACTGGCGCTTGACGGGGGATGCCAGATCACTGCGTTCAAAGGATTTTGCTTCGCCCGAGGTATAGCGAAATCCAGCCAGAGGCATCGCCATGGCGACATTGGCGCCACCACCGGAAATGTACTGACACTCCCGACAGTGACAGAGACCGCGCATCAGGGGCTCTCCCTCGGCTTCATAGCGAACGTTCTTGCAGTAACAGCCACCGGTGATTTTCATTTTAGACGACTCGTTGTTTAAGATCAGGTTGAACACTGCCCCTGGAGGGAGTGAATGCCCGATGTTTTAGTGAGAGCCATACTACCCCTCTTTTCCGTACCTGAGGTAGTCACTGCCTGGGTACCTGCATTGGCCTAAATGCAAGCAGGTATTGTCATCCAATCCTCAGGTGGCGCCGTATAAGCTGGTAATTCAACGACATCACAAACATTACAAACAGGAGTTTGGTCATGATAGAGAGAAACATTGGCAATGCAGAACGTGTGGTGAGGCTTTTCTTCGGCATGCTTTTTGGTGCCTGGGCATTGATGCAGCCGAATATCAATAGTCTTGTGGAGTGGGTTGTGATCATTGCTGCTGCCTCCCTGATGCTCAATGGAATCTTCAGCCGTTGTTACTTTTGGTACCTGCTGGACGTGAATACCACTGGCAACGTTGACAGCTGCACCCCATCCAAATCGATGTTCTAGGCGAGACAGCACCCGGCGCCACCACATCCAGTCGGTGGCACTTAAAGGACCTTTTTGGAGGCCCGCAAGGTGATTAGAAGAACACTGTTGGCGTCCCTACTGTTGAGCGCAGGGGGCGTATCCGCGAGTTGCCCCGAGTACCTTGACCATGACCTGCGCAAGCTGCATTCCAAGGAGACTGTAAATCTGTGCCAGGTCGGTGGAGGCAAGCCCTTGCTCATCGTCAACACGGCCAGTCATTGTGGCTACACGCCTCAGTTTAAACAGCTGGAGGCGCTGTACCAGAAATACCGCGCGCAGGGGCTGGCAGTAGTGGGTTTCGCCAGCGATGACTTTCGCCAAGAGGCAAACGACGAGGCAAAGGCCGCCGATGTTTGCTATGTCAATTACGGTGTGACCTTCACCATGCTGGCACCCACGCACGTGCGCGGAGGCGAGGCCAACCCCATTTTCCGTGAACTGGCCGAGCAGACGCAGCCCCCGGGGTGGAATTTCAACAAATACCTCGTGGATTCGTCAGGCAAGGTCGTAAAGCACTTTGGCAGCAACACGGCCCCGGACAGTCCGGTGCTGGCAGAGGCAATTGAAGCGGCCCTGCAGGTTGCGCGCGCTCAATAGCGACCAGGCTGAAAACTGCCCCTGTAGCCACGGCTAACACAATGACCAAAAGCCCAGTCACTACTCAGAAAAGCCCCAACCCCCAAGGGAAAGGCATGGTGCCCGTGCTGCGTGACTGGGGGTCGATGCAGGCCGCGGGACTGGGTCCTAAATCGCCCGCAGACTTTCTGCGAGACTACTGTGTCTCTTCGCTGATTCTGAGCGCCCATTTCCGTTTCAAGCCCGTGGTCGGGCAGAGCTACTTTCTCTATGGCAGCGAGCGCGGTTGGGCCCTGTCGCTGATAGCCCCACAGGAGTGGGGGCAGCGAAAAGTCGGGGAGTTCGTGGCGGGCTGTCGCCTGCGCCCTGATATGACCTGGGATATGGACGCCTCAATGCTGGACGATCAGTCTGCGGTGGCCGCCAGGGTGCAGGATTTTATCCGCGGGTTTATCGACACGCTATCCGAGCAGCGGTCCATTGCTACCCATCTTCCTTTCTATGTCGCTAGTCTACCGTACTATCAGAGGCTGCTTGGCACTGCGCTCGCATCGTCGTTGCAACGTTCCCTGCCAGCCTCCGGAGATGATATGCAAGCGCTGCTCAGCGCTCAGCCTGGGGCGCGTCTGCTAGCGACTCCTGCGCGTGTTCCTGGTTTTTTTGCCGCCGGTCGTGAGCAGGAGTTCCTGCAACGCCTGAAGTAGCTGCGACCGTTCTGCAGCTGTTTCTTTGGTGCGCTTGAATAAGTGACTTGGATGTTGATGGCGATCGAGCCAGAACTTTCCTGTAACCCTACCGGCTTCGGTCGATGCTGCCAGCCAAACTGCTGTATCGGCGCCCTCGTGCGGACTGCGCAGCAAATTGCGCGTCAGGCGGTAGAAACCAGGTAGTGATGTCTCTACGCCAGGCGTGTCGGCCCAACCCGGATGCATGGCATTGACAGAAATGCCGCTTTCTCGCCATTTTTCGGCCCAGACCTCGGTCAGGATCATCAGCCCGCGCTTGGCGCGTGCATAGGCAACTGACCCTGAATATGTGCCCTTTTCACTCTGCAGGTCATCGACGTGGATTTTCTGCGAGTACATGCCGCCGGAAGACACATTGACCACCCGCGCTCCCAAAGCCGCAGCAAGCAACGGCTGTAAACGCTCGGTCAGTATGTACGGCGCCAATAGTAGCAATGCGAAGCTCTGTTCCAGCCCCTCTGCCGTCTGTTGGCGCGGATTGAACAGGGCGCCAGCGTTGTTCACCACCATGTCGATCGGCTGACCCGCCGCAATCAGGCGATCTGCCAGGTGGTGGACATCCGCCATGATGCTCATGTCACAGACTTCCACCGTGATGTCAGGGTTGCCAGTTTCCTTACGCATAGCACTCATGACAGCCAGCGCTTTTTGTTCATCTCGTGCGATCAGGGTCACGCTGGCCCCTAGAGCGGCCAATGCTTGTGCAGCGGTAAGTCCGACGCCCGAGGTTGCTCCAGTGACCAGGGCGCGGCGACCAACAAGGTAGGCCGAGAGAGGCTTCCAATGCCGGCGCGAGGTGCTGTAGCCCAGTCGCGTAAAGCGCCAGATACCCGGCAGGATCAATCGATCTGCCAAAGCCAGGCCAGGCGACGGGCCGGGTGCTTCGAAATCGTCTTCAAGCGCAGCCTGCAGTCCCTTCATGGTGCTTTTGCCGACGCGGTCCATAAGGCCGGGATACAGCTTGTTTGCGGTCACCAAGGGTTGGGGAAAGTTAAATTTTGCCACATACCGCACCGTGGTGCGGCCGGATTTGGTGGCACTGAAAAATATTTCTTCCCGGGCGGTGAAGAGCCGTGAATCGACTTCCATCAGCATGCGTCGTTGTGGCTCCAGCTCGAGAATCCTGTAGTGCAGGGCGAAGCCGGCTTTCATCTCTATGCGGTATTCACTGCCTTGTGCTGGAGCGCCCGGCGTCAGTTTGTAGCCACGTGCGACGCCAGGATCCCACTCCTCGATGCGCGAGAACTCCGAGACATAGGCAAACACTTCGTGCAGTGGCCGCGTTACGTCTATGCTTTCATCCAGGGTAATGACCTCAGACATGCTACTCCTCCCGCCAACGATTGCGTCGCACCATGGGTACCGCCGTGACTCGCCGTTTACTGTTCAACTCGATCGTCCCCCGGCTCGGTTTCACGCGAGAGCGTGCGCCACGGCCGTCCGTCGCAGTTGGCGTAATGCATACAATCACTGCGACAGCCACGGCAGGGCAATCGCACACTACTGCCGACCGTTGACGGCAATTGTGCCCCATTTGCGCTGAGCCCGCATTCTTCTGTCATTTGCTTGAATCCTCGATACTCGTTTGGCGAGCGATAACCAGCACCAGGTTGCCTACGCGCCACCCGAATTTGCTCATGACTGATTCGTTGATAAGAATATCAGGAGACACCAGATACATTCTGTCATCGACGCGCAGATCCACCTCGCTACCTTGGTAAGCTAGCCGCAGGATGTAGTCGAGAAACAGGCTGTTGCCTGCCTGCTGCAGTGTTGCTGTGCCGACCACATCGCCAGCAGTACCCGTATAGTGACCATTTCCGTCAGGTTTTAAGGTCCAGACCCTGCGTTGGGTTTCGCCATCGTCGAAGACGAAATCTTCCACCAGCGTGCCGACGCCATCGACCCATGTTGCAGCAATTTGGGCATTGAACAGTCGAGTTACCCTGCCACCCCTGTCCTTGACGACACCGTGGGCCGTTAGATCGCCATTGAAGAAATTTTCAACATCGAAAAGCGGCTCTTTATCGACGTAATCGGTTACCCGCACGTTGGAGCACGCCGCTAGCGCTCCTATCATCAACACACACATTATTGCACGCAACATGGCTACTTTCCTCGTTCTGGGCCTGTATACGTATGCCGCCTACATACCGATCAGTAAGACCTCGTTACATCACCAGAAATAGTCCGAAGCTACCTAAGCTGCGTATAGCTTGGAAAGCGTTATTTCGAGGACACCCGCCGATAGCCGGAAGGTGAAAGCCAATGTGTTTAGCGGGTCTGTCATCGGGTGGAAGTGGCCACATCCCACGCCACGTCCCATGCCAAACCAGCAGCGCAGATGGGGTACACTGTAGCGTCTCCCGCCGGAACAATTAGCAGACCCAGCATGCACACAGACAATCCCTTTCAAGTAGAAGAAATTACGCCTGCGTTTAACGATGAGTGGGTCGCCAAGCGCCGCGTCGCCGACGCTATCAAGCAACTCACCGAGTCGCTGGTGACCAGTTCGCCCAGCGTAGAGAAGATGCATGCGATTGCTGAGCAGCTCGAAGTGACAGCGGCAGAGTTTCGTCAGTCGCCGCGTATTTTCGGGCGTAGCGAATGGGCACGTAGCGGCCAGCATGGCAGCTTTGGCCAGGTTAGCCATGAGTTAAACCCCATGGCAGGATGGAGCAACCCGATTGCCCCACCGATAAATAGCTGGATCGAGGGCGAGCTGGCTTTGGCAACGTGTCAGTGTGGTTGGGCCTATGAAGGCCCCCCGGGCAGTGTGCACGGCGGTTTTGTCGCAGCAATATTTGACCAGTTTCTGGGTATGGCGCAAATGATTGGCGGCCAGCCCGGCATGACCGGTTACCTACATGTGAACTACCACCAGCGCACGCCACTCAATACAGAACTGAAATTGCAGGGCAACCTCGTGCGTGTAGAGGGGCGCAAGACCATTATGCGCGGTGAGATGTACGCCGATGGCGTCATGACTGCCAGCGCCGAGGGTCTGTTTGTGCAGCCAAGAGGTGGCATGCACACCGTACAAACGCAGGAAGTCGCAGGGCATTCGGAACACTAGACAGGAGATCTCCGCATGACATACAAAGTCGTTACATGGGGTACTGGGAACGTCGGCAAGTACGCTGTGCGCGCGGTACTGAACCACCCGGAACTGCAGCTGGTAGCGCACATTGTCAGCTCGGCCGAAAAATCGGGGCGCGACGTCGGAGAGCTGATTGGCCTGGAGCCTGTAGGCATTTTGGCCACCGACGATATCGAGGCGGCATTGGCTACCCGACCAGACTGTGTCGTTTACACCGCCCATTCGGAAACGCGCATGATGGAGGCCGTCAAGGACCAAGCGCGATGTCTGCGCCTGGGCATCAACGTCGTGGCCAGTTCGTTGTTCATGCTGCAGTATCCCGACAGCCCGGACGTCGCCTTCCTCGCTGAACCGCTCAAAGCGGCATGCACGGAGGGTCAGGCCACGTGCTTCAATAGCGGCATCGATCCGGGGTTTGCCAATGACACCATGCCATTGGTATTTACGGGGTTGTCGCAGTACTGGAGCAGTGTGCGCATGCGTGAGGTGATCAACTACTCGACCTATGAGCAGGAGCACACTATCCGCGAGGTCATGGGGTTTGGCTACCCAGTGGATCACGACTGCATGCTGTTCGCGCCGGGAGCACTCGCGCTGGGTTGGGGTGGCTCGGTGCGTGCTGTCGCCGCTGGTCTGGGCGTGACGCTGGACAACGTGTATGAAGTGCACGAGCGCCTGCCACTGGCGCAAGACGTTCACAATGGCATGGGTCTTTTCAAGGCCGGCACCACCGGCGCTATGCGGTTTGAAGTGCGCGGTGTCATTGACGGTCGGGATGCCATTGTGCTGGAGCATGTCACACGCATCACCGAGGATATCGCACCCCACTGGCCGCAGGGCAAGGGGTATCGCGTCATCATTGAGGGTGAGCCGCGCATGGAGATCACCATGGACATGGAGGATCGCAATGGCGATCACGCTGTGGCCGGCGTCATCCAGACGGCGACAGCGATAGTGAACGCAGTACCGGCGGTGGTGGCGCACCAGCCTGGCACGGTCGCCGCACTGGACCTGCCAAAAATTACCGGGAAAGGCCTATATCGACCGTTGGCCTGAGCGGGGCTCGTGGACCAATACAGTGCAACAGCGGTGGATCGTTAGAGTCTCTGGCAGCAGCCGCTAGTGGTCAGTCCAGTATTCCGCCCGTCTGCGGTGCCGGCCGGGCGCGCTGGTTGTAGAGCAGCGCTACGATGTGGCTGACTTCCTTTTCCGAGAGTTTGGAATAATCCTGGGTCAGTTCGCTCCCCACCAACATGCCCTTTTGCAGCGCGGGACGCGCGCTCAGTTCATGTAGCCAGCGTTTGCAGTATATAAACTCATTGATGTCGATGCCCTGCGCCTCCCACCCGCTGCTCCAGGGATAACAGGCCATGTCGGCAATGCTGTAACTATCACCCGCCAGGTAGCGGCGATCATAGAGTCGATTGTTCATCACACCATACAGCCTGTGCAGTTCGTCGTTGAAGCGGCGCAGTGCGTAAGACTGGTCGCCCTGGCGATCCTTGAGCCGGGCAAAATGACCCCGCTCACCGGTCTTGGGCCCCTGGTTGGCCATCTGCCACATCACCCACTGGTTTACTTCCCACTTTTCGCGGTGACTGCTGCCACCGAACTGACCGGTCTTCTCTGCCAGGTACATCATGCAGGCGCCCGACTCGAACACGGCCAGGGGTCCGCCGCCCTCCTTGGGATCATGATCTACCAGCGCAGGCATACGGTTGTTGGGACTGATGCGCAGGAACTCTTCTTCAAACTGGCCCCCTCTCCCGATCTCACAGTAAACAATCCTGTAATCGATGCCACATTCTTCCAGTTGGATAGTGAGTTTCTTGCCATTGGGTGTGGGCCAGTAATGCAGGTCTATCATGGGTTATGTGCTCGCCTTGTCTGATTCCTTGAAAATTAATCTTTACCCGGCAACAAGTTGTACCGCTGTGATTGTGACACATCAGTTTCTACATCGACATCCCTGACCACATCAACTATGTTGCATTGAATGTTGCATTGAATGTTGCTGTCGGAGTTTTCATGAAAACAAAAAAGCAGATTGAACAGGAAGCACTTGCAACCTACCACCAGTATGTCGCTACCCGCGATACGGTAGATAGCGGCACTTGTGGCTGGGACGTGATGGCAGATTTCTTCACCGAGGATGCGGTCTACATCGACCCCGCCTGGGGTCGGCAGGAAGGCAGGGAAACCATTCGGCAGTTTTTTCTCGACTCCATGGCAGGGCTTACCGGCCACGGCTGGTCAACGCCGGAGCGCTGGACCATGGTGGACGGTCACCGGCTGGTCAGTCACTGGGACCAGGTGCTGGGACACAAGCCCGATGGCAGCCAGTGGATCGTGCCGGGCCTGTCCATTCTCTACTATGCTGGCGATGGTCTGTTTTGTTACAGCCACGACTACCTGAACATGACCTATGTTGGTGAGACAATGAAAGCCATGGCCTGGACACCTCCTGCAGGATTTAATATGCCCCCGCGTAAACCGAACTGGTCAACGGATTTACCGCTCGCCTGGCGCTCGTTGCCCGATACCTTTGGCAATGAAGGGAAGCAGCAACCATGACCTTGCGCGTCATACAGTGGGCAACCGGCGGTGTGGGGCGAGCCGCCATCGAAGGAATTGTGGCCCACCCGGAACTCGAACTGGTGGGCTGCTGGGTGCACAGCGCAGATAAGGCAGGGCGCGATGTAGGAGATATCTGCGGTCTGCCACCGCTGGGTGTAACCGCCACCTGCGATATCGATGCGCTGGTGGCAATGGCGGCGGACTGTGTGCTGTATAGCCCCATCACAGGAGATTCCGCATTGGTAGCGCGTCTGCTGGCGGCGGGGAAAAATGTGGTGACGCCACTTAACTGGTTCTATCCCGGCAAGCGGGATGTCTCCGTGCTGGAGCAGGCCTGCAAGGCCGGCAGCAGTACGCTGCACGGCACCGGCATTCATCCCGGCGGCATTACAGAGCGGTTTCCACTGATGATTTCAGCCTTGTCGAGTGGGATTACACACGTGCGTGCGGAGGAGTTCTCGGATATCAGGACGTACAACGCGCCCAACGTGATCAGCGATATTATGCTGTTCGGCAAAACACCACAGGAGACAGCGGCCAGCCCCATGGTCCACTTTCTCGGGCAGGGATTCCAGCAATCGATGGATATGGTCGCCGCTGAACTGGGCTTTGCGGTGGATCCGAAAGTACGCAGTACGCATGAATTTGCCGTCGCCACCGCGCCTATCGAGTCGCCCATCGGGGTCATTGCGCCGGGGTTGGTTGCGGCGCAGCGCTTCACCTGGCAGCACACGGTGCGTGGCGCGCCGGTCATCACCGTGCGCGTCAATTGGTTCATGGGCGAGGAGAGTCTGGAGCCCGCGTGGAACTTCGGGCCACAGGGAGAGCGCTTTGAAGTCGAAGTCAGTGGTGATCCCTCATCCCATGTCAGCTTTCACGGCTGGCACCCGGAGTCGGTTGCATCCGGACTGATTCGCAATCCCGGCATTGTGGCCACGGCCAACCACTGCGTCAGCGCTATCCCCTACGTGTGCCGCGCCGCGTCGGGCATTAAAACGTATCTGGACCTGCCCCTTATAGCGGGGCGCGCTGCTCCCGCTCTATCACGGTAATGAACCTGGGAGCTAGCGCACAGCCGAGGTTGAAACCCGGTACGAAGAACTACCCGCCGGTATATACTGGCCAGGCGTTCAATTGCCACCGCTGCCGCAGATACAGGAATACATGGACAGGAATACTCCACCCATAGAACCTCTTCCTCGGTTTGCACCCTACACCGATACAGAAGCGGATACCGCGTGGCACAGATCAGTAAGGGCCAGGCTGTTTGCCGCCACCTTCGGCCTGACGCTGGTGCTCGGTGTCGGTTGGACACTGCTGCAACCGGCGGTGTATCGCAGCAGCGCCACGGTGCTGATGAGCGCGCCCAGCGCGATCGACGCTAAAATCGAGAAGGCCAATCTCCAGAGTGTCGCCATCCAGCGGAGAATTTTACTGGGCGGGGAAGTCACCCAAGGTCTGTTGTCCGCACTTGATACTGATGCGCTCGCCGCTGCGGACTTGCAGTATCTGCGAGAAGTACTGCGGGTAGAGGCGGTATCCGATACCAATCTGGTGGAAATGATAGCCCAGGGTACTGACGCCGACATGCTGCCGACCCTGGTGAACAACTGGATTGATGTTTATCTCAATATTCGCGCCAACGAGGTCCAGCGCAGTCAAGAGCAAACGCTGGGGGTAGTGGAAGACCAACTGAGTGGGCTGGCTGCCAAGCTTGATCAAGCGCGGGAGGCGCTGGCAAATTATCGCGATGACAACCACATCAGTTCGGTGGAGCGGCAGCAGAATGATGAACTGGCGCGTCTGGAAGGCCTTAACTTGGCAGTTAACAGCGCCATCAAGGCAGAGGTAAAGACCAGGGCAGATCTGGCATCACTGCGCATTGCTATTGCCGAGGGAAAAAATGTCGTGCCTCCCAGCGAGCGCAAGAGCGTTGAAGAGATGGAGAATGAGCTGCGCAAATTGCAGATGCAGCTGGCTAAACTCGAGCAGACCTACACGAAGAATTACGTCCGCAATCAACCCGGGATACGGCAGATACCAGAGCGTATAGCGGAGTTGGAGGCAGGGTTGGCGACAGAGCGCGCCAAAGGGGAGGATCTGATTCTAACCAGCGCCGAACAGTCGCACGTGGCAGCATTGCAGATGGTCGAGGATTTGCAACAGAAGCTGACGGTGCAGGAACAGGAAGCGGCCCGATTCACGACGCTCTATGCCAAGCACCAGGCCTTGGCGAAGGACCTGGCAGAACTGGAGACGCTACACCGCGAATCCCAGTCCCGTCTTATCCAGGTGCAGGTAAACCAGGTGGAGAAGTATCCGCAGGTATCCGTTATCGATCGCCCCGGTCCGGAGAGTGAGCGGGTGGGCCCGGATTACCCGCTATTTCTGGGCGCTTCTCTCGCCGCGGCACTCGGCATGGGTGTGTTGGTCGTGTGGCTATACGGCTACCTGGGGCCCCGGCCTGCCAGGCCGGCCTTTGTCACACTCTCGGGCGTCCATATGTATCCGCAGCAAGCGAGTGGCCAGCTCGCCTACTCCGCTCAAGCTGAACACCGCATCAGCAGGTCGGAAACCCGACTGCTACAAACAGAAGATATAACAGATGACCCCGATGATCGCCCAACTGAAAACGACAGTGGGATCGCGGACGAGACTTCGGATCAGCGCAAGCAGTAGCTTTCTGGGAGCATAAAATGAGGGTGGTAAAAAAAATCGTCGCCGTAGGATTTCTGGGTTTAGTGCTGCTCGTGGTGGCGTTCGACCTGTGGGGATTCCTCACGTTGGGAAAATTAGCGCCTGAAGAGCAACCCACGCGCGACCTCGATGCGAATGCCGTGGTCATGGTATTCGGTGCGACCGGATCCGTGGGTGACGGCCTGCTCAAGGCGGCCATAGAAGACCCTGACGTTAAAAAGGTGTATGCCATCACGCGCAGCGCCTCGCCTCGCATGGAGGCGGGCGTCGCCTCTGGAAAAGTTGAAATACGGTTGCACCAGGACTTTAGCGACTATGCCTCCCTGGCTGATATTCTGCCCGAGGTCAACACTGTGCTGTGGGGGCTGGGAACGTCATCCATCGGTGTTGATGACGCCACCTACACCAGGATACATGTCGATTTCCCGGTGGCCTTTGTCAACGCGTGGCTGTCCGCCCGCAGGGCCGGCCCCATGTCATTTCATTACGTCACCGGTATGGGAACCGATGCCAACGGAGAGCGGCATTGGGCCCGTGAAAAGGGGCGGGCGGAACATGAGCTTGCGCTGTTGGCGGCAGACAGCGACCTGCGTACATTCAGCTATCGATCCGCTTTTGTGCGGCCAACGTCGGAACAAGCCAACGTGCTGCACTATGCTGTCGAGGGGCTACTGCGCCCAGGCAAACTTGTCATAAGCGCCAATGAGTTGGGCAGCGCCATGCTGGAAATCAGTGCACGAACGGGTGAGCTGGCCAATGGCACGCTGATCGACAATGCAGACAGCATTGCCTTTGCGGAAGCTTACCAGTCAGTTCAATAGGCGCGAATCGCGCACTGGTTAAAAGCCCTTTCTATTTCACCAGCTTGTAAACAAACAGCACTAAAAAGGCGCCAGCGGTGGCGGTAGCGATACTGCCCAGATTCACGCCGTCGGCAGGGCCCCCCAGTCCAAGCATTGAACCGAGGTAGCCGCCAACAAGAGCCCCGACAATACCCAACACCATGGTAACAATCCAGCCGCCACCATCTTTGCCCGGCATCAACAATTTAGCCAATGCCCCGGCGATAAGTCCCAGCACAATCCATGACAATATACCCATGATCAACTCCTGCAATGGTGAGCTATCTGCGGATTCATTGTCTGCCAGGACCACGGTACTGGCAAGGCTCAGCGGGCTGGCGCCTGGTCTTGCGCCGGCCAGCCCAATAGCGTGGCAGACAGCTACTACTCGCCACCGGATTCGCTCATAATGGTGCGCGACGATGCCAGAAACCGCGGCCCGAACACAGGTGGACTTTAGCCATGCGAAGCAAACTCACTAGCCTGTTGCCAGCCTTGCTGCTGTTGTTCTCTCTGGTCAGTCTGGGGGGCTGTGGTTGCGGTTTTGATTGCAACAGCAGTAATAGCGATACCGACGAACCTGCATTTCTTACGCTGGGGTTATCAGACTCCCTGCCGGAGGACCTGAAGGAAGTTGTCATCAAAGTTGACTCCATCACCTTGCGGCGCACTGGTACCGAGAAAATCCTCATTACAAATTTCACCGTTCCCGCGCAGGGCCTGGTCGATGCTCCCTCGTTTCAGGTAGACCTGCTGAAGTATAGGGGTGTGGAACAGTTGAAGGTGATTCAGGATCTTAAGCTTACAGCCGGGACCTATAGCGAAGTATCTATCGGGATCATTGCTGATGACCCCGAAAGCTCTTATGTGCTGGACGCGAATGACAAACGCAAGCCAATCACCGTAGCCGATGGCACACTGACGCTGCCGGGCGTGAAGCTCCTTTCCGGTAATCAGGCGTTTACCATTGAATTCGGCCTGGCGCAGGCCCTGCAGTTTCAGCCAACGAGTGATAGGTATTTATTGGCAACCGACGGTATCCGCATCGAGAATAACCAGACCGGCGCCACCCTGTCAGGCACGGTAGACAGCACCTTGTTCGATGGAGAGTTACCCTGCAGGGAGAAAAATCCTCCGACAGCGGGCAACAGAATCTACCTTTACAAAGGTGGCGATCTGACCAGCAACCGGTTGGCCGATGTCTTTACGACCGCCAGCGTAACGGCACGTCCCACGAATGCCCTTGCACCCTTTGCGGTGGCCTCACTCGTAGAAAATTCGGATACCCGCGACTGGGAGTATGCCTTCGGTTATCTGCCGGCAGGGGATTACACGCTGGCATTTGCTTGCGACACGGTGGACGACCAAGCGGTGGAGTACAACGGTCTGGTCATCCCATTGCCGGAAAACCAGGTCTACGAAATCGAGCTTTCCAAGGGAGAGGAGTCCATATGCAATCTGACCCCTGGAGCCAGTTGTTGAGTACTGACACTGGCCTACCCCTGCGCTAATCTGCACACAACCATGCAGGCTATTACCGTATCCGGATCAACCATTTACCCCTCCAAAATTGTTTGCGTGGGCCGTAACTATGTGGCGCATATCCGGGAACTGGGTAACGAAGTGCCAGGCAGCATGGTGGTATTCAACAAACCCAATTCTGCGATCACGAATATCCTGCATGCACGCCTTGATGACCATATCCTGCACTACGAGAGTGAGCTGGCCTTCACCATCGAACGGGGCAAACTGGCAGCCGTCGGCTTTGGCCTGGACCTGACCAAACGCAACCTGCAAACGGCGCTGAAGGAAAAGGGCTTGCCGTGGGAGCGCGCCAAGGCCTTCGACGGCGCTGCGCTATTCAGCGAATTTGTGGCACTGTCGGGGGATATCCAGAGCCTCTCCCTGCGTCTGTCTGTGGATGGCATGCTGCGACAGGCGGGCGGTGTCGATTCAATGATCTACCAACCCGATACTATATTGAGAGAATTGGCGACCTTTATTACCCTGGAAGACGGCGATATCGTTATGACGGGCACGCCGGCCGGCGTTGGCGCGATCATGTCGGGACAATCGTTTGAAGGCACGGTACTGCAGGGAGAAAAACTTCTGGTTTCAGCCTCTTGGGTAGCTCAGTAACCACCCAGGCGCGCGAAAAAATTCACAAAAGTCCACTTAGTCAGTGACCCAGTTCTCCTTTCTCGTCACACCCCATCGACACCTATCTGCCGACTTACTAGTCTGCCAGAACTAGGCAGCGTTTTTGAGGTGTACTGTGCGACTGGTCAAACTCCCCGCTATGAATCTCGAGCCCGGCATGTTCGTCGCCGAGCTTGACAGGCCGTGGCTGGAAACGCCCTTTATGCTCCAAGGGTTTGTGGTGCGCGATGCCGATGAAGTGATGTACGTCTCCAATTATGTCGATCATGTGTATGTAGATGCGGAATATTCCGGCGTCAAGCAATCTCTGCAGCTCGCAGTGGCCGCCATGGCGACGCCACCTCGGGAACGACTCGCGCTGCGCGAGGAGTTCCAACGTACCAAAGTGTCTTTCGAGAGCGCGGCTGAGACCCTTGATAATATTTTTCAATCGCTGCGCAGTGGCGCCCAAGGTGACATCGTCGCCGTACAAACGGCAATCAATCCACTGATCGAAGGTATATTCCGCAATCAGGATGCCGTGGCCGCTCTGCTGCGCCTGAAGGAGAGCAGCGAGTACCGCTACCATCACGGCGTTTCTATGGCTGTCTGGGCCGCTATCCTTGGCCGACATATCGGGTTGCATCGGCACGAACTGGAGAAACTGGCGGTGGCTTGCGCCATGTGCGATATCGGTATGACCCAACTGCCTCCGGAACTACTGGATCAAGCGGAGAATCTTACCGAGGCACAGTTGCGCATTGTGAGAGCTCATCCCACGATGGGCGCTGAACTGGTGTCCAGATCAAAAAACGTCGACATAGAAATTATTGGCATTATTGAAAACCACCACGAACGCATGGATGGATCGGGTTATCCACGAGGCATCAAGGGTGCGACAATCCCGCTACTGGCGCGCATCGCCGGTTTGGTTGATTGCTACGATGCCATGATCACACCACGTCCCTACGCGACCGCGCGTACTTCCCACGAAGCCACCCAGGAACTTCTGGATTGGAAGGGTCAGCAGTTTCAGGAGTCGCTGGTTGAGCAGTTCGTGCAGGCTATCGGTTTGTTCCCAACGGGCACAATGGTTGAATTGAATACCGGCGAAGTCGCCATTGTCGTCGCACAAAATGTCACGCGTCGCCTCAAGCCGGAGCTCGTTATCGTCTTGGATACCGAAAAGGAGCGCATTGATACACCACACGTAGTAGATCTGTGCAACCAGTCCATCGCAGCGGAAGGTGAACGCTGGATTACCAGAGAATTGCTGACAGGCACTTACGGCATCAGCGGCGATGAGTTCTTCATCTAATGCCTACTTCAAAAAATAGTATCCTCGGCCTTGTGGAATTTGCTCACGAAGAGTCGGATGATATTCGCAGTCAAACACTGAATAAGGTTTTGCAGGACGCGTTTTCTGAGCGCCTGAATAACTGGGTGAGAACCAAAGATGAATGGAGTTTTTTAAAGAAAAATCGCGCCTGCGTTATTCTCAGGGATATAGGAAGTCGTGGTGAACTAGATCTCGCAGGAGCAAAGCTGGCAAAAGTATTCAAAGAACCTCACTATCATCTTGGTAATGCCATGCCATTGATGATAACGGCTGGTTTTGCCGAGCTAGGTGGCAAAGACTCAGACATGGCGCTGGTCATACAGCAGGCCGATATCGCGCTCAACCAGGCCAAGCTATCTTCCAACCTGTTTAAGGTTTACTCGCCACAGAAAGCAGAGAGTATCAGGGAGGAGAGCAAGCTGTTGCAAAGGATGTATGTCGCGTTGGACATGGGCGAGTTTGAGTTGTATTTCCAGCCGAAGGTACACGCGGGCTATCGGACACTGATTGGCGCGGAGGCGCTAATCCGCTGGCATACCAAAGGCCAGGGGGTCATCACCCCGGACAAATTTATCGATCTGGCCGAGAGAAACGACATCATAAAGCCCATGACATGGTGGGTAATCAAGTCTGCAGTAAGTCGGCTAGCGCGCTGGCCCGACCAGCTCTCGATTGCAGTCAACATCTGTCCCTCACTACTACTGGAGAACGATATTCTGTCGGTCGTTACCGATGCGCTGGATATATTCGGCGTCAGGCCTGCTCGGCTCAACCTGGAGGTGACTGAAAAGATCATGATCGATAATCAGGACATGATGCTTGCTCAGCTTAAGCGTCTACGGAGTATCGGAGTAAAAATTTCTATTGATGATTTTGGCACGGGGTTTTCATCACTGGCATACTTTCGAGATCTCCCGGTTGACGAAATTAAAATCGATCAGAGCTTTGTGCGGCGCATGCTGGAATCGGAAAAGGACCATGCGATTGTGAAAGCTGTTATTGACCTGGCCCATAACTTTTCTATGAAAGTGGTCGCCGAGGGTGTCGAAACTATCGCAATTGCAGACCGTCTGGCGGAAATGCGCTGCGACATTCTACAGGGATACGTTTTCGACAAACCCCTTCCTATAGATGAATTCGAAAAAGGCTACAGGATTTAATCCTGTTAGCGCCATCGATCAGCACTCACCCCCAGTATTGCCGATTGTAGTTGTCAGCATTTTGCAGTAGGTTTAGTCCAAGCATGTGGGTGAGAGACGATGCAAACGATCCTGCGACTGGACCTTGCCGGCCAACCCCGTGGTTGGATAACGCTGCATGAGGCGATTACTGCCTATGCCAAGGGTGATGTCGTTTACGGCATCGGGGGTACCCTGCCGCCAATCTTTGGCGGTATTCAGCGTCGCAACGGTGTGCGTTCGCGTATCGATATGCAACCTATTGTTGCCATCCAAGGTAGAATCCTGCAGAGTTTTAGTCCGCCCTTGTGCAACCGTACTCTGTTCCGTCGCGACGACCATCGCTGCCTGTACTGCGGACAACAGTTTAGCCGTGCTGAGCTGACCCGCGATCACGTATTACCGACTTCCCGCGGAGGCACCGACCGCTGGGAAAATGTCGTGGCAGCCTGCAAGCGCTGTAACTGGCAGAAAGACAACCGAACACCCGAGGAAGCGCGCATGCCATTGCTGGCGGTGCCCTTTAGACCCAATCCCTGGGAGTGGCACTTTCTGGCCAAGGACCGCGTCTTTGCCGATCAGATGGATTATCTGTCACAGCGGTTTCGGGCTGAGCGCGCCTGGGCTGCCTGAACAAGCGTGATTGATAGCGCTGTACACGGGCGTCGCGCCACGCCGTGCTGGTGACACGGCTCAACCTCGGAAGTAGCGCTGCGGGCTGAACGGCAGTGGAGTCACCGTGACCGTTACCTGCTTGTCCCGCACGGCCACCAGCAACTGCGTACCCGGCAGGTCCAGCTCGCGCTCGATATACGCCATGGCGATGGGCCCGCCAACGCTGGCGCCGTAACAGGCAGAGCAAATTTCTCCCACCGGTCGACCCGACTGATCCAGGACGACCTGACCCTCGCGCACCGGCCGTTTGCCATCCACGCTGAGGCCTACCCGACTCAAAGCCGGCTTGTCAGTCATGTGCTGAAGGACTATAGGAGCGCCGGGAAAACCGCCGGCGCGCGCACCGCGGGCGCGACGCGCTTTGCTAATAGACCACAGCAGGCCCGCTTGCACCGGGTTGATCGCCGTGGTCAATTCATGCCCGTACAAACACAGACCTGCTTCCAGACGCAGCGAATCCCGCGCGCCCAGCCCAATCGGCTGTACTTGTTTAAAGGCCAACAGGCTGCGCGCCAGACCTGCCGCCGCCGCGGCCGGCACGGAGATCTCGAAACCGTCCTCACCGGTGTAGCCGGAACACGTAATGTAAACCTCGACGCCATCGATGACGCCGGGACAGCCTTGCATAAACACCAGCTGAGCCGCGGCTGGATACACGGTGCGCATCACGTCGCGCGCGGCCGGTCCCTGCAGGGCCAGCAGGGCTTGCTGCTCCAGTACGGTGAGTGTCTGGCCAGACAAGTGTGCCCGCAGGTGAGCAATGTCCTGCGCCTTACAACCTGCATTGACGACGAGAAAGAAGCGTTGCTGGTCCCAGCGGGTGATGATGAGGTCATCCAATACGCCACCTTGCTCGTTGGTGAACAGTGCGTAGGTCTGGCGATGGATACCGAGTGCCTCTATATCCACCGGCACCAGGGATTCGAGCATGGCAACGCTGCCGGCACCCTCTACAACAACTTGTCCCATGTGGGAAACGTCGAACAACCCGGCCGCTGCGCGCGTATGCAGATGCTCCTTAATGATGCCAGACGGGTACTGTACCGGCATGTCGTAGCCGGCAAAGGGCACCATCTTTGCGCCCAGTTCTCGGTGCAAAGCATCCAGCGGAGTGTGCAACAACGTCATGATCTTTCCTTGTGCGCCTAGAGGCATGGGTCACAGATGCGCCACTCTAACCAGCCGCGCAGGCCCGTGCAAGAATATGCGTATCGGTGAACGGTGCTGTTGTGTCCCGCGGTATTGCGGACAAATGCGGACACTTGCGGACACGCGTTCGGCGCACTGCAGGGCCCCGAAACCGTGTAGGGAGCGGCTGGGAAAACTGGCACTAAAGTTGCTCTACTTATTTGCGGCGGCCCGCAGGCGCTAACTCCTTACCAGGGATGGTAGCTACAGGGAAGTAGATGGGTGCACAGGGAAGGCCAGGGAAGGTAGCGGGCCGCCGTTCATATTGCGACTGAAATATGCGTAAAACTGACGAAAGTATTTCATTGTTCCACTCGCCAAATTTTGATTTACTCGCCCCCAATGGCCAGTAACAACGCTGTGCCGCTCTTTTATAAAGTCATCGGGAGGTGATTTATGGGAGAACGTAATCCGGAACCTTCGACGCCGGACTCTCTGGACGATATTTTTGAACCGGCGATCGGCGACATTTCGGAAGAGATGCTGCAGGACCTGGCGCCACTGTCTTCTGAAAAGCAGCGCCTGGTGCAAAAGCGTCGCCTGGCGGAGCAACGTCTGGAAGAGAAGCGTTTGCGCGATGAATTGGGTGACTACGATTTGCACCTGGACTATTACTAGACCTTCGCTTCCTCTTTCTATCCGGCACCCGCCGCCACCGTCCGCAGGCGTTGCATACCCTTCTCATTGGCCTCGAAAGTGCCATGCTCAGTAATCAGCATTCCGACCAATGCGGCCGGAGTGACGTCGAAGGCGGGGTTTAACGCGCGGCTATAGGCGCTGGCCAGCTGCACTTGACGAAAATTGCCGGCAGTATCCAGCCCCGCGATACTAAGCACTTCTGACGCATCCCGTTCTTCGATCGGAATCTGCTCGCCGTCTGCACAGGACCAGTCAATGGTTGATTCCGGCAGCGCTACGTAGAACGGGATCCCATTGGCGTGGGCGGCCAGTGCCTTGAGGTAGGTGCCCACCTTGTTACAGACGTCCCCGTTGGCAGCCGTGCGATCACTGCCCACGAGCACACAGTCTACGTGTCCCTGGCGCATCAACTGACCACAACTGTTGTCTGTGACGATGGTGCACGGCACCCCCGCACGGTGCAATTCCCAGGCAGTAAGGTTGGTGCCCTGATTGCGTGGACGGGTCTCGGATACCCATACGTGCACCGCCATGCCGCTGGCGTGCGCCTTATAAATCGGCGCCAGGGCCGTACCCCACTGGACAGTGGCCAGCCACCCGGCGTTACAGTGCGTCATAATGTTCAGGCACGATGTGGCCTTAAGCGCATGCAGCAACTGCAATCCGTTGTTGCCGATGCGCTCACAATTGGCGACATCCTCCTCACGTAAGGACTGCGCTTTAGCCAATGCAGCAGCGGCGCGTGCGCCTGGCTCCAGGTGTTGCACTGCAGCCGCGATCTGCTGCAGTGCCCAGCGCAAATTCACCGCGGTGGGACGGGTCGCCAGCAGCGCCGCACTGGCCCGTGCCAGATTGTCAGTGGATGCGTCCTCCGCCAGCGCATGCGCCAACCCGAACGCTGCTGCAATGCCAATCAGCGGTGCGCCGCGCACCTGCATGGTACTGATGGCATTACAAAATGCCGCCAGGGAGTCCAGCTGGCACCAGTGCAGGATGTGGGGGAGGAGTGTCTGGTCAATAATCTCAACCCGTTCGCTGACAGGGTCCCAGCGCAGGCTGCACAATTCATCGGTACTGAACATGATTCTCCCTCAGGCCTAAGGTGGCGGCCCCGGTGGCGGCCCCTAAGTCATTTCACGTTACCGCGGCGGAAGCGGCCGGGAGTTCCCCTAAGCGAGGAGTATCGCAGCAGAGCAAAGGGCGGTTCAAGGTCTTTAGACGAGCCACTCCCAGCGGTCTGTCCCCGCAGGTTGTGGGTAGCGCAAACCCCGTTCTCCCTGAGGTCAGACGGACCATCGATTCATTGCTACAATGCCCGCTGCTTTGATGAACTCCGAGGTTCCCCCGTGCTGCTTTCAGGTCGACTTGCTCAATCCACGGCTGACTGGCAGAGCCAACTGCGCGACGTTATCACCACACGGCGTGAGTTGCTGGACACGCTGGGCCTGAGTGCCAGCGACGTGGGTTTCTCCAGTGGCGCCTGCGAGGACTTTCCCCTCAAGGTGCCACGCAGTTTCGTACAAAGAATGCGTTCCGGCGACCCGCGCGACCCGCTGTTGCTGCAGGTACTATCGTCATCACGGGAAATGACTGAAACCCCCGGCTACAGCCGCGACCCGGTGGGCGAGAGCGGCGCGACGATTCCCCGGCGCGGCATCATTCACAAATACCACGGCCGCGTATTGCTGATTGTCAGTGGCGGCTGCGCGGTGCACTGCCGCTACTGTTTCCGGCGTCACTTTCCCTACAACGAGAATCAGAACAGTCGTCAGCAGTGGCGTGAAGCACTGGATTACATTCGCGCCGACAGTAGTATAGAGGAGGTGATCCTGAGCGGTGGCGACCCCCTGGTCGCCACCGATGAACAGCTGCAACAGCTGGTTGGAGAGATCGCCGCCATACCCCAGGTGCAACGCCTGCGCATCCACAGTCGGCTGCCGGTGGTCATACCCGCACGGGTTACCGACGCACTACTGGATGCCATCACGCATGCCAGGCTGCAGACCATCATGGTCATTCACTGTAACCACGCCCACGAAATCGATGAGTCGGTTGCCGCCGCTCTGACCGCGCTGCGCCGCCGGGATATCACCACCCTGAATCAGGCGGTGCTGCTGGCTGGCATCAACGACAGTCTGGAGACACAGCTGGCGCTATCCCAGCGCCTATTTGCCACGGGTACGCTGCCCTACTACCTGCACCTGCTGGACAAAGTCCAGGGCGCCGCGCACTTTGACGTAGCGGAGAGTGAGGCCCTGCTGCTGCTGACGGCGCTATCCTCCCGACTGCCCGGTTATCTGGTGCCTAAACTGGTCAGGGAGATTGCCGGTGCCGATTCGAAAGTGAGCCTGCTGAGCCAAGACTGATGGGTGATGAAACATGATCCACGTGGCGGCAACCGATTTCGTTCATGGAGCGCCAGTTAAAATGCAAAGCGCCCTGGAAGGTAGGGCGCTGGGGACACAGTAAGACGTGTCAGGAATCAAGGAACCGCTATGGCGACAATCAAGCGTCGCCAGCGGTGCCCGCACTAGCCGCCGCTAGGGCCAATTCGGCGGTTTCTTCGCACCTACGTCCGCGATGCCAATAAAGCCTTTATTAAAGGCATCAATATCGTGAATGACGCTGTTTGCGGTCGCAGTCGAGGCGCAATCCTGAACACCATAGTTCGCATTACCCGTCGAAACCACAGTCTGCACTGTTCCGCGGGGCGAGAAGGTTGCCAGGCAGGTCGGAATATTGATATTCAGCACACTATTGGTGGTGTTCACGGTGCGCCCGAGCCGCCATTCTTCCACCAGAGCGAGGGTCGCCACAACCCCATCAGCAAGTCCCGTAGTGGCAAAGCCACCGCCAGTGCCCTGGCTGGTCGCAATCGCGGGCACACCATGGAGTCTGCCCCTGCGCGCCGCGCCCACGGTGCCGGAGATATCGACAACGGAACCCATATTCTGGCCTTCGTTAATGCCACTTACCACAAGGTCAGGCGAGAGGCGCAAGGTTCCGAGTGCGTACACCACGGAGTCGGCTGGCGAGCCAGAGCCTGATGGCCGTGCCGGATCCGTGGAGTAAACCGCAGTCGCCGGCTTGCCACTTGCGGTGTTGGTACCTGAAGCCGATACCACGAATCCCGGGCCAGTTGTTTGGCCGCCAGCACCGGACTGATTAAATGCTGGCGCGACAACATGGACAGTTCTCACTGTGTCGTCGCCAAGGCTGTAGAGGCCTTCAACGATGGCATTGATGCCGGGAGCCATTACACCATCGTCATTTGACACAAGAACCTCAAACGGCTCGGTGTGGGACGCCGTGAAGCAGGCATCCGTGGTGCTGGTCAGGATAGAGGTGGTTGATGTCAGGCAGGGATGGGTCGCCGCAAAGACATTCGGGTGGTTCTGGTAGCCGCGGACGACCCATGCGGTCAGCCACCAATTGCTGGTGGTTGGGTCTTGCGTCCACACGTCGCGGTCACCGACAAACCCGACAGGCGCAGTACTTGAATTGATTTCCCAGGCGACGCCAACGACACGCGAGGTCGGGGCAGTACCATCGTACAGCGTCACGTTCGGTAGGTTGGGATCAAACACTGTGGGCGTGGCCACCTTGGTAAATGCCACCCCGATATTGGCCGGGCGATTGATAACCTCTGTGCCGCCGGTAAAACTGGCCAGTGTTGGGCTCAGCATGGCCACAGTGGTGGCGACATCGAGGTTCCACGAAAAATCGTAACACTGCTGCTGAGTCAGGTCCGGCGTACCCTTACACTGCCAGGGCACCGTACCATCCCGGGCGAAATCGCGTTGTGCGGCAGGGAGATAACAGCCACTTACCGTGGTGGCCACTGCCAGCAGCACCAGGGTCTTGACCGATCTGTGCCGACCGGCACTTGTTTTCCTAGCATCGATTTTATTCATTTTATAGTTCCTCTGCATATTGATGTTTTGCCGGGACCAGGCCTGACAAGCAACGAACGTCCAACCGGGCTGAGGTTAACTTACTACAAGGAGGCTGTTTCGGGTCTAACGGAGATATGTATTTCTTTTTAAAGATGTCTCTAAAAATGTATACCTATCATTATCAATACCTTACGCTATTTTCGACTCATGTAAGAATGCGGATACGGCGCGCCTCCATGGGCAGCCGGTAGCGCATGTGAATGCCATCGGGGTGTTTGCCGGCCTCAAAAAGATACGCTCTCGCCAGCTTTTCACCCAGGGCAGCCACGATCTCGTCCTTAATTTTGCTGCGGTTCTGATCGAGGGTTTTCGCCTTGAGGCCTGTTCGTTCGAGATCGTTTATGGCCTTTGCATGCCCGTCATGTTTGGACATCAGGTTGATCAGTTCCTGGCCCAGCACCCTATCCGGTCGGTTACTGGCCGGGTTGGTGATCCAGCCGTCTGCGCTCACCCGACGCAGCGCATACCAAGCGTAATAAAACAAGGGTGTCCCGCTGATGGGCACATCCAGCCCACGCACGATCAGTGTCATCTCATTCAGATCGATTTCCACTGCATCTGTCGCAGACGCCAGCTCCAGCGCACTGTTCACCCGGCCCGGGTCGCCACGCAGCCCCAGCAGGAACCAGTCGACCTCGACTTCCCCTAGGGCAGCCACCCTTGCATCGGTAACCACCTCCAGCACAGAGGCAAAGTTACGTCGCTCGCTATCGTGCAATTGCTCCAAACACACCAATTGGGTGGGGCTCATGGCAAGGCTGGATGCCCGGCACCGCTGAACGATCTCAAACGCTTCGGCCCCACTGTACTCGCGTTGTAGGAGATAGTTGATCCACTGCCGGTGGACTTTTGACAGAGGCGGCGGGATGCAAAAATTGATCAGCAGGAAAAAGAGGCCGAGCATACCCGCGGCGGCGACAGCAACTGGCCAGTTGGGCGAACATGCCAACCCGACCACAATCTCTCGCTCAATCTGGTTACGTGGCAACCTCAGTGTGATGTTGTTCTGCATGGGTTCGTCATTGATGACCACGCCATCAACACGTTGTAGACGGACAACGCACTCCTTCTGAGGTGAATACCAACGATGGACGACAAGGTTCTGTAACGCAGTATTCATCTGCCGGCCCATGCGCTCCAAAGCCTCCTGATCATTTCCTCCATTTTGTGCGTTACCGAAGTGTGATTCATCCAGGGTCAGTAGCAGATGCCGCCTCACCTGCTCCTGCACGTCCATCTCAAGGATTGCCCGACTGGCAACAAACAGGAAAACGGCCAGCACAGTGCTCAAAAGTAGCCAGATCAGGGTCAGTCGTCGGGGGTGATCAATCTGCATAGCAGGGCCGCACAATTCTCAAGTTCCGCAGGTAGTCGAGCCGCGAATGTTGCGCAAATCCTTCAATCGCTGCCAGCAGGTCGCAATACACAGGCTCTTGTAGCAACTCCCGATGAATGTACCAGGCGGGGCCGGGAATAGTCTCCACCAGAACCAGCCCTGGCGGGAGCTGCAGCGCACTGTCAGGCCCCTCACTACTCAACAACGCAGGAATAATATCGACTCGACCCTCGAACAGTGCCTTGTACATTTCGCGGTGAGAGCGGAAGTAAATTATCGTAGGCACACCAGCCAATCCGCTACGGTCCAACGCTGCCTTGGGAATCTGATAAGCGGAAGCACTGTTAGGATCGTCCAGCAATCCAAGCGACTTCCCCTTCATCCAGGTGGCACTCAGTTCAGGCGTGCCCTTCATTGACACCAGCTGGCTGCCATATTCCGGATACTGCGCAATTAACTCGTAGGTAATGCTGTCCTTCCCGGCCTGGCCGCTACGACTAATCAACTCCGGCTTGGCCAGCACGAGGTCATAGCGAGACTCAAACAGATCCCTTAGATCGAAGTGATCGCGATGTACACTGCGCAACGCAATAGAGCCATAATACTGGGCCAGCTCGGGCAATTGGCACCAGGTGTCGAGCACCACTTCCAGTTCTTCCATAAAGACCGCATCGAGGATGCGTAAGCCAGGACCACCTGGGTTCGCCGCAAAGTCGCAGCGCCGAACAGCGTAATCACGCACTTCAAGTTGCTGCACTTCATGGCCAGAAAAAACCGCGAACCAACATACCGCCAGAACAAAAACAAAGGCCGCACCGTATAACGGGTAATAGTAGCTTGCCTGGCTAAATAGGCGCCGAAGAGAAATGATAAGCCGCTCCGATTACTACAATTAACGCCGCGTGGCTGAGGCGACAATGGTGGCAATGATTGCTGTGATGATGGTTGTGATGACTATTTGCAGCGATTGTGGCGGGGATTGCCGCGATGCGCAAGTTGGCGACAGGGCGCCGAGTTCGCAGCCATCTATAGGTTACTCAGAAAGCCGCATTGCGCTACCTATGTGTGTTCCGGCGAATCCATAAGGCTAGGTAGAACAGGGCCATCACGATGACAATAGTGGTAGTGGCGGCAATCAACGTGCTGAATTTCCCCAGCCGCTCTAAAGTTCTAGCCACGCGTCCTTTCTGTGCAATCCTATTCCCTACTAATTCCTGCTTTCCGATGTCTGGTATTCTGGCAATAAAGTCCTGGTAGTAAGCGTTATGCTTGGAAATCTCAGCTTCATAGGCATCGTTATCAATCTGGTTATCCATTTCCAATGGATCTGATTGACGGATAAAAAATTGATCACCAAACGATCTGAAGTCGAATTCTCGTTGGTAGTCAGTAGGGTCAAGCATAATTCCCAATTTGAAATCCTTGGTGATCACCGCCGCCTGCGACCAATTCTCGGACACAAAATACTTCCGCTCCATCGGCTTTCCAGCTGTGAGCGTCGCAGCAAATGACTGTCCCTGAACAGGAAATTTCATTTCTGGCAATTGAAGTCCCAGCAATTCCACCAGTGTCGGATAAATGTCCACCAAGCTAACCAACTCTGCAGTGCGTGTACCGTGTTGTTTGTTGCCCGGATAGCGGATGATCAAGGGAATATTTAACACGTCCTCGTAAACATTTTGCGCCAGTGCTGATTTTTCAACCATGCCGTGATTGCCGACAAAGTCACCATGATCTGACGTGTAGATAACGATGGTTTCTTCCGCTATGCCGGCATCGTCCAGGGCCTTTAGTATGTCGCCAACACTATGGTCGACTTCAGTCACCAGTGCATAATAGGCGCCAATGTAATTGCGCCAGAGTTGCTCGTCAGCGAATGCTTTGTCGACATTCCAAACCTTGTTGCTGCCAGTACGTATTGCTTGCATTAGTGGCGGAATATTGTCCTCTGGCTCATACAGACTCGCGGGTCGTTTTATTGAGGCTCCATTCTTTCGGCCTTCTCCCCACGCCGATACGTCGTACAGATCCATGTACTTCTTCAAAGGCGTATACGGTTGGTGCGGCCGATAAAAATTGGCCCAGGCAAAGAAAGGTTTTTCACTTTTCGCCTGATCTTTTATCATCTGCACGGTAAGCGCGGTAGTAAACGCCTCCATCGTCATATTGTCAGGCAGTGCCGTCAGCCGTGTTCCTAAATCAGCGATCGGTAGATGTTCTTCTGCCTGTAAAGAGCAGGGTGATCCACTGCCAAATTCGGCCGCCCAATCCATGGCAAATTGCTTCCCGTACCCGTTTTTCTCTACCCATTCGGTATAGCTGTCTCCAGGAGTCTCAGAGCATAAATGGCTGCGCTGCACATCCCAACCTGCATCTACAGCGCCGGTGGTGTGGCGTTTTCCAAAGGCATAAGTCTTGTAGTTGTTTTGTTGAAATAACGTAGCCAAGGAAACGACTTCGTTCATTACGCTGGTATTTTCACTATTGGAAAGTAAGCCTAGTGTTCTCGGATAGAGACCGGTCATGAGTGACGCCCTGGAGGGGGCGCAAATACCCGTCGTAGCATACGCCCGTTCAAACACCACGGATTGTTGCGCCAATGCATCCAGATGGGGGGTTATCACATCAGGATGACCTTCAAATCCCATCACGCCCCTATTGTGCTGGTCGGCAAAAAGGATGATGACATTGGGCGGCTTCTTTGGAGGGTTCAGTTGTTCCCCACTTGCAACGAGCGCCGCAGCGCTATCGTTGGACACAGGCTCGCTGTGCTGCGCCCGCATCACGGGCTCTGACGATGTGGCCGACTGAGCCTGTAGCGATCCCGGGACGAGCAGTAACACCACCCAAACTACGCGAGTGAATCGAAGGAGTGGGGTCATGGCTCAGCGTTCAGCTTGTATCGCGAATACGCGTCTGTGGCAGACAATGACCTGGCTTTGGCAACACAGACGTAGGTTTGCTGGTCGTGAATTTCGAGTTGATCTTCGCGGGTCATGCGCAGATTGTGCAGGATGCTGCTCTCGTAATTGTAATCGATAGATACGGGTGTCTCTGTACACACACGCCGATACTCTGTTCTGGCCGGGGTATTGCTTCTCTGGCAGGTCTCCAGTTCGGTGCCGGCTAGTGCAGTGCAGTTCGCAGCGGTGGCAGGAAACGATATTGGCACTACCTGGCAATATTCATAAAGGCGATAACCTCGCGCCAGTAGCTCCTGCTTCGCCGAGATTTCATTGTTGAGCTGTGTCAGCTCCGCCTTCCTTTGGCGTGAGGCGCTGGTTGCGCCGCATACTGTATCAGCCCTCTCATCAGGGCTCATGGCCTGAAAGTCTTCTATGGTAGTACAGGCACTGGTGAGCAGCAGTGGAATCAGGAAGCACCAGTTCTTCACACCGCCAACGCCGACGGGCTGTGCACATGGGTCTGGAGTATGGCCACGAAACAGACGCATTTAAGTGGCGTCTGGAAGCAACCCACCAGGAATTGAATTGCTGGCGAAGGAAAGATTCTCTGTTTTACACGCTGAGAGTTTGGCTGTACCGGGGCCATACGCATAAATAAACTGTCCTAGCTTCAGGGTGTCAATCATCGGCTTGGCAACTGCGGTGCGCACCGCTGGGCAGCCCCAGGAGCGACCCAATCGACCTAGGGTCGGCACCGCATCTGGATCGACATAGGGGGCGCCGTGCATCACGATCAGGCGTTGCATGGCCGATTCATTGAAACCTTTACTCAAGCCTTGCAGTTTCAGCGAGTAGCCGTGGCCACCTTCATACGTTGCATCGGTCAGGTATAAACCGAGGCTGGATTGATGGCTGCCGTTGCGGTCAGAAAATGCATCCGGAATATCACCACCAGAACCTTGTCCGTGGGCTACATGTTCTTCAAACAACAGTTTCTGGTGTTCTAAATCCACCACCCACAAGCGCGGCGAACGGGAAGGCAGGGTGTAATCGATAATGGCCAGACGGTTGGCTAACTTCCCCAAGCCGTTGTGCTGGGCGCATTTCATCGCGGCCACCGCTTCGGAAATCACCGCGGGCTTTATCTCCGGGGCTAAGCGGCTAATCATTGTTACGTCATCGGCTTTCGCCTGAGTGCTCAGCAGCAGGCTCAGGGCCACAGCGGGCAGCAATCGCATCAAGTTCCCCTTGGTCAACAGCAGCTATTTTTTATTTAACCAGCTCTGTATGTGCTCCGAGTCTAAAAGCAAAGCTGAACTAATTCAATAAGATAAGATGGAAACTTAGATTTATTCTTGCGACCGGTCGGTGGTCAGAAGAATCAGTTTTGGAGAGTCCACCAGCCCCACGCGGTAACGACCCTGCGTCCAGCTCAGCCGGCGCGAGTGGCTCCAGCTCTTTTGGTCGGTGGGCGTGATCTCGCCATTGGGTGCGCCGAATGTTTGTGTTAGGCCTCCAGCGACCGCATCGTGACGGCCCTCAAACAAGAAGACAATGCGGGTCAGTTGGGCGGCGTCGTCCGGCGCCTCCAGGCTGATATGCACGATCGGTTGTGCGGCGATGGTTAAACCAGCCGTCTTGGCATCCTGCGGCTCGCAGGCGCCGTCCTTACTTCGTGCGCCGCAGGGCGCGAACTCGCACTGGGCACTGCTGCCCCCATCTGGCGTGGCGGGCGGAGTGATCTGGCAGTTGCCACCGAGTTTCTGCGCCTGTGCTACGGCCGCGGTAAAAACCAGCTCAGTGTGTAGGCCATTGATCTCATAGGGTGATTGGGCGAGTGTTATGGTCGCAACGACAGTCAGTGCGGCGCCTGTCATCGTCCTGATCGATCTCATTGCTCATTCCCCTCTGTCTGACGTGCAATCGCTCCGGGGTTGAGTGCCGCGCCCCGATGAATTTCCTCAATGAAAATTGCGTTATACCAATTACACTAGCACACTGCTCTTCCCTAAAGGCAATACAATTGATGTTGCAGCGCTCACCCCCCGCCTATATCCGACTGCTAAACGGCATGGGTAATCTTCTGGAAAGCGTGCAATTTGTCACACCGGATCTGTGTGCAGAGCGACTGATCAGTCATGCGCAACGCAGCACCGGCCTGCGGGATTGGGGTGACGAGTCGTTCCGGGTTGGATTGGAGCAGCTCACGACAGCGCTGCGGCAGCAGGCGCGACTCTCCCAGGTTGGCCGTATCGCCGCCTATTTCAATGTGCTGGATCACCTGTGTGTTCGTTTGCGTCTGATCGAGTACCGGGCCCGGCGACCTGAGGTAGCCGCTCAACAAATCAAACAACCGCTATTTATCGTGGGCTTGCCACGGACCGGGACGACGATACTGCACGAGTTGATTGCACAGGACCCGTTGTTCCGTGCGCCTGCTAGCTGGGAAGTTGCCCGGCCGGTGCCGCCGCCTACTGCGCAATCCTGCGACAATGACAAAAGAATCGCAGCCGTCGATCGCTTACTCGCCTTGCTGGAGAAGCTGTGTCCGGGTTTCCAGGCGATTCATGCGATAGGGGCGAGGCTGCCACAGGAATGTGTTTACATCCTGGCGTCTGCATTCATCAGCGAACAGTTTGGTTACATGTACAATATTCCCGACTATCGGGTCTGGGCACTGGATCAGGATATGACTGCAGCCTACCAGTGGCACGCCAGTTTTCTGCAACACTTACAACGTGATCTGCCCCGTGAACGCTGGGTGCTAAAGACGCCCGCTCACCTGGCATACCTTACGTATCTGCTCGCACAGTATCCGGATGCGATCGTCGTCTGGACTCATCGGCGACCGCTGGATGCGATGGCCTCATTCTCCAGCCTGGCCTACACATTGCGCGGCGGATTCAGTAGTAACGTCGACCCATTGGCGATTGGAGAACAAGAGTTCCGACATTTTTCAAAAACGGTGCATCGGGGAATGGAAGACCGTCGCAGTCTTGGCAATGGTCAGTTTATTGACGTGAGTTTCAGTGCGATATGCGCCGACCCGATATCCGTCATTCGCAATATCTACGAGCGCTGCGGCATTGATCTCACTCGTGAGACCGAGGTTCGCATGCGCGAGTACCACAGTCGGCGCCCGCGCGATCTCTACGGGGAGCACAACTACTCCGCTGCGGCGTTTGGACTGGACGGCGTTCAGGAGCGGCAGCTCTATGGCGAGTACCTGTCGCAGTACGGTGCTTGGTTGTAGGACGACTTGGTCCCAAGTGCTTCCCGGGCATTAACCGTCAGGATTTTTTACAGTGGAGTATTTGTCCGGTAGAACAATTCGGGGTTTTTGTAAATACAACAATAGTTTAGTTCATCGCGGCATGGATTTTGCGGAGGCCCCTTAGCAGGAAATAAAAACGGTCCGGGGCTTCATGCATGTGGCACTTCAATAGCGAACTTGTGGGTTCCGCAACACCTGAAGCCAAAGCAATGCAGTGTGAAAGCTTGCTTTGTATACGAAAAAGTCCTGGCTATTTTCGTACTTCCCGTTTGACCCCCATTATTTCTGTGGTATTTTGTCACCTAAACTATCGTTTAAAGGCAAATCGTTGAAGCTCATGTGTGCACCACGATCGCCGACTTCAGCAGATAATAATAGGTAAAGAATTATGTCGACTTCCTCACGTACTTTCCGTCCCGTTGCCCGACTGACAGGTTTCGCTTTTACCTCGCTCGCTCTCGTGGTTGGCCTGGTCACCGGCGCCATACCCGCCTCGGCTCAGCCGCGCTCCTTCGTCGAGTTTGAGAGCGGCCAGGTCAGGCCCGTGGCGATGACCCCGGATGGCACCACACTGCTGGCGGTAAATACACCGGACAATCGCCTCGAGGTATTCTCCATTAGCGGCGGTACCCTCGTCCATACAGATTCCATCCCTGTGGGTATGGAGCCCGTGGCCGTGGCGGCCCGCACTGACAGCGAAATATGGGTAGTCAACCACTTGTCAGACAGCGTGAGTGTCATCGACCTCGACGCCAACCCTGCCAAGGTGGTGCGTACCCTGCTGGTGGGCGATGAACCTCGGGATATCGTGTTTGCCGGAGCGGCCTTCAATCGCGCCTTCATCACTACGGCCCATCGCGGACAACAGCGCTCTGACGCCTCTATCTCTTCCGTGCCCGGCGCCGGTGGCCCGGGACTGAGGACTGAAGGCATCGGACGAGCCGATGTCTGGGTTTTCGATGGACTTGCCCTGGGCAATACGATGGGCGGTACGCCGCTGCAAATTCTCAGCTTCTTCGCCGATACACCCCGTGGCCTCGCAGTCACGCCCGATGGCGGCAGGGTATATGTAGCGTCATTATTTTCGGGCAATCAGACCACAGTCATCAATGAAACAATGGTGCCCGATGGGTTCGGCGCCAACGGGGTGCCCGGACCCAGCACCAACGCGGCCGGGTTTACAGCGCCTGAATCCGGCGTCATTGTCAAATTCAACGGCAGCCAATGGCTCGACTCGCAAGGTACCAATTGGAGCAGCCTGGTCAAATTCAACCTGCCGGACCTCGATGTCTTTTCCATCAATGCCAACACTCTGGCTTCCGGTTCCATCGTAAATTACAGCAGCGTCGGCACGATACTGTTTAACCTGGTGGTAAACCCGGTCACCGGGAAAGTCTATGTGACCAATACCGAATTGCCGAACCACGTCGATTTCGAGGGCCCCGGCGTGTTCGGTGGCAGCACAGTGCAGGGCCGTCTGTCGGAGTCCCGCATTACCGTGCTGGATCCCACCGGCCCTAGTACCGACGTGCAGCACCTGAACCAGCATATTGACTACAGCCAACTGCACACGGACTCCGGGGCGGACCACCACGCTATCGAAGCCCAGAAGGAGCATAGCCTGGCAACGCCGCTGCAACCCGTGGTTTCCAGCGACGGTTTAAAACTCTATGTAGCGGCCTTCGGTTCCGCCAAGATCGGTGTATTTGATGTGGCTGATATCGAGAACGCCGACTTCGAAAGCGATTTCGACCCGACCGTGGCCAGCACGAATTACATTGCCACCGCTGGCGGCCCCAGTGGCATGGTACTGGACGAGGCCAACAATCGCCTTTACGTCCTCACGCGGTTCAATAACTGGGTACAAGTGATAGACCTGAGCACGAACGCCGTGGTTCAGACCCGCGCGCTGCACAACCCTGAGCCACCCAAGGTGGTTGCTGGACGCCCCTTGCTATACGACGCCAACTTGACATCGGGTAATGGCGAGACGTCCTGTTCGAGCTGCCACATCTTCGGTGATACGGATCACCTCGCGTGGAACCTGGGCAACCCGGACGATGCAGTGACCACCAACACGCAGCCTTCGGCCGTAGCCCTGCCGCGCGCTACCACCTTCCACCCGATGAAAGGACCCATGACCACGCAGACCCTGCGCGGCATGGCAACACACGGCGCATTGCATTGGCGCGGTGATCGTGTCGACGGCTTCTTCGGCACTGACGCGTGCACCTTGCCTGCGGCCTCCGGCGCACCCTGTTCCGAAGAGTTCTCGTTCCGCAACTTTATTGTTGCCTTTGAGGGTCTGGTCGGAAAGGAAGGTACTGTCACTGCTACCGAGATGCAACGGTTCACTGACTTCACCCTGGATATCATGCTGCCGCCGAACCCCATTCGACCATTGAATAACGTGGTGTCGGGCACAGCGTCTGCTGGAGCATTGGCCGGCCAGACGCTCTTCTCTGGCACCACGATCACTGATGGGATAGCCAGCTGTAACGGTTGTCACACACTGATTCCTGAGCTGGGCTTTTTCGGCAGCGGCGGCAAGCAGAGCTTTGAGGGCGAGACCCAGAACTTCAAAGTTCCGCATATGCGTGATGTCTACCAAAAAGTAGGCATGTTCGGATTGTCAACGGACACTGTAAACACGGGAGATCAGATCCGTGGCTTCGGCGTCCTGCACGATGGCTCGGTTGATACCCCCGAACACTTCTTCCAAGCCTCAGTGTTTGCTCTCACGCTCACGCAGGAGATTAATCTCCAAGCCTTCACCATGGAATTCCCCACGGACCTGGCGCCTATCGTGGGGCAGCAGGTGACACTCACTGCCACCAATGCTGCCGTCGTAAGCCCGCGTATTGCCCTGATGATTGCGGCAGCGGGTAAGGAGTTCAAGTCGGTGATGCTGGGCGGTGTGGTGAAAGAGTGCGACCTTATCGTTAAAGGCTCTGTCGCTGGCGTTGAGCGGGGCGCGGTGCGCGAGGCCAGCGGGCAGTTCCGCAGCGATAGGAATGAACTATTCACCGATGCAGCGCTGCGCGGTCTTGTTAGTACTGAAGGCCCGCTCACCTACACCTGCGCGCCCCCCGGATCCGGTGTACGTATGGGTATCGACAGGGATTTGGACACTGTCCTGGATGGTTTGGACAACTGCCCCGCATTTGCCAATACCGATCAGGCGGATAGCGACAGTGACGGTCTGGGTAACGTATGCGACCTGCCCCCTGGCTGTTAATGCTGTGAGGGGGGTGCGCGCTTCGAGTATACTCATCGCGCGTATCCCCGCTTAACTCCCCTGCGGTTCCGGCATGTATCCGAACGGTCTGTTTGGTTTTGAAGCACTCCAGTTACTCATATCGCCGACAGCGATTTTTGGAATTCTATTTTTCATCCTCTACCTACGCCAGGACGGCATTCGCACCGGTCGAGCGGTAGTACTGCTATTGTTGATCGCGGTGGTCGCTTTTCTGGGAGCGAAGGTGTTTTCGCTGTATGTACGGGACTGGGTACCCTATGCCCCTCTGTCATCTGAATGGCGTGGTGGCTTGCGCTACCCGGGTGCAGTGTTGGCAATGCTGCTGTTTAGTCCACTACTAAAGCGATGGATTCTTCCGGAATTGCCTCTGGCCCGTTTCCTGGATGTGTTGGCCATTACGGTCTGCTTTGCGTTTGGTTTGGTGCGCTTCAGTTGCTGGATGAACGGCTGCTGCACCGGGGGGCAGTGTACTGAGCTTTACTGCCTGAGCTACGCGCCTGGCAGTCAGGTCTGGTACCAGCATTTCGAGCAGGGCCTGCTCAGTTCGGCGGCGCTTCCGAGCCTCCCCGTGTTACCGCTGCACTTTCTCTTCATGGCGGCGTCCTTCGGCGTCGGCCTGTTTCTCATGTGGTTCGACGACAGGCGCAGTTTCAATGGCCAGATCGCGCTGCTCTTCCTGGTGCTCCATGATGGCGCGAAGGGCTTGCTTGAAAGTTTCAGGGAGCCCTATGTGGCGCAGCTGCAAATCACCTCACTGCTGATTGCCGCCGTGGGGCTTGCCGCACTCATGATCATCATGTATCGGCGTCGAGGGCGTTCTCCAGAGCTTGGCGGGGGCCCCAACTCACGCGACTGAGCATAGCGCCACCCTTTATAGGCATGGTGGCGGGGGTAACTGCAATAAGAATTGCTCCAGCTTCTCCGCTGGCAGCGGGCGGCAAATCAGGTAACCTTGCATCTCGTTGCACTGCTTCAATTTGAGAAAATCGAATTGTTCAGGGGTCTCCACGCCCTCGGCCACGACGCGCATATTCAGGCTGCCTGCCATCGCCAGCACCGCACAGGCGATAGCCTGATCGTTCGCGTCGGTGCTGATGTCACGCACGAACGAATGATCGATTTTGAGGCAGTCGATAGGGAACTCCTTCAACCGGCTAAGGCTCGAATAACCGGTACCAAAGTCGTCCAGCGCGATCTGGACGCCCAGGGCCCTGAGCCCGTGCATGGTGGCAATGGCTCGCTCTGTATCCTGCATCAAAAGGCTTTCTGTGATCTCGATTTCCAGCACGTGTGGCTCAAGTGCCGTCTCAGCGAGAACCCGCTCTACCAACTGCGGAAAATCCTGCTGGAAGAACTGCTTGGCCGACACATTGACTCCAATTCGTGGTAGCCCTACACCCCGGTCGCGCCACGCTTTTGCTTGCTGGCAGGCTGTACGCAGCACCCACTCACCGATGGCCAGGATCAGCCCGCATTGCTCCGCTACAGGTATGAATTCCGCTGGAGGCACGCTGCCAAGTTCCTTATTGTCCCAGCGCAATAGTGCCTCGGCGCCCTTGAGGGAACCGGTAACCATGTCTGTCTGCGGCTGGTAATAGAGGGTGAATTCATCGCGTGATATGGCCTGCCGCAAATTCTTCTCCAGCGTGATGCGCTGAAGTGTCGATGCGTTCATGCTGTCCTGATGATACTGAAAGGAATTTGGCCCGTTGTGTTTGGCGAAATACATGGCCAGGTCGGCGTTCTTAAGCAAGGTTTGTACATCGTCACCGTCCTCGGGAAAGGTCGCAATCCCAATGCTAGGTGTCATGATCACCTCATCGTCCTGCAATCGCATTGGCTCAATAAACGCCTGCAAAATACGCTCGGCAACAAGCGTGCAGTTTTCCGCCGCATCGATCTCAGATAGCAATACAGTGAACTCGTCGCCGCCGAGCCGCGCCGCAGAAACCTCGCGCCAAGGGCCCATAACAGCATCGCAGCTTCGGGCGCAGTGGCGCAGTCGGTCAGCCGTGATTTTTAGAATTTCGTCACCAAAGGTGTGGCCCAGGCTGTCATTGATGCGCTTGAAATTGTCGAGATCGATAAACAGCACCGCTGCCCTGCGCTGATGGCGACGCGCTGCCTCGATAGTTTGATGCATTCGATCAAGAAACAGTGTGCGGTTTGGCAGGCCGGTCAGGCTGTCATAGTGCGCGAGCTGTCGAAATCGATTCTCCGCACTCCACTTGCTGCGACCCAGTGCCAACGCGAGCTGCCGCACTTCGTGTGGATGAAACGGCTTTTGTACATAAAACAGTTTTTCCTCGGGAGGTACTTGCTCAGTGATCTGGCGCGGATCAGTATCGGAGAAGGCCGTTGAAATAACGATATCTACTTCGGGATCGCTTTCGCGGATGTGTATAGCGGCCCAGATGCCGTCATGGCCGGGAGGCATACGCATATCCAGAAAAACGACGGCGAATGGCGTCCCATCGGCCACTGCGCGACGCACTGCCAACACCGCTTGCTCGGCGTCACGAACATAATGTGCGTCGAACAGGTCGATATCATTCGTCGTCTGCGCTTTGGTAGATCCTTCAAACAGTCTGGCCTTGAGGTCATTGAGAGCAGACGACCCAGCAGTGGGTCTATCTCCGCTGAATACCGCGCGATAGGCGTCCAGCACCGGTTCTTCGTCGTCCGCGACCAGAATACGAATGGGTGGTTTGATGACATCGTTCATAGTTGAGCCCTCGCTGCATATCGCTTAAGTGCTGGTGAGTCGTAGTCAGGCCTGCGGCAACCACAGCGATACCCTGGCACCATGCCCCGTGCCAGCGCTATCAATCGTTATTTGCCCTCCGAGCGCGGCGGCGGTGACCGCGCACCAATGCAGACCCTGGCCCGAAGACGGACGCGATTTCGTGCTAAAGCCGCGCTCAAAAAGGCGCGATAGGTTCTCGGGTGAAACACCAGTGCCATTATCATTGACCGACAGGCGAATCATAGCGCGACCGCCCCGGCTCTCGGTCGCAGCCGTCAATTCAATGCGGCCCACTTCCGGCGCAGGTACACAGACGCGAATTGATTCGGCAGCGTTCTTGAGCAGATTAATCAGTATTTGCTGCAAGGCGACGGGAGAGCCCAGCACCCGGCCAACGGTCTGCAGACCGGGGTCAAATTCGATCTGGAGTGCACGGTGCATGTCGGTGCCCAGAAGATTGACCGATTCGCGAACCAGTTCCGCAACTTCCACTGGTTGCAGTACGCGGGCAGCGCGACTGACGCTTTCCTGGTCACTAAGAATTTTCTGCACGTGGTCGACCTGGTGTGCAATGCCAACAGTCTGTTCGAGTGTCGTGGTGACCAGCGCTGCCAATTCACGTGCTGCGAGGTCTGTGAATTCCCTGAGATCTGTCCGTCGCTGAGATGGAGTGCTTGCCTCGTTCAACTCAGTCAAGGCCATTCCCAGTTCCGCGATAGGCGCCTCTCGCAGTCTGCTTTCGAGATGTGCTACGCGCACCTTTAGCGGGGTTATCGCATTGCCAATATTGTGCAGCACACCGCCCGCCAATTCAGCGACACCGGCTTTATGGGACTGCTCCAGCAGGGCCTTGCGCGCGTCGGCCAAGCGTTCGACCATCTGGTTGAACTCGCGTGCCAGTTCCCCCAGTTCGTCTCCCCTGTCGGTATTGAGGCGTATTGAGAGATCATCACGGCGCCCAACATCGTCCGCGTGTGTGATCAATTGTGCAATTGGCGCGAGAACCAGATAGCGCAGTCCCACCAATAGAACGAGCAAGATGAGCAGTGCCGCTGCAACCAGGGACGCTCGCGCATTGCGAATCGCGGCGCGCCCCTGTGCGGATATCAGTTTGGGCGCTTTGACCTCCAGCAACAGCGCTGGCGTTCCAAAGATATCGGGCAAGACACGGTATATACGATTCTCGCTGTCATTCGCACGTACCGAGTCTTCGCCAGAGTTGCCCAGTTCCACCGCTACGGAGGCATGTTCTGCGTTTAATACAGCACCCTGCAGCGGCCACACGGCGAGCTCGACCCGTGCTTGCTGGGCAATTCTCTTGATAGCAACGGCATCCAGGAAGCGCCCGAACACCAGCGCGCCGTGCGTCGGACCCTTGCTATCACCGTCCAGGGAAGGTTTGGCCACGAGTAGAATCGGGCCATAGGTCGTTATCAGCAGCCCCTTGGTTTCGGAGTCATTGCTAGGTAGTGCCCTCAGGGGATGATCCGCGGGCAGGCGCTTGTCGCTCAGTTCCTGGAGCTTGATTTTGTCGCCGGTCTGTCGGTTGTAGACTACACTCCAGACGACTTTGCCGGAGACATTGATGAAGTAAAGGAGATCAACACCCAACAGGTCAAACACCGCAATTCGGCTCAGGTTGGACTCACGGAACTCCGTATCGCCATTGTCGATAAAGCGATAGGTATCGTCCCACGACGACCAATCGGCAGCTGTTTGGGCCAAGGCAGAGGTCTCGCGCTGAATGGCCTGCACTGCGCGCTCCATGTCCTTGTGCGCATCTTGTGTCTCGAGCGTTAGAAAGCTGGGCAGGATCACCCGCTGTTGGACAGTGTAGGTAATAATGCCAAACAACATGAATACTGCTAGAAACAGGGCGCCGATCTTGTATTGCAGGGACATGATTCAAGCCTGTTGTAATTGCAATCAAGGGTCGCTGATTTTCCAGGGCGACATCACGAAAAATGTCGAATAGTGACTTCGTGCTCGTCCATTGGAGATTTAATACTAAGTTGCATGCTGAGCAATGTATAGATCAATGAGAGACTACAATTGCCTTAATATAAATTCAGCTATAAAGAGTTAACGGCCCGAGCTGATGTGAACGCGGTGACTAGACTGCAGTGATGACGCACTTTGCGGTAGCGGCCGTCAACGGGCTTCTACAGAACCTGCAATTCAATACCCAGGCCCATCAGTATCAGAATGGCTGAGCCAACGATAATGCGATACCAGCCGAACAAGCGAAAGCCGTGCTTATTCAAGAAACCGATAAAGCCTTTGATAACTACTATGGCCACTATGAATGCGACAATGTTGCCGAAAATTATCAAATTGACCTGGTCGGCCGTAATTTCATTGTGTTTCTGAAAATAATCCATGGTCTTTTTTAAAGTGGCGCCGAGCATCGTGGGAACAGCAAGAAAGAATGAAAATTCCGCAGCAACGTTGCGGCTCATACGCTGGCTGATGCCGCCGACGATAGTGGCTCCCGAGCGAGAGACTCCGGGAATCATTGCCAAGCATTGAAAGCAGCCGATCTTGAATGCATCCCAATAGTTGATTTCTTCTACAGAATGAATCCTGGGATCTTTAAACCACTTGTCGACGAACAGTAGAATCACGCCGCCCACTAGTAATGAGAGGGCTACAGCCGAAGGACTTTCCAGCAATTCATCAATCTTGGCTGAGAATAGTATCCCCAGCACAGCCGCTGGCAGAAAGGCGACTAGCAGCTTGATATAGAAATTAATACTCTGAAAGAAGCGATTAAAATACAGGGCAAATACGGCTAAAATTGCGCCCAATTGAATAACTATTATGAATAGTTTGGTGAAATCATCCCTTCCAATGCCCATGAATGAAGACGCTAACACCATGTGCCCTGTTGACGAGACAGGCAAAAATTCCGTCAGGCCTTCTATGAGTGCGAGGATAAATGCGTCGAGCCAACTCATAGGCTGTACTTTTCCTTCAGCTATAGGCTTAAGTTAGAGGCGTGCTCTCCGCAAGCGCTGGCACATCTAATGGGCATATCGCGAGATTTCGGTTTCGTGGCGCGAACCCTGAAACCATAATCTTTATGTAGGAGTCGAGTCGGTACTGGGCTTCGAGTATGTATTCAAATGGCCCCTCGATGGTCCCTTCCCGTGTAGAGAAAAACCATTTTCCGCCCTCTTTGATAAACCGACTGGGGCGATATTTGCTATAGTCCTGCGTATCCGTTTTGCGTCGATTGTTCATTAAATCGCCTCGGGTTCCTTGTATGTGGCATCGTCTCGCCCACCTCATTTTGCAAAATTCTAGAGAAATTACTCAGAAAATGAGTGTTCGTCCAGAACAAAGTATGCCAACTAATATAGCCAAGCTCGCTGACTCTGATCGTTGAGCACTCAGCGTTGAGCGTCGCGCATCGAGTTCACTACGGCGCCGCCTACAACCTTGATAGCGTAGAGTATTAACAGTGGCCATGCCGACGCTTGCGAAAAAGCGGGGTAACGCGCCGGCGTTTGATAACTGAGCTTGTCAAGCCTGCGGCGGCGGCGTAGACTCAAACAGGTCCAGACTGATTGTGTGAGTGCGCCAGTTGGAGCACTCGCAAGATGATAACTATAAAAGCGGTCCAGCGGGTAACAACTAACGGTATCCCGTTGGGTTAATGGTCCATGGCAATACCACCATTGCGCGGTTGATCAGTGTAATGGCTAACTCTGGGAGCAACTTCTATGAGTAGATCCGATCGTGGGTGTTCAACGCATACTTACCGACTGGCGGCTATTATTGCAGCTATTGCTTCCGTTCCGGCAGCCACTCAGGCGGCTCCTGTCGAGCAACCCCTGGTGGTGTTGGAAGAAGTGATAGTCACAGCCCGCAAACGGCCTGAAATGTTGCAGGATGTGCCGGTAGCAGTAACGGTATTCACCGGCGAGGCTCTCGATAACCTGGTACTGCGTGACATCAGGGAGATCGAGGGTTACGTACCCAACGTGGTCATTGATTCGGTCAGCGTGGCACCCGGAGCGGCTTCGCTTTATATCCGCGGTGTCGGTACGCAGGAAGTAGAAAAAAGCTTTGATCCGGCGGTGGGTGTGGTCGTTGACGGTGTTGCTCTTTCCTTCGTTAATGGATCCATGGCAAACACCTTTGATATCGCTGCGATGGAAGTATTGCGTGGACCACAAGGTACACTGTTTGGTCGCAATACTACGGGCGGTGTTATCAATATTACCCACACCCGTCCCACGGGTGAACTAGGTCTGCGCTATGAGGCGACCGTTGGGACTGATGACAGGAACGATGTCGATGGAGTGCTCAATTTCCCAATTGTTCAGGATCAGTTGGCGGGAAAGCTGGCGTTTGCTTCACAGAATGACGGTGGCCAATTTCAAAACACGCTGACTGGTGATCAAGTAGGTGACGCGAATAACCAGGACTACAACGCCACCTTGCTGTGGACACCCATCGAAACGTTTGAAACTCAGTTCATTTATGAGAACTACGAAGACAAGAATGATGGTATCCCACTGATAGGCCGAAATTCCTTGAATGTGGGTAATCCGGTTAATCCAAATCCTGATCTTCCCTGTGCGATTTTTGGTGCCTGCGATACGGGGGTCGTTGATGAAACTCGGCAGGATTTCTATGAGCCGATCGATTTCCAGTTAGACGCCTATACACTAGAGATGAACTGGGAGGTTGGCTTAGGGACCATTACATCCGTCAGTGGCTATCGTGATACCGATGAAAATGTGCCCGTTGATTTTGACGGCAGCGAATATGCAGTCTTGCATGTCGTTCGCGACCAGCAGTCGGAACAAACCAGTAGCGAATTGCGTTTTGCCAGCAATGAAACACTGAGCGAGGACTGGGATTTTGTGCTCGGCCTCTATGGCTTAAAAGACAACTATCAGTTAGAGCAAAATACCGGCATCCTCGAATCGTTGGGGCCTATGGTGCAGCAGCATGCGCAAACACACACCGACCATCATCGCGAATCCTACGCATTGTTTGGAGAAGCCAATTACTTTATTACGGATGTCTGGACCCTGATCGTCGGTGGCCGCTGGACGTATGAAGAGAAGGATATCTATGCAGACAGTTTTGCTTCAATGGGTATTGCAGATTTGGCTCCGGTCAGTGCGGTCGAGGCGGATGATTCCTGGGAAGAGTTTACTCCCAAGGTCGGCGTTGATTACCAATACACCAATGACATTTTACTCTATGCCGTCTACTCAGAGGGATTTCGTTCCGGTGGTTATAACGCCCGTAACTCTGCCGCCAACAACATAGGCCCTTATGACCCTGAATACGTCAATCAGTACGAAGCCGGGATGAAGTCAGAGTTACTGGATCAGCGGGTGCGACTAAATCTGGCCGCGTTTTATACTGATTACCAGGATAAGCAGGAAGAGATCATTGTTCCCGATCCAGTCCTCGCGTCAGTGACGGTTGTTCGTAATGCCGCCACGGTGACGATTTCGGGCTTCGAAGCTGAAGCAACCTGGGTCGCCACGGAAGCACTGCTACTAAATGCCAATCTCGGTTATCTGGATGCCAGTTACGATGACTTTGACGCCGATTTGGGTAATGGCGTGGTGACGGACAATTCCAACCTGAACCTGCGACGGGTACCGGACTATACCGGTGGCGTCGATGCGACCTATACCGTACCGATAGGTCCTGGCACGGCATCGGCCTATACGGCCTATCGCTATACCGACGAGTACTGGGTAGATGCTTCGAATGATCCTCGAGGATTGGTGGATGGACGCGGCGTTGTTGACGTCACACTGTCCTATGAATGGGAGTGGACTGCTGGGCGACTGGTGAAACTGACCGCCTTCGGCCGTGACATTACCGACGAGCAGGACTATAACTCCCTCGTATCCATTCCTACGCTTCTCGCGTTTTCTGCGGTGGGCGGTGGCGAGCAGTACGGGGTAATGATTTCAGGTAACTTCTAAGCGAAACCAGGCACCCCATAACTGGGAGAATAATTTTTCACAGTGCAGTGACCGCCGGCTTGAATAGCAGGCGGTCTGCCTTGATCAAGATCGCCGGCAGGAACAAAAGATCGAGAAAGACAGCAACGAAAATGGTGATTGCCACCAGTAATCCTGTTGTCGAATTTACCGAGAAGTCTGACAGCACCAATACCAAAAACCCGATCGCCAGCAGTATTGACATGCTGAACAGGGCATTTCCTACGGCATTGAATGTGCGCCTGATGGACTCTTCAACGGGTAAGCCCAGATCTCGCCTGCTCTCAATGTACTTTAAGAGGAAGTGAATGGTGTCATCGACAATGATGCCCAGGGTTACGCTAAATACCACTGATGCCGCAATATTCACTTCACCCACAATGGCTCCCCACATCCCCAGTGTCGCCAGGGCGGGAATCAGGTTGGGCAAGAGGCTGACCACGCCGAAGCGAATTGAGCGAAATGCAAAGGCCAGCAGACCGGAAATCAGTACAAGGGCAAACAGTGAGCCATTGATCATGCTGTCGATATTGCGCAGGCCAACATGGGCAAAACTGATTGACTGGCCGACCCCTGGCGTCGTGATTTGCGGAACATGCTCCTCCATCCATTGTCGGCCGCGGCGCTCGAACGCGATCAGTCCGGTGGATTTCTGATTCTTCAGGGTGGCTGACACCTTCATTGAAGATTTATCAGCGCTAACCTGGTGCGTCACGTCCTGCCCATAGGGCACAGAAATTTCATATAGCAGGGTGTACTGTGCCGCCATGTCCCTCTGATCGGGCAGCCGATGCCAGTTGGGCGCGTCACCATGCATCACCTGATTCAGATGCTTGAGCGTATCAGTAAAGGATTCGACATTGGTGACTTCCGGTTGGGCGCGCAGCCAGGCTGCAAACTGATCGACCTGAGACAGGAATACAGGGTCATGTATGCCCCCCTCTTCACCGGAATTGAAGGAGTAGTGCAGAGACTGCGTACCTGAAAGACGGTTCTCCACCACATGCAAAGCCTTGGTCAGTGGGATGGATTCGGAAAAATATCCCGTTGGGTCATCGTTCAATTCGATGCGTGAAATTCCCGTGGTAAGCAGTACGCCCAGCGCCAGGGAGCCCCAGAACAATCCTCCGTGATGACGAATCACAAAATTGGCCAGACCATCCATTGACAGCACCGTGGCCGTGCCTTTGTTCGCTCTGAATGGCAGCAACATAATCAGTCCCGGGAGTACGGCCAATGTCAGCCACAGTGCGCCCAATACGCCAACCGCCGCGATGTTGCCCAGATTTCCAAATGCCGGAGAATCGCTGAAGTTCATACTCAGGAAACCCGCGAAGGTGGTGCCTGTGGTTAGCACTACCCCGTAGAAGGTTTCATCTAGTGCATGGGTCAATGCGGCCTTCTTGTCCGGGTCTTGGCGCAGCCGACCCAGAAATACAGTGAGGACGTGGATGCAGTCCGCTATTGCCAATGTCATGATGATTGTTGGGGCGGACGCGGTGACGCTATTGAGTCCGATTCCGACCCAGCCTGCGAAGCCCATTCCGATAACAATGCTCAGGAGGATGACTATCACCGTACACAGGGATGCCAGTGGTGAGCGTAACAATAGGGAGCACACTATTAGAATCAGTACTAACAGCACCGGCATCAGTGTCACAGAATCCTTGGCTGTTACCTCGGCTAGTGTTTGTTCAGTCAGCGCCCAACCTGCCAGGTAGATCTGCACATTCGGATCGCTGCGACCGGCCTCCAGCGCGATTTCCCGGGCAAGCTGTACCGACTCTGCGATAGCGGCGGCTTTACCATCATGCGGCAAATTCAGGCTTACATTGACTGTGGCGACCTGACCGTTACGGGCCAGCAGGCGGCCTTGCAGTTCCTCGCGGGAGTAGGCGATATCGCGAGCTCGAGCAAGGTCCGCCGCGCTCATATCCAGAACGCTGTCCAGCAGGGGGCCGACCGTGATGTCATCGCCATCCACTGCCGCATGCAAATAGTTGGTAATGGAATCAACGCGCTTGGCATTGGGCATCAACCAGGCGCGAGCGGTAATGGCTTCAATGGTCGCCAGGTGTTGGCGATCAAATATAGCTGAATCACCTGAGTCCAATACGAACAGAATATTGTCCTCCTTACCATAAGTCGCAACGAGTTGTTGCTCGGCGAGAAGATTGGGGTCACTTTTGTTGAAGAAAATATCGATACCAGAGTCCACGCGTAACTGTGTAACTCCAGCGCCAACGAGGACCGTCAATAGTAGGCTGAGCAGCATTATCCGGTAGGGATAACGGACCACAATTCTTATAAGATCAGTCTTGATAGTCATGCAGCAATCTCATTGGAAGGATCGGGTGGCGGCATGGTCCCACAATGTCGACTTTCTTTTTGTCTGTCAATTTCAATACCGCCAAACCGCTCCACATATAACCGTTTACGCCAATGGAGCAACCGGGCTCGACGCCTATTGGGGCGCCAGTGAACGGCTCGGGGAGAGGCGACTGGGAGCATCACCGCCCATAGTGTCTTTTATCAGCCAAGATGGAAAAATATGGCGTTTGCTGTAAGCTTGGGGCTCTACTGAAGAGCGATATTTGGAGTAAATCGTCATCGATAATAAGACTGACACGGCGACAAGTAACGACGGTTTGGCGTCAATGAATGACCCTGAATCGCATCATTCCGCCCAGCACCCAGACGTCACTAAGGGTGACGCTGGTATGTCAAGCATTGTCAGTTGTGTCGCCTATCGAGCGGGAATACGCCTTGAACCGTTTCCAATTGAAGATATCAGCGAAATTATCAAGCAACCCGATATTTTCCTGTGGATCGGACTTTACGAACCTGACGATGCATTGTTAGACCTGATACAGGAAGAGTTCGGCTTGCATGAGCTGGCTATGGAGGACGCGCGCGCTGCGCATCAACGCCCCAAGCTTGAGACTTACGGAGAGTCGATCTTTATTGTGGTAAAGACAGCGACCCTGATCAAGGGAAAAATCGCTTTTGGGGAGACCCATTTCTTTGCAGGAAAAAACTACCTGATAACGTTGCGCCATGGGAATTCAAAGAACCACTCACTCGTTCGTGCAAGTTGCGAGGAGCATCCACGGCGGCTGGCATTGGGAACCGGTTATGCGCTGTATGCGTTGCTTGATGCCATCGTTGATAACTATCTACTGTCAGTATCCGAGTTGCACAATCAGTTCAGCCTCATTGAGGCGGATATTTTCGATGGCAGAATTTCGACAGAGAAACTCCAGCGTATCTACAGTATTAAGCGCGAACTAATGCTGTTGCGCGATGCTGCCCAGCCGCTTGTCGATATATGCAACGACCTGATGCGCTTTCATGAAGACGTCATCCCGAAATCAATTCGAGTATATCTTCGCGATGTGCAGGACCATGCCAGGCGAGTGGTAGAGAGTTGCGACAACATGCGCGAGATGCTGATCAGCGCGATGCAGATCAATCTCGCTATGGTGTCTATCGGTCAGAATGATGTGGTGAAGCAGTTGGCGGGTTGGGGTGCGATTCTCGCTATCCCCACGGTAGTATTCAGCCTCTATGGTATGAACTTTGAATTCATGCCGGAGCTCAGTTGGCGTTACAGCTACTTTGTCGTGGTTGGCTCGACCGCGGTGGCCTGTATTGGTCTTTATCGCAAGCTGAAAAATTCCAATTGGCTGTAACCAAGCGCTACTCGAACAATTATGTAGAGATTTCAGATGTTTTTACTCCATGTTTATGCCATGCCCGTCTTGTACTCAGGAGCCGCAACCAAGCAGTGAGGAGTTCCGTGATGTCGCGTCATGATCCGGTCCAAACGCTTCAGGTAGTGTTGTCCCAATGGTGTTTGAGTCTTGTCATGTCACGCGCCTGATGGCGCAATACCAGCTACCATCCGTATGTTCGGACCAGAGAAAATGGATGCTGGAGCCACCAAATATTTGTTTGTCGTGATCAATGGCGGGCCGGGGCAGAACGCGGGTATTGGTATCTCGGCACAGAATGCCGGCGATGAACGCCTATTCGTATCGTCTTGCCTAGCGGCGAGTTGTCGGGGGTGTCCACATTCGGGGAGGACTTTATGGGGGAACTTTATGTGGCAGAGCTTTATTCGGGCAACATTTTGCGACTGGATGCCGTCCCGCCGGGATGTTGACGGCGACCGGATGAATGGGGCTATACCTCGAAGGCCATAAGTGTCGGCTCTGATCTATCTTCTGGATACCTTGTTTTCGCCGTCTGGAGGCGTTAGTTTGTCCTAACCTTCAAGTACACTGCATAGATAGAAAATGGGGGTGGGTCAGGCATGGCAGAAAATGATCGCAATCACATCCGCATCAAAATGCACACCAGGATTTTCATCGAGGTAGTAGCAGCGACCGATTCGACGGAGGGCTTGCTGCTACAATGCAAAATAGAAGATGTATCTTACGGTGGATTCCGCGTCAATATTGAGCGCGAACTGACAGTGGGCGCGATTTTGTCAGTGTGTGCGGAGCTACCTGCGGTGGCAGAACCATTCTATATTGCCGCCGAGGTAAAATGGTGCCGACACAATGAAGAGAGTGAAGACCGCTGGCTGGCTGGCTTTGAAATCCAGAAATCAAGTGGTACTGACATTGAGTCCTGGCGTGAATTGCTGGAACAGGTTTAGCATCGTGATTGCCTCGCATATTGATTTGACCCTCCATCTAATAGGATATTCTTTTAAATACACTATTGAGTCCGGGGAGTTGGATGCCAAGTCATTCGATTAGAGTTCTTAGCGGGCTAAGCAATCCTTGTTCAGGGCTTTTAATGCTGACTGGGCTATTCTGCACAGCGTGTAGCGATGGCTCGTCCTCTGTATCACTCCTTCGCGATGTTCACACTACACGCTGTATCACTGACGTATCTGCCTTAGACCGACACGAGTTTGAATGTGATGGCGTAGCGTTCAAGGTACTGTTGACACAAGAGTGCATTGATAGAGCGTGTGGCCTAATTTTTGATGTGCATGGTTGGCTCAGCAACCCGAACGAGCAGGAAGGAAGGTCTAACCTGGCAAGGGCTGCGCAGGAAAACGGCGGTTACATCGTGGTGCAGCCCGGTGAGCTCAGTGTGCCCAGTAGCTGGAAGCCCCATATTCACGACAATATCGTATTTGAGTTTATGCAACAGTCTATAGAAGCCTTCGATGTGGATAGAGATCGAGTCCATTTTTCCGGCTTCTCCCAGGGCGGCTTAATGACCTGGAACTTCATCTGTAACCACCCGGATATTATTGCCAGTGCCGCCCCTCTATCCGCACCGGAGGTGGGGTGCTTTCTCAATGGAGCTGGGCCAGCCAGAAAGGTGCCCATTTTGTTTACCAGCGGGACCGAGGATGTATTGGTCCGCTATCATGACTCCGGCAAAGGGTCGTCAGTGACCGACACGCTGGTAAGCGTTATGTATGACTACGACATGGTCACACTCGATACCCCCGGTTATGTATTTTCCGACATCGGCGATATCGTGGTCGACGATACGGGCAAAATTGATGTTGCTGCAGATAGTGTGCGCTTTGAGATAGTGGATGGCGGCCAGGATCACAGCTACCTATGGACCCGCTATACCGGTGCAGACGGTGTCGTATTCGAACACTTGCGCCACGCCAATGGCCATGTGTACCCGGACAATCCGGACAGCCTGATATTTCCTGAGGAGCCGTCTGTATGGTTTCCTGTTGGCGCGGCGATTCTTCAGTTCTTTATTGACAACCCCCGAACAGGCGCCTCCTGAAACGCACAATGAGTGGACGCAGCCCTATGGCAGTAAAGTACTGGATGACTCTACCGTTAGTCAGGACGCTGGTTCTCTGCCTGGCTTTATCTGTTCTTTCGATGGGTTCTCTGGCGGCGGCAGAGATCCCTATGGCAAAGCCCAATATCCTGATCATTCTCGCCGATGACATGGGGTTCTCGGATATCGGCAGCTATGGTGGGGAGATTCAAACGCCAAACCTCAATCAACTGGCGTCTGGCGGATTGCGCTTCACTCAGGCTTACAATACCGCTCGTTGCTGGCCTTCACGCGCTAGCCTGTTGACGGGGTATTACGCTCAATCGGTAAGACGTGACGCTCTCACGGGCCCCGTGCAGGTCGGGGCGCAAGCAGCGGCAACGGGCTTTGGCGGTACGATGCCGCCCTGGGCGCAACTGTTGCCTGAATACCTCAAGGGGCACGGGTATCGCTCCTATCATGCTGGAAAGTGGCACATGGATGGCCCACCGTTGCAGAACGGCTTCGACCACTCCTACCTGAACGATAATTGGGGCGACTACTTCACCGCGATCAACCATGAACTGGACGGAGTGAAGCTGCCAGAGGTAGTGGATGACGGCACGTTTTACTCGACGATTGCTACGGCGGATTACGCCATCACGTTCTTGCAAGAACACGCAGCGCAGCATGCCGATCAGCCGTTCTTCGAATACATTGCGTTCAATGCTCCCCATTTCCCTATTCAGGCATTGCCGCAGGATATCGCGATATATCAGGGCCGCTATCAGGTCGGCTGGGATGCCATCCGACTGGAACGGCTAAAGCGCATGCGCCAGATCGGAATCGTCGACTGCGATATAGCACCTCTCGATCCGACAATTGTACCGACCGGGAATCTGAGCGCAGCGGAGTTGAGACAACGAGTCGGGCCCCACGAGGTCGCTCATGCGGTTCCGTGGAATTCCCTGACTGACGGCGAGAAAAAATTCCAGGCCAGCAAAATGGCGGTCCATGCAGCAATGGTGCAGCGCATGGACACGGAGATCGGCCGTGTCCTTGAGCAGCTCAGGAAAATGGGCGCTCTCGAGAACACGATCATTTTTTTTCTGTCAGATAACGGTGCTTCAGCCGAACAAATCATTCGGGGTAGAGGCCACGCACTGGCGGCAGTGGTGGGGTCATCCACATCGTATCTCGGCATAGGGCCGGGCTGGTCCAGCGCGGCGAATACGCCGTTTCGATTGCATAAATCGTGGGTGCACGAAGGCGGCATCGCCACGCCCCTGATTGTGCATTGGCCCGCAGGAATAAAAGCGCATGATGAGCTGCGCACCGACCCAGTGCATTTGATCGACTTGGTCCCCACGGTATTGGAGCTGGTCGGCGGTAAACCACCGCAAACGGTAGCCAACTTACCCGTGCCGCCCCTTCCGGGCATCAGTCTCGTTCCCGCGTTCGTCAGGAATGGCTCGGTGCAGCGCGACTATTTATGGTGGAATCATGACGGCAATCGAGCCATCCGTATGGGCGACTGGAAACTCGTGGCCGACCACGCGTCACCGTGGGAGTTGTATGATTTGAGTACTGATCGCTGTGAAGCCAGGAACATGGCTGCCAAGCTACCCGACAAAGTCCGGGCGCTGGACAAGGCGTGGAGCGGCCACGCCGCAGCATTCCATGCGATGACACTGTAACATCTACACGCCACTCCACTCAGTCGCAGAGCCGTCAAGGTATACCGACCCCCAAATTCATCGGAGCAAAAAGATGCGCGATAGCGTTGAGCAGAATATTCGAATCGAAGGTACAGTGGCAGCCGGGTTTGAGTCGGTGAGACATCTATATGAGCATAACATGCGGACTCTGGCAGAAAAAAATACGCAACTGTGTGTGTATCATGAGGGCGAAAAAGTGGTGGATCTGTGGGCTTCAGTAACACAGGACGCCGGTTTCTCTGCGGATTCCCTTATCAATGTGTTCAGCAGCGGTAAAAGTCTTGAAGCTATCGCTATGGCAGCACTCGTTGGCAAAGGCCTGCTTAGCTATAGTGCAAAGATAGCGGACTACTGGCCTGAGTTCGCCGCGAACGGTAAGGGTGAACTAACGGTCGCTGATCTGATGCGGCATGAGGCGGGGCTAGCGGTATTTAACACCAGTCTCGAGCCTCGGGATCTGCTCACTGAGAACATAAAGCTGAACAAGGTTGGCCATATTATTGAGGGCCATGCACAAACATTTCGCCAGGGCGCTGGTTGTAGAAGGGAATATCACGCCGTCACCAGAGGCTGGATTGCGAACGAGCTTTTTCGCCGAGTTGACCCGGCGGGCCGCACCATTGGTGAATTCCTGCGCGAAGAGATCAGTGGTCCGCTAGAAGTAGATGCCATCATTGGCGTCAAGCAAGAGGAGCTGGCTCGAGTCAAAAAAGTAGGGCTGCTCGGACTGCGCTTCCAGTTCCTGGAAAGTTTGAAACCTAAATTTCTAAAGAGAAGAATGGAATACAATATATTTCAGATTCTCACAAAGTTGATCCGCCTGCTTCGTGGTGTACGAAAATCAACAATCAGGGGTGCTCCTCCGCCATTTAGAGGTATGAATAAAATAGCCTTTTTCAATGAGCCTGCCGTTGCGATGGGTGAAACGCCGTCTGCCAACGCAAACTGTTCTGCCAGAGGTTTAGCGAAAATCGCAGCCATGATGGCGGCCGGCGGCAAGTGGGCCGGGACAGAATACTTATCCGAGGAAGCCTGGCAGGCGATGCATAAAGATCCCATTGATGCCGATATGGGATTCGTTACCACCAACTTCACCCAGGGCGGTGTCGCGCTGTTCACTGTAGCCGCCCACAACAGTCCTAAACTAGAGCAAGCACTCAATAATGGTCGAGAAGGATTCTATGGTTGGATGGGCCTCGGTGGATCGCTCTTTCAATGGCATCCGCAATACAAAATTGGATTTGGCTACGTGCCCACTTCACTGAACATATTGGATTTGGTGAATGAGCGGGGCAAGGCCTACCAGGCCGAGGTGCTGAGCTGCGTTCAAAAAATGAACAAAGCGCCAATATAGTCCAAGGTTTGTGGTTGAAGACTATTCTCCTTACAGCATAAGCATCTGGACCGCCCAGTAAACGACCAATAAAAACTGGATTAGGAAAAAAGCGAAGCGGGCCAGGATCATCGGCGAGCTGGTTGATGCAAGGTGCACAACACTTTGCGCAATGCGCGCGTAAAGCAGCCAATATGCAGTCGCATTGGTAATATCGGTGTGCCCGGCAACCATCGCAAACAGCAGTACGCCGATATAGAGTGGGATGTTCTCCTGGCAATTGGCAATCGCGCGGGTCAGGCGTCGCCCATATCCCTGCAGATCAATGCCATTGGGATCGAACGCCATGCTGCCAGTTTTTTTGCTTGCCAGCAGCCTGATCAGCGGCAACTGGACCATCAGTAGCGCCCACCATACTATGAGCCACAAAATGGTTGTTTCAGTTGCATGCATAATGTACTACTCCTAATGGACCCGCGGGTACAGTCAGCACCCATCTTAACAAGCTCTTCAGGTCGAACACAAAATTAGAAGCTAAGGCAAATCTTTCCGAAGTGTTGCTGTGACTCCTGGAGGCGAAATGCCTCCGCCAGATCCTCGAGACCAAAACTGCGGTCAATCACTGGCTGGATTCCGGTTGTATTGATAGCCCTGACCATATCTTCCTGGTTGGCCCGCGATCCGACGGAGATACCGCTGATCACCGCATTTTTCTGAAACAGCTCCGCGGTCGGTACCTCACCCTGTATCCCGGTGAGTACGCCAATCATTGAGATATGCCCCGCCATGGCAATCGCGCGAACAGATTGCGCCAGTGTGCCGGAGCCGCCCACTTCAACGATAACATTCACCCCCTTACCTCCGGTGAGCTCCAGTGTCCGGTCACCCCAGTTTTCGAATTGGCGGTAGTTAATGAGCTGATCGGCGCCAAGCGCGCTGAGCTTTTCCAGTTTGGCATCCGATGATGAGGTGGCAATGACGTGACATCCGGCCGCTTTGGCAAACTGCAGGGCAAATACAGATACCCCGCCGCTACCCTGCACGAGAACGGTATCTCCGGGCTTCACCTTCGCCTCGACCATCAGTGCGCGCCACGCTGTAGCGGCCGCACAAGGGAGTGTTGCCGCCTGTTCAAACGTGTAGCCCGCGGGCATGCTGGTAAAGGCGGAGGCGGGCATGGTTACCGTCTGCGCCGCAAAACCATCAACGTTATCACCCGGAACGCCGCTCAGTTTGGCCGGGTTGTTCGCCGGGCCATCGGCCCAATGCGGGAAGAAACAACTCATCACCCTATCGCCAGGCTTAAACTGAGTGACACCGGGGCCGACAGCCTCGACGACTCCCGCACCATCCGACATAGGAATACGCCCATCTGCAACCGGCAGCAGACCTATTGCCACGACATAGTCATGGAAATTGAGTGAACTGGCATGATTGCGGACACGGATTTCAC
>JANNXP010000021.1:0-1805 GCA_031409615.1 Haliea sp. | reverse complement strand
GGCAGGAATGGTGACCGGCGTCGGAATGCACATGACCAAGCACGTCGCGGCGATCTACTCGCCGGTTCCGGGACCTATCCTGTGGAAGGGAGATGAGCGTTCGACACAGCAACGGCGCGCGCCGTCGACGTCACCCGATGTAGCTGTCGTGGATCATGCCGATGAACGCTGCGTCATTCGTGCCGCGACCGTTGTACATGCAAGTGATGGGTCACCCGACCACGCCATCGCGGTCTGCGAACTTCCCGACGGCACCCGCTGCTATGCGCGAAGTGACCGGCCGGCAACGATGAGCGCAGTGACGGACGGATCCTGGGCGAATGCAGATGCGGCGGTGAAGCCTGGCCCGAACCTCCAGAATCGCTTCGAGTTCTGAGCGGTCTGCGCAAAGCTAACCACGTGCCCATTCCGACCCGAGCATCCTTGGCAAGCCCTATCGCTGCACGCCACTAGGTAAAGCTGTAGCCGCTGTCATGCTTTCCCAAGCAGCTTCTTCATCGCTGTGGGCTGAAAATGTCGGCGCGTGGTAATGGCGTAGAAATTCTCAAATACCTTAGGAACCGCACAATACTTTTCCAATATACCTGCTTGCATTTCATCCTGCACCACAACTTCAGGAACCATCGCGACGCCACCGGAGTCCCGAGCAAGTAGTCGCAGCATCGCCATGTCATCGACCTCCGCGTAGGGACGCAGTTCCAAATCCAGACCCGCGCAAAGCAAATCGAACTGATTACGGATGTCACTGCTCCGCCCTGGCAGCAAGAGCCTGACCTGTGTCAAATCCTGCGGGAATCGAAAGGGCTTCTTCTTGGGTCTTGGTGGCCCCACCAGGCAAACACTCTGGTGCGCAATTCTCCTGCAACGCCAGGGTTGCTGAGTATCTGCGAGCACGGGGCGATTGGACAGTATCAAGTCCAGCTTGTGAACACGCAACCGCTCCAATAGATATTCCAGGCTTGCCGACTCTAGCACCAGCTGGATTTCCTCCTGGTCGATCACCGGCCGAAGGAAATTCTGTTGGAAATTGCGCGACAGAGTCGCCACTGCCCCGACTCGCAACTGCTGCACAGCCTGACCTTCGCCTCCCCGGACAGTAGCCATCAGCTCGCTACCCAGGCTGAAGATGCTCTCGGCGTACCCCAGCACCAGACTTCCGACCTCGGTCAGGCGCAGCGAACGGCCGTCTCGATCGAACAGAGCGTGCCCCAGCTGGTCTTCGAGCTGGCGGATTTGCGAAGAGAGCGCTGACTGCGATACATGCAATTGTTTTGCTGCGCGGGTGAGATGTCCCTCTTTGGCAACCACCCAAAAGTAATGCAGGTGGCGGAAGTTGAGGCGCTTAAGTATCTCTGTTCTCATAAACAGCACAATTCATGACATTTAATCTATTTTACACGATCTCCGTCCAACGGCAACATGCGCCCATCGACATCTGAAGGAGCGAAAAACATCATGGAATGGACATCCAGTATCGCCTTGTGGAACCTACCCATAGTCTATCTTTTGGCGTTCGCGCTGAGTCTTCTGCTACCACAGTGGGCCTGGAGGATAGCTCACGCTTCTGCGGCTTTTGGGCTGGGTGCCACGATCATTACAGTATTGTGGTCCGTGCTGCCGCTGCACGGGGCTCAGGATGCCACAGATGCAATTGGATTGACCGTCGCAACACTCGTTGCCTTACTGGGCTGGGTGATCGTACGCTTTTCGCTGCGCTACCTGGAAGGCGAGCCCGGGCAGACGCGCTACGTGGCGGCGCTGCTGTTCACGCTTGCGGCAGTCAGCACGGTGGTCCTTACCCAACA
>JANNXP010000020.1:0-3947 GCA_031409615.1 Haliea sp. | reverse complement strand
TCTGATCCGCTGTCAGCAACAGAAATTGAAGGTACTAGTGCAGCTGAAAATGCAGGCGCCGGTGCAGGAAGCGCTGAATATACGAGAGTAGCTTCTACTGTTGGAGCGGACAAGAACGCCTGCGGCCCTGCCACAAACACCCTGATGATGGATTCGCGTAACGATGTGCCCTATGCGGCTGTCGGGTTTACCACGAGCTGTCCGCCGTCGTTTACCCTAGCTTATACTGCGATCATGCGAGAGGATTCACAGCATCGCCTGTTGGTTACCCTGAAAACGGAAGCCAAATCAGACTCCTATATTTTTACCGCCACCAATGGCAATCAACTCATTAAAACCACCAATGGTTTGCGGCATAACATCGGTGTGTTCTTTGTTCAGGGTATCATTCATATTTTGATTGGCTATGACCATATTTTATTTTTGTTGGCTTTAATCATTCCATGCGTGGTGAGCTACCAATCAGCTCAAATGCAAAGCTCGCTGCCATCACACACAGGGCGTTCGTTTCAAGCCGGGAATGCCTCACGTGCAGACTCTAGGGCGCTGGCGACAACCCTGATTAAAATTGTTACCGCGTTTACGGTAGCCCATTCGATAACCCTTTTTTTGGCAGCCCAGCAGATGGTGGATCTGCCCATCAGTATTGTCGAAACCATCATCGCAATTTCGGTACTGGTGGCGGGATTCAACTTGATTATTCCGTTTTATCGGGATGGCTATTGGCTGATCGCTTTTGCGTTTGGTCTGATACACGGCTTCGGGTTTGCCAGTGTGTTGGGGGAAGTGGGTCTGCCTTCCGACGATCTGGTGGCGAGTCTGCTGTCGTTCAATGTGGGTGTGGAAGCAGGGCAGCTCGCGATTCTGCTACTGGTATTGCCCTTGTTTCTGCTTATCTGCCGAGTCGAATGGCGAAGCCAGGTTTTACGCTTGATGGCTGGCATCGGTATTGTAAGCATGGGCGCATTCTGGACTCTTTCACGCAGCGCCGATGTGATGGGTTATATCCGCACAATTTAGATAGAACATCCTGGCAAATCGTCGGAAACTGTTTGTGCTCGCGGCAGTGAGCACGCCATTCATATCCGTTCATTCCTGAACGAGACAACGCAACAGGTCACCCCATGCGGTTTTCAACGGCTTTCTTGCGGGCTGAGTGCTGTTGGGCTGGAATCTGCTACCGCGCGTCCTTCCCCGCGAAAAGAGGCAATGTATCTGGCGCGGCTCAGGTGGGTATGTCTTGCTGACCCATGGGGCCGATGAATTCTCTCTAACAGTTAGGACCGGTTGTAGGCATTTTGCGACGTTTGCACCCACTTCACTCGAAGGATCGCTCCTGCGAAAAGGAGACATAAAGTCTGCCACTCTATGAAAGGGCAAGGCTGAACTATGACACTTGGGCAATGAATTAAACCTAATTTCCCTGTGGGCAGAAAAATTCGCTGACATTCGGTTCGTTGTTAAGGATAACGCCCCGTTCCCGCTTTTCCCAAAGGCCGCTTGACGATTATGTCCCGGTATTTTCAAGCAGTGTTTTCACCACACTGTCGTAAGCGGGTTTAGCCTGTAGCATCTCGTCGAACAATAATGGTCGATTGGGCGCAGTGATGGCCAAAAAGCTGTCCAGCCAGGTGTGGGCATCATCGATACCCCACACTGTGATGCCACTACATAAGGTAACAGCAAGACAGGCGTTGAACACCTCTGCGTAGGCCTGCGCTTGCGCAGCAAGAGGGTCAGGTGCGTCTCTGAACAATGGCAGAGGAATATCCAGTTCAGTGATTTCTGCCTTAAGCCCCAGTGCTGCGATGCGCTGTAGTTGATCACGCAAGATAGCCTCATCCGGTGCGCGCACAAAGAAATGCCCCTGTAGGCCCAGGCCGTGCAGCGGGATACCCCGATCCAGCAGACGCTGCGCCAGCGCGATCAGGGCGTCAAATTTTTTCGGCTGAAACTCGGCAAACGTTTCATTGATAAATAGTTCCGCGGAGGGGTCTGCGGCATGGGCCTGCAGTAGAGCGATATCCAGGTACTGTTCACCTAACAACTGGTAAAAAATGTTCTCTGGATCGAAGTCTCCACCCACGGGCGCTAGAGGCTCGTTGATCACGTCCCACTGGGCTAACTTACCCGCATAGCGACCCACTACCGTGGCAGTATGAGTGGCCATCAGCTCCTGTAAACGCAGCGCCGGATCACTTGCATTGTCGAGTTCTTCGGAGAGCCAGGAAGGCAGTCCATTCGATCGGTGCCAGAACAGCGTATGACCGCGGATACGTTGGCCATTGGCAATGGCGAAATCCACCAGTTGATCAGCTTGGCTAAAATTGAAACTATCGGAAGTGGGTGCAAGGCTTCCCCATTTCATGGCATTTTCCGCCGTCACGGAGGTAAATTCCCTGGATACAACTGCTCGTTGCTCGGAAGACGCATCGCCATTTACTGCGGCCCCGACGGGCAACTGCGCTTGTCGGGCAGCCTCTGCCAACCCTGACGTTTCGGCGACGTCACCAGTGTTGTTGTTGCTATCGCTGCAGGCAGCGAGAACCAGCCATAGCGCAAATGTGCACAATCGAAGGAATGTTGAGGATAAGCGTTTCATTGCACCTTCGTTCTCCATAACGTCATGAACAACTGATGGTACTTCATCGCAGCTTAACGCAACATGATTATCAATCTACGCTGGGACGCCTTGTAGGCGGTTAGAGAAATCGCTGTCTTGAGGGTAGAGCGTCCTTGCTCTGTCTTTTCTGCCTATCGCTCTGTGGTCTGCGGCCTCCTGAACGCCATGGAGGCCGCCACTAGCAAGCACTTACTGTGGGATCAGGACGGTATCAATCACATGAATGACACCATTGCTGGCCATTACGTCGGTAGTGACCACTTTGGCATTGTTCACTTTAACGCCGCCGTCGGTGGTGATGGTCAATGTACCACCCTGCACCGTAGCTACTGCACCGGCCTTCACATCCTTGGCCAGCACCAACCCGGGTACCACGTGGTACGTCAGTACGGCAGTGAGCTTTGCCTTGTCTGCGAGCAGAGCGTCAAGCTGCGCTTTAGGGATTTTCGCAAAGGCTTCATCGGTGGGTGCAAATACCGTGAATGGGCCCGTGCCTTTGAGTGTTTCGACCAAGCCGGCTTCTTGTACTGCAACGACCAGTGTATTGAAGCTTCCGGCAGCGATGGCTGTATCGACGATATCCTTGTCGGCGGCGGTGGAAGTCAAACTGAACAATGCAAATGAAGCGGCAACCAGTGTGGTCTTGAGTGTAGATATCATGCTGTTCTCCAGAAAGTCAGAAAGGGGTTAACGGTCACAGAGATTTGAGTGTTCTCCGCCGAGTGAAAAGCGCTTGCGATGTCTCGCCAGTTGCTAGTCCCTTAATCTTACGGATAGACCGTCTGCGCAGATCACATTGACATCCTCGCAACTGCGGCCTTTGCATCACGGTTCGCTAGCCATCCCGCATCGACCAAAATAGAAGACGGGTAAATCGGCAGATCTGCCAGCTATCGCGGGACAAGTCTGAACTATTACACCCCGGCAATGGAATAAACCTGATTTCTGTGTGGGCAGAGAAATTCGCTGACTTTCGCCACATTGTTAAGGATAATCCCCATTCCTATTATCCCGGATTTAACACTATGCAGCGCCCCATCTGGCTTTTATCCCTGGATTCAGACACCTTTCCCGCCGCCCCCATGACCACGGGCGGCCTGAAAGCGTATTACCAGCAGCTGGGCAAGAATGCCGCGCAGACGGACATTCAGTTGATCCATTTTGTGAATCACCCCGAGCGTATTGCCCAGTGGCTAGCCCGGTGGCAAACGGAAGAACTACCGCGAGCACAAGCGGCGATTGCCGAGGGCCTGCAGCCGGTTATGGGCTTTTCGGTGTACACCTGGAATGCCGCCGAGTTTCTTGAGCTCATGCGACAGGTCAA
>JANNXP010000019.1:0-14786 GCA_031409615.1 Haliea sp. | reverse complement strand
TCGGACGAGTTTTTACTCTGACCCCAAACTCCCTTGCGTGAGCATAGTCAACAATAAGATGGGAGAGCAGTATCGATGAACGGTTTGATGATGAATCAGCAGCTTTCAATCTCTTCCATAGTGGAGCACGCGGAGCGCGTCAACGGTAGCGCGCAAATTGTCTCGATCACGGCAGACAACCCGCGGCACCGCTATTCCTATCGGCAGGCATTTGCCCGGGCGCGCCAACTGGCAGACAGCATCGCCAACTGGGGGTTGGTGCAGGGTGACCGTATCGCCACACTGGCCTGGAACGATTACCGCCATTTCGAAACCTACTACGCGGCCGCCTGCAGCGGGTATGTCTGCCATACGATCAATCCACGGCTGTTTCCCGAGCAGCTGGCCTACATCATCAACCATGCCCAGGACCGCTATGTGTTCCTTGATCCGGACTTCGTGACATTGGCCGAGGGGCTGGCCGCGCTGTGTCCCGGCGTGCAGGGCTGGGTGATTCTAACAACCGCAGAGGGCATGCCGCAGGCCAGTCTGCCCAATGCGCTCTGTTATGAAACATTTCTCGCAGCAGGGAGCGATACATTCCAGTGGCCGCAGTTGGATGAAAATGCCGCATGTGCGCTGTGCTACACCTCGGGCACCACCGGCAATCCCAAGGGCGTGTTGTATTCGCACCGCTCCACCATGCTGCACGCCTATGCCACCATGATGCCCGATGCGCTCGGGATATCGCGCCGCGATGTGGTACTGCCCATCGTGCCGATGTTTCACGTCAACGCCTGGGGCAATCCCTATTCCTGCCCGATGTCCGGCGCCAAGCTGGTATTTCCCGGCAGCAAAATGGGGGATGGCAAAACCATCGCCGCCCTGATCAATGAAGAACAGGTCACGTTGGCAGCAGGCGTACCCACGGTGTGGTTGGGCTTGCTCGCGCATCTCAAGGCCTCTGGCGAGCGAGTGGAGTCGCTGCAGCGCATTACGGTGGGCGGCGCGGCGTGCCCGCTGTCTATTATGGAAGACATGGATCGCTATGGCGTTGAGACGCGGGTGGGTTGGGGTATGACGGAGATGAGTCCGCTGGGCACTGTCAACGCCGTTACCGCAGCCAGGGCTGACTACAGCGCTGAGGCGTTTGCCAAGGTTCGCCTCAAAGGGGGGCGGCCGATATTCGGGGTCGAGATGAAAATTGTGGACGATGCGGGCAAAGAGTTGCCCTGGGATGGCAAAGCCTTCGGCTCGCTCAAGGTGCGCGGCCCGTGGGTGTGTTCCAGCTATTTCAAACTGGAGGGCTCCGATGCCCACGCGGAGCCCGGTTGGTTTGAAACCGGCGATGTCGCCACTATCGACGCCGATGGCTTCATGGCCATCACCGATCGCACCAAGGACGTGATCAAGTCCGGCGGCGAATGGATTTCCTCCATCGAGGTGGAGAACGTCGCCACTGATCATCCCAAGGTCGCCGAGGCGGCGGTCATTGGTCACTTTCATCCCAAGTGGAGCGAGCGCCCGTTGTTACTGGTGGTGCGTGGACCGAACGGGCAGGACCTCACCGCCGCAGACATGCTGGCCTGGTTCGACGGCAAGATCGCTAAATGGTGGGTGCCCGAGGCGGTAGAGTTTATCGACGCGTTGCCGCACACGGCCACCGGCAAGGTGCAGAAGGTTACACTGCGGGAGATGTATAAGGATTACACTTTTGTGGAGTGATCCAGCGGTAGAGTGTCTGAATACATACCAACGCCACTGGCTTCCTCGCGATAGCGCAACTTTCCCTGTGTGGCTCTACCTTCGGCTTAATATCAGCAACCGAGATATGAAGCAGAGCCGGTGGATGCAATCGATTGCCCTATTTCAAAGGCCGGGGGAGTTAATCAGTCAGTACCGGCTGCACTGATCTATCCCCCTACTCCCAGCACTAAATTAACCCGTTACTGGCAACTGCATTGTGCAGCGGCACGTTAAAATCACCATAGTGCCCGGTTACAGATTTTGTGATGCTTACCATAGGGGCCTGCATCAATCATCGGCAAGCCTGGGCTCGGGCTTAACAAATACACCCGGTTTAGCCCATATAGAGGGAGTACCCAGGGATTGCTGCTCGCGTGCGGGCCGAAATACAGGGGATCATTTTGGATGGCATCCCATTCGCTGTAATGTGCGCTCGCGGAGTAAAAGCCTGTCCCTAGCCGCACGCCGTAGTAATCGGCAGCAATATAGTCCCCATTGCTGTTAGTTATCCAATCGTAAGCCTTCTGGCCCGTAACAACACTGAAACTGCATGTCTGCGCCGCTTTTTTGGCGGCATGGCTGGCGTCCCAGTTGGACATGAACCAATCAAAAATACCAAGCGCTTCTCGTTGGGCGTAAGGTGAAGCGGCGAAGTGATTTCCCCCAGCCGAGACAGATAGAGTGCCTTTGTCTCCACATTGGTAGATCACGCCCTTTGCCTGTTCGGAGATGATCTCATTCGAGGGGAGGCCCTCAGAATTCTGAATATCGTTGCAGAAAGACAGGGCTTGTTCTTGCAATGTTAAATCCCCCGTATTGGTTGCTATGATAAACGGTGGGTAGTCACCTGAACCGCCTTTAATAACTTCACCGAAACTATTCTCTAGCAAAATGGGAGCATTAGCAGGCAACGCCAAAAATGATTGTTGGAGAAAGCCATCTAATGCAGACGCAAGGAGCTCTCCTGTACCCTCGACCAAATCACCTTTAGTTTTTTCTGCGGTCTGTACAGGGACACTCCCGGCATATAGTTCTTGTATGATCACTTCGCCAAAAATCGGCCAGTTGCCATTGTTCGAACTATCGTACAGTGTGCCGTTATGTGCAAAGACATCAATGACGAGGCTGCCCCATATCCCCAAATTCTCTGTACTTTGAGAAAATGTGCCGCCGCTAACCAAGGCCCAATCGCCGTCTTTCACATCAGTGATACGGTAGGCACGGCTAGTATTCAAGCTTGCTTTTGATATGGGTATCTTCGCGCAGTTAGCAGTTGAGTTTGTTTGGGACCAGACACGGCCCCCAACTGTTCGCGCAGTCACTTTATCGCCATAATCGAGGGTGCAATTCGCCAGATTCCTATCAGCGAAATTGCTTAAATGAGAATCCCAATTCGCCCGCAGATCCTGCAAGTCATAAAGACCGTGAAGAAAATTAGCGCGCGCAAACCATTCCGGATGATGTGCCACCAGGCTCATACCCACATGGCCTCCAGCAGACCCGCCGCTTATGCGGATCTTTTCGTTCAGTCGAATATCTGCGTACATCGGTATTTGCGGGTTGCGCGCCACAATGGCCTGAACAATGTACTCGACGTCCTTAATCAACTCTCGGGGATGATCGCAAGCGCCAATCTCTGGATGGGCAGTTAAATTGGTTACACCTCTGTAGGTTGGTTGAATATAGATAAAACCTCGACTTACAATTTTATTGATCGCATTGGCCTCTGCGGTTGTCGTTGGTGGATTGAAAGTCATGCTTCCGCCCCACCCTCCGCCGTGAACAAATACGCTAGGATTATAGTAGCCATCACCGTTGGGTGCAGTGACGGAACCAGGTGACCAATAGAAAATCGCTTCTAATTCGACGGGGCAGTCGCCCTGAGAATATTTCACTTTTTGCCAAAGTATGTGACTGTAACCGGACAATGGCACAGCCGCAGGCTGCCCTTGCTTTACCAACATGTTGGCACTGTAGGCGCCCACACTGAAACATGTCGCAAGTAAGAAAATGAGATGCTTGGTAATAGAATTCTTCATGCAAACGTCCTTTTTTTAGATTAACTTCTATGTACTATCAAACCTCGAATACTAATGAGAGAGTGGTATTGTCGACTATCCGTTTTACTGTTTCTCTACATTGTCTTGTGAGACGTGTTTGACCCGCAGTAGTCATGCTGCTCACTGCTGATGCTAAAACTGGGTTTACCTTGATGCACTTAACCAGACACCAAGAGAAGTGTGTACAGGGGGCCCGTACCATCTAACTATGTTGATTGTTATTTTTTTATGCGGTCTTCGCACCTAGTCGAAAAAGTATAGCTCAGGAAAAAAATATTGCTAGCAAAAGTTCAAAGCAGTATTTTGAACCCAAGGACGCCAGTTAGCGAACAAGGGGCGAGTGGGGGAGTGCTTAGATTTCACGCCCGAAATACCCTTATACTCATGTCTCAGTCGCAACCACATCCCCATGGCGGTTGATGAGAGCCAAGAGCTATCCATAGTCGGCATCAAGTTGGTGCTTTGGGTTAGCCGTATGGTGGGTGCCCGAGGCGGTAGAGTTTATCGACGCGTTGCCGCACACGGCCACCGGCAAGGTGCAGAAGGTTACACTGCGGGAGATGTATAAGGATTACACTTTTGTGGAGTGATCATATGTTGGTAGAGTAGTGGCTTTGCCCCTTACAAGAGGCTCCGAATGAGAAACAAGTTTTTGGGTACCGGCGAGGCTGGCTACCATCCGATTAGAAAGCTACGCACAATTTATAATGGTCTGCGCTATGCAGTGATCTACGATTTGAGTGTTGCGTGGAAGCTGGTCGTCTCTTTGCTGATCCTGGCGGCCGCTCTACTGCTGCGCGATTCTATAGACTCGGTATTGATCATTGTCGTTACCGCGCTGGTGCTGTTTGCAGAGATAATGAACAGCGCCATCGAGGCCTTATGCGATTTCGTTGAGACCCGCCATAACGAAAAAATCGGCATCATCAAGGATATCGCTGCGGCAGGAGTGGGCGTCGCAATGTTCGCCTGGGTTCTGGTGCTGGGCTTCGAGCTTGAGGAAATGCTGCGTGCGCTTTTGTATGAATAGGGGTCTGACCCCTATTCACTATTCAGAAAAAGGGCTCTGACCCCTATTCAGACCCCTGCCCACGTCTACACCAACTGACAGGAGAGCGCCCATGGCCACATCCGTAACCGCTGATAAGCTTGCGTTGCAACGCCTCTACTTCTGGGAAGACAGGGCGCCACAGAACGTGGTGTTCACCCAGCCGATGGGCGGTGGCGTGGTTCAGGACTACACCTGGCAGCAGGCGCTGGACCACACCCGACGCATGGCCACACACCTCAAGAGCCTGGGCTTCGAGCCCGGGTCACGCATCGCCATCCTCGCCAAGAACACGGCGCACTGGATGATGGCCGACTGGGCAATCTGGATGGCCGGCCATGTGTCGGTGCCGCTGTACCCGACGTTGGCCGCCTCCACGGTGCGTCAGATTCTCGAGCACAGCGGCGCCAAGCTGCTGTTCATCGGCAAGCTCGATGTGTGGTCGGACATGCAGCCCGGTGTGCCGGCCGGGCTGCCCTGCATCACGCTGCCGTTGGCGCCGCGGACCGATCACCCCACCTGGGACAGCATCATCGCCAGGACCGAAGCGATGCCGGACAGCCCGCTGCGCGACGGCGACGAACTGTGCACACTGATCTACACCTCGGGCACGACCGGTACGCCCAAGGGCGTGATGCACAGTTTTGCCAACTTCGCCTGGGCGGTCGATGTTGGGCTGCAGCGCATCACGCTCGATTCCTCGGGTCGTATGTTGAGCTACCTGCCGCTGGCGCATGTGGCTGAACGCGCGCTGGTCGAACATGGCCTGCTGGCCACCGGCATGCGTGTGTTCTTCGCCGACAGCCTCGATACATTTGTCAGCGACATCCAGCGCGCGCGCCCGACCGTGTTTTTCTCCGTGCCGCGCTTGTGGGTCAAGTTCCAGCAGGGCGTGCAGAGCAAGATGCCGACCGCGAAGCTGAATAGACTGCTGAAGATTCCGATCATCCGCGGCATCGTGCGCAAGCAGGTGCTGACCGGGCTCGGCCTCGACCAGTGCGAGTTCGCGGCCGGCGGAGCGGCGCCGATGCCCACTGCACTGCTCGCATGGTACCGCAACCTCGGCCTGGAGATTATCGAGGTCTACGGCATGACCGAGAACTGCGGTATTTCACACGCCACGCTGCCCGGCAAACCAGACCCGGGCACTGTCGGCCCGCCGTATGACGGCGTGCTGCAGCGTATCGATGCGGACAGCGGCGAAGTTCAGATGAAGAGCGCGGCCCTCATGCTGGGCTACTACGAGGCACCCGAGCAGACTGCGCAGGCCTTCACCGTTGACGGCTGGCTGAAGACCGGCGACAAGGGCGTTATCGATGCCCAAAGCAACCTGAAGATCATCGGCCGGGTCAAGGATCTGTTCAAGACCGGCAAGGGCAAGTATGTCGCGCCGGCGCCGATCGAAGACAAGCTGGGCACACACCCGGCCATCGAAGCGTGTTGCGTCACCGGCGCCAGCCTCGGTCAGCCGCTGGGACTATTGATGCTGGGCCCAGAGGCCGCGGCCGACGCCAGTAACGACGCCGGGCGGGCCGCACTCGAAGCGGTGTTGGCGGCCCACCTGCAAGCCGTGAACGCGCAGCTCGATCCGCATGAACAGTTGGATTGCGTGATCGTCACCGCCGAGGCATGGACGGTGGACAACAACATCCTCACACCGACCATGAAGGTCAAGCGCAACCAGCTCGAAGACCTGTTCTCGAAGGATTACGAACGCTGGGTCGGCGCGAAGAAGAAGGTCATCTGGCTGTAGCTCAACACGCTACAGTCGAGCCCTCACCGCCGAACGCGGTGCCGACCAGGTCCAGCATTTCATTCGCCATGGCAAGCGCTCGCAGGGGACGCTCATGCTCGGGTACGTCGCTGAGAATAATGCGCTCGTTCACCATCTGGGCGAAGCCATGCACCACGGCGATGGCCAGCAGGGTCGAGGGATTCGCTTCTTTGTCGGGATCCAGGGCCTTGCCGGTCACGGCGCTCATGGTCTCGATCAGGCCGGCTGTCATGCGGCGCAGGGCATCCAGCAGAGCGGGGTCTGATCGATTGATCAAGTTGGCACGCCAGCACAGTCCCTCCAGATGCGGGTGGGAGATAAGAAAATTGATATGTGCCAGGCCACAGGCCTTGAGCTGGTCCATGGGCTCCACACCGGCGGCGACCTTGGCGGCTTCCACCAGATCCACCCGTTCGTTCATAACCTGTGCGGCGAGCTGGGTGAGCAGTCCGGTCTTGTCACCGAAGTGGTGCGCCGGTGCGCCATGGCTAACACCGGCCCTGCGTGCCGCCTCACGCAGGGTGAAGACGTCAGCGCCCTGCTCCTCAACGATGCTGCGCGCAGCAGCCAGCAGCGCCACCTTCAGATCGCCGTGGTGATAGGTCCTGTCCGCTATTTGGTTCATATTATTATTCTCCTGTCGCCAACGCGCCGGTCGTCGATTCCTCTGGAACGGGGGCCGGGTCGCGCGGCGCCAGTAGAAGATAGCAGGCCGGAGTCACTAAACGCGAGAGAAGCGTTGAAGTAATCAGGCCGCCGATGATCACACAGGCCAGCGGCGAATAGAGGCCGGAACCCTGCACCGCCAGCGGCAGCATGCCGCCAATCGCCGTCACCGAGGTCAGCAGGATCGGCAGGAAGCGCACTTCGCCAGCCGTTTCAATCGCTTCGCGCAATGGCGTGCCCTGTGCACGCAGCTGGTTGGTGAAATCGACCAGCAGTATCGAGTTTTTTATCTCGATGCCCACCAGCGCGATCATCCCGATCATCGCTGTGAACGACAAGGTGTAGCCGGATACCCAGAGGCCGAGGATTCCACCGAGGATGCCAAGGGGTATAACACTGGCGACGATCAACGAGGCCTTGAACGAGCGAAACTCCAGTATCAGCACCGCGAAGATGCCGAAAAGTGCTACCAACGCAGCGCTACCGATGCCGGAGAAGGAGCTCGCACTGGCTGCCGACTGCCCACCCACCTGCAACTCATAACCGGGCGGCAGGTCGAGCGCGGTCGCCCGTCGCACAATCTCGGTGGTGAGGTTCGAAGTCAGGAAGCCCGATTGCGGATAGGCTGTCACCGTGGCCGAACGCAGGCGTTCAAAGCGGTCGATGCGCGCCGGGCTTGCATCGAAGCGCAGCGTGGCAACCTGGGCCAACGGCGCCGCGGCGCCATTGGCGGTAGGAATATAGATGTCGTCCAGAATATCCGGCGCATGGTGTGTGCCCAGTGGCAGGCGCAGCGTGATGGGGTACGCTTCGCCGTCATCGTCGAAGAAATCGCCGACGGGCTCACCCGCTACCGCCAGACGGACCACGCGATCGACCGTACCCGGCGCAATGCCCAGTAGTGCGGCCTTGGCCTCGTCGACATCCACCTTCAGGTCGGTGCGCGTGGCGCGCGACGCATTTTTCACATCGCGCGTGCCCGGCACCTGGCGGATCAGATCCTCCAGTTCGGCCGCGATGCGGCGCACGCCCTCAACCTCGGGTCCGCGCACGCGCAGCGCAATGGGTGCTTCCAGCGGGGGCCCATTTTCCATCGACTTCACCAGAATTCTGGCGCCGGGGTAGGTGTCGAAGGTAGCACGCCATTCGTCCAGCATCTGCAGCGTGCGCTCTGGGTCGTAAGCCTTCAGCATCACAAACGCGTCCGCGATATTGGTGGACAGCTCGCGCGGGTTGACGTTGTAGTAGACACGCGGATTGCCGCGGCCAAGACTCGACATCACACTCTCGACCTCAGGATATTTTTTCAGTTCCCCCTCCACTGCCTCCAGCACCGTGTTGGTCTTCGCACTGGATACACCTTCGGGTAACTCGATCTGGATCATCACGATGCGCGAGTCGGCCAGTGGAAACAGGCTGAAGCCGATACCCGGGATGAGGGTCAGCGTCCCTGCGAACAGCCCCAGCGCGATGAGGCAGGTGACAAGCGGACGGGCCAGCGCCCGGTGCAGCAGTGGGCGATACAGTCTGTGGATGCCGGCCATCACCGTGCGCAGCAGCCAGTTGCCGTCGGCATGTTTTTCCTCCTTCAACACGCGGCTGGCGACGAACGGGATGATGGTCAGTGACACAAACAGCGATGCGCTTACTGTCAGCAGCACGGCGACGGGGAGTGAGCGGGTGAAAGCACCAGCGCCTTCCGGCAGGAATAATAGTGGCAGGAAGGCGAGCAGTAGCGTCGCGGTACAACCGAGCACAGCGAGCGATATCTGCCGCGTGCCGTCGATCGCAGCGGTCACCGGCGATTTCCCCATGCGCAAATGCCGGACGATATTTTCGACCACCACGATGGAATCGTCGACCAGCAGGCCGAGCGAGAGTACAAAGCCCGCGATCGAGAGCTGGTTCAGCGTAAAGCCGGTTTGGTGCAGCAGCCAGATACCGATCGCCAGTGACATAGGAATCGAGAACATCACCACCAGCGCTGCGCGAATACCCAGCGGCAGCAGTGTGAGCAGCACCAGGCTGACGGCGATCAGAAAGTCGGTACCGAGCTGGTCCAACCGTTTGGCGACAGCCTGCGACTGGTCGAACCCTGTGACGAGTTGGAGATCGCCCGGTAGTGTCGCCTTGAATGCCTCGACCTTCTGCATGATGCCATCGCGCACATGGAACACGTTTTGGCCATCGCGCTGGTTGGCGGTGATAAACACGGCTTTCGCGCCATTGAAACGCGTGGTGTAGATCTGCTCTTCCTCGGCCCAGGCGACTTCGCCAATGTCGCGTACGTGCACGACATTGGCGCCTGCGGCGATCACGATCGTATCCGCCACTTCGTCGATACTGTCATACGAGCCCGTGGTCTTGAGTGTGTAGCGCATGCCTCCTGCCTGCACCGCGCCGCCGGGAATTTCGGCATTCTCGCCCTGGATGGCGCGCGTCACCTGATCGATGGTCACACCGAGGCGACTCATGCGCGCCAGGTCCAGCGCCACGCGTACTTCCGAATTTGGCGCACCCCACAGCTCGACCTGGCGCACCCCGTCGACGCCTTCCAGCAGGTCCTTCAGGTCGCGCGAGCGGTCGGTCAGCTCGCGGTACGAGGCCTCGCCGACCAGCGCAAACTGCACGATGTTGGTCAGGCTTGGCTGGCCCTTGCGTATCGTCACGCTGCGCACAGCATCGGGCAGCTCGGGTCGCAGACGGTTCATCTCACGGATGATCTCGTCATATTTGCGGTCCATGTCGGGCAAGCCCCAGTCGAACTCAACGTTCACGATTGAAACACCGGCATTCGTTGTCGACTTTATTTCCTGGACGTCATCCAGTTCGTTGAATGCGTCCTCGATCTTGTCGGTGATCAGCTTCTCGACCGAGGCCGCCTCCATACCGGAGGCAATGGTGATCACGGTGAAGAACGGCGCATCAAAACTCGGGTCTTCGGTGCGTGGCACTGCCTTAAAGGCGTTGTAGCCGAGCGCCGCAAACAGCAGGGTGATAACCAACGTGAACTGCCAGTTGCGGACCGCGAAGCCAGGGATGTTCATCGGATCATTCCGCGCTCGCGGTGGTGATGGCGACATGCTCGCCGTCCGCCAGATAGCCAGCGCCATCGACCACGATCTGGTCGCCGGCCTGCAGGCCGTCTGTCACGGCAACCAGCGCGCCAGAGAAACGCCCGGTGGAGATACGGGTGCGATGTGCCTTCCCAGTGGCCGGGTCGACCACGAACACAAGTGCCCGGTCGCCATGGCCTTCGAGGATGGCATCCACCGGAATGGCCAGATCAACGCCCGCGACGACCGATGGCGTGATCTTCGCGCGCCCCACCAGACCACTCTTGAGGGCGGTTGCGGTTGCGGCGATTTTTATCTTAATCTGGAAGGTGCCGGTGCGCGCATCGGCATCTGCGCCGATCTCGGATACCGTCGCGGCAAAGACCTGGTCGGGGAAGGCATCAAAGGACACCTCGGCAGTATCGCCAAGGACCACGCGCAGCGCATCGCGGTCGGCGAGACCGGCTGTCAGCACAAAGGATTCACTCATGTCCGAGAGGGTCATGACTGGCGCGCCGGCCGCGACCACGCCATTCGCTTCCACATTGCGTTGCAATACGATGCCGTCAGCGGGGGCAACGATGCTGGCATAACCGCGGTTCGAGCGGGCCGCCTGGGCGGTGGCGCGAGTCGACTTGACCTGTGCATCGGCGTCCTGCAGTTCGGCATCAGAGGCATAGCCCTTGGTGTGCAGCTGGCGGATCCGGGTGAGTTCACGCGCGGCCTTAGCGGCCGCTTCCTGCGCCTGACGCAGCTGCGCATCGACATCACGGGGGTCGAGTTCAGCAAGCACCTGGCCCTTCTTTACGGCGTCACCTTCCGCGACATTCAACACCGACACCACCCCGGCGGTCTTGAACGCGAGCACATAGGACCGATCCGGCTCTACCCGCCCGACGGTCCTGATCTGGCTGAGAAAGTCAGCCGGGGCCGCTGTCGCCACCCGAACCGGGGCGGCCTGTGCCACCGCAGCCACTGCGGGCGTCGCAGTCGAGTTGCCGCAGGCCGCCAGCCCGAGACTTAGAAAAACCGCAGTAACGCTGCCCAAAAGACCTGAATGACGCATGGTTGCCTCCCAACTAGACTCTGTCTAGATCAATGTAGCAGCACATCTTTGCGCTGTCTAGATTAATCTTTGCACCGTCTATATACGGACCTTGCGCCCTTCCAGATCAAAACCGATGAACGAGGTCGTAGGGTGCGATGCCGATGGCAGCAAGACCAGGGCCCCAGCTATTGTTAGTGTCTTTAATCGGCAACATCACTGACTTACCATGCGGTCTGGGCAACGAGGGTAAGAGGTTGGCGTGCGGTTACAGCTGCGGGTAGCAGACATCGATCGATTTATCGGCATTGCACCCCGATGGCAAATGCTAGCGGCAATCCTTGTCACTCTGGTGGCCTGTGCAGAAGGGGCCCCCGCCTGTCCAGCCACCGGTAACAGTGATGTGGCGCCCAGTGCGGGCTGCTTTGCGGCATCCGCAGAGGGGTTGCTACTGGTGCAAGGTCTCGACGGCAAAGTCAGCCTGCCGGGCGGGAGCAGCGAGCCTGGCGAATCCGCCCAGTGCACGGCATTCAGGGAGACCTGGGAAGAAACGGGCCTGCGCTTGCAACCCCGGGAATTACTTCAGGTTTTTAATACAGGATTTCACCTGTATCGCTGCGAGCGCGGTGCATTGTCGGGCGACATCGATCCCCCTCGGCGTTTTGAGATTCGCGCCGCATTTTATCTTCCCGCCGACCGGTTCCATACCTATGACTGGCGCTTCGAAGAGCAGCGCGAGCCGTTGAAAACGTTATTGCTGGATGACTCTCCCTCTACAACAGAAAGAGCGTCGCCAGACCGAGGAAGATGAAAAACCCCATACTGTCGGTAGTGAAGGTAAGCAGCACGCTGGAACCGACCGCCGGGTCACGACCGAGCCTGAACGCGAGCAGGGGTACGACTGTCCCCACCAAGGCCCCCACCAGCAGGTTGAGAATCATTGCCGCCATCATCACCAGACCCAGGCCGATATCTTGATAAAGTGCCGCCGTAACCAGTCCTAGTAGCGCGCCCCAAAGCGCGCCGTTGATAAGCCCTATGCTCAATTCCTTGCGCATCAGGAAGCGGGTGTTGCCCTGTTTGATCTGTGCCAACGCCAGGCCCCGGACAAACAGTGCGATCGTCTGATTACCTGTATTGCCACCGACGCTGGCGATAATCGGCATCAGCACAGCCAGCGAGACAATTTGCTCTAGAGTCGATTCGAATGCCGCGATGAATCGGGTCGCCGCAAATGCGGTTACAAGGTTGATTGCCAGCCAGGGCCAGCGTTCCCGGGCGCCTCTCCACACCGGTGCGAACAGGTCGGTATCTTCACGCAGACCAGCGCTGGCCAGTGCCTGTCCCTCTGTCTGTTTGCGGGTGTAATCCATCACGGCCTCTACAGTCAGGCGGCCCTGGAGGTGTTGGCGTTCGTCGACCACCGGCGCAGAGATCAGGTTATGACGCTCGAAGGCCTGCGCTGCATGTTTGCCGGATTCGCGTGGATCGAAGCAAACGACATCCTTGCGCATGATCTCCAGCAGGGGACGAGCAGCATCCGCGAGCAGCAAATCATTGGTCGCAACCACACCCACCAAATGGTGATACTCGTCGTGGACAAACAGCTGGTCAGTCTGTTCCGGTAGTGGCGCGTGCTCGCGTAAAATGTCGATTGCTGCGCCGACCGAGTGCTCGACGGACAGCAGGATGAAGTCGTGCTTCATCAAGGCCCCGACCGTATTCCCGGGGTATTCAGCGTTTTTCTCGAACTGGCGCCGCGCCTGCTCGGCCATGCGCTGCTTGAACCTGACCAGTACATCGTCAGTCACATATTTTTTCAGTGCATTGATCTGGTCCGGCTTCAGGGTATCGAGGATGTCCATCAATACTTTCTCGCTGGTGGCGCTAATCAGGGCTCGCGCCACCTGGCCAGTTACCTCTACCAGGGCTTCACCCGCCACTCGATGGGCAAGGCTACCCCACACTCTGTGCCGGGCTTCACCCGGTAGCATTTCCAGCAGCTGGGCGGCATCGGCGCCGCTGAGAGTTGACAGGCGTCGCGACAGCTCGGCGTTCTGCTGCAGACGCAGCAGTTTCGCCTCTACTTCCGGCTGCTGGTGTCGCTGGCGATCGTAAAGCCTATCCATAATCTCAAAATGATCGAGGGACTCCAGTACTGGTCGCAATCGCTGATCGAGTTTGGTTTGATCGGAACCTGGAATTGTTTCCATAGTAAACACTCAGTAGGGAGCCTTTGCAGAATACATCAATTCGCGGCGAGGGCTTACACTTGCCGCGATAACCGTCCCCGATCAGTCGTTACTGTCGTCAATATTTCATAAAATTGGAACAAAATCGAAAACAAGGGCGCGTAGTGTTTCGAAATGCTGTGAGCTGTTTATTACCCTTAGTGCCTATCGAAAAGGAGCCCGACATGTATATGAAAATCATTACTATCATGGTAGCCGTAGTGATCGCCGTGCCGTCGATGCTGTGCGTTGCGTCAAGTTCACACGATGACTGGAATAAAAGCGAGGTTAAAGGCGCAAACAGCGTGCAACTTGGGGCTCGTCCCCTCTTTCTCGTTAATGACATGGATCCGAGCCGGCTGAAATCGAAATTGGAATCGTGCAAGAACGGCCCCTTCAAGAAAACTGATTTCTCGATCGGCCATCGCGGCGCGGCGCTGCAATTTCCGGAGCACACGCAGGAGTCGTATGAAGCTGCAGCACGGATGGGCGCCGGCGTTCTGGAATGTGATGTGACATTTACCAAGGACAAGGAACTGGTCTGCCGTCACTCGCAATGCGATCTGCACACCACCACCAATATCCTGGCGACACCGTTGGCCGCAAAGTGCAGTCAGCAATTCACACCGGCGGTATACGATGCCAGTGGAAAACTTGTCACTCCCGCATCGGCACAGTGCTGCACTAGCGATATCATGCTGGCTGAGTTCAAGACGCTGCGTGGCAAGATGGATGCGTCCAATTCAGCCGCGACGTCAGTCGCCGATTATCTGGGCGGGACGCCGAGCTTTCGCACCGATCTTTACTCTGGACCGAGCAGTGGCACGTTGATGACGCACAAGGAAAGTATCGCGCTGTTCAAAAAACTCGGCACCAAGATGACGCCCGAGTTGAAAAGCGCGAGCGTAACCATGCCGTTTGACGGCTTCACGCAGCAAGCGTACGCGCAGAAGATGATCAACGAGTACAAAGTGGCCAATGTACCGGCGCGTAACGTGTGGGCGCAGTCATTCGACATCAGCGACGTCTACTACTGGATTGCAAACGAGCCGGAATTCGGCATGCAAGCGGTCGCACTGGACGACATTGATCCCACCGACGGTAGCACGACAAACGATACGCCGCCGACGCTGGCCGAGTTGCAAGCCATGTATGCAAAGGGTGTACGCATCGTTGCCCCG
>JANNXP010000018.1:0-1917 GCA_031409615.1 Haliea sp. | reverse complement strand
GCGCTGATGCGCGCATCGCGCATCCTGCTGAAGCAGGCGCGACGCCTGGCGGCGGCGCAGCTCGGCCTTCCCGAGGCGATGATCGACTTCACCGACGGACGATTCCGCGCGCGCGATCGCAATGTTTCGCTCGATGTGCTGGAACTCGCACGTCTGACCAACACCACGCTGCAGGGCGCCGCGGAGTTCTCGCCGGAAGGCCCGAGCTTTCCCACGGGCTGCCATGTCTGCGAGGTCGAGATCGATCCGACCACCGGCAACACCGAGGTGGTGAAATACACCGCGGTGAACGACTTCGGCACCATCATCAATCCAATGCTGGTGGACGGCCAGTTGCACGGCGGCGTCGTCCAGGGCATCGGACAGGCCCTGATGGAGCACGTCGTCTATGACGAGGAAGGCCAGCTCCTGAGCGGCTCGTTCATGGACTACGCCCTGCCGCGCGCCCATCACACGCCGGAATTCGCCGTGCACAGCCATCCGGTGCCGGCCAAGACCAACCCATTTATGTTGGTGGTCTTGAACGCAATCCTGCCACTGCCGCTGTTCGTCGCTGAGTAGGTCCCGACCACGTTATTCTGAGTAAGCACAGTCCCGCCGTAGGAATTTGTGTTCAGCACTGCCGTGGTAATCGGGGCAGTTTGAGAAATCGCACCGTTGGCAGTCAGGCTCACACTGCGTCCGTACATCCCTGCGCCTTGGTAATTCAGACTCCCTGCCGGGACATTGACTGCAATAGTACCAAGCGAATCGCGCGTGCCCAATCGGGAGTCGGCGCCAAGGACCAATCCACTCGCTGCTTGATTGAATACCACCGAGCTATTCGCGGTCGAGCCGTCAATGGCGTTGATCATCAAAGGTTGCCCGGTGTTGTTGATCGTCAGTCCACCGGTCGTGCTGTTATTGATCGACGCGGCGAGTGTTCGTGCCCCATTGACTGTTGCAGTGAGCGGGCCGGTAGATTCGACAATGACATCCGCGCCGGAGACCGTCAGTGAGCTAAACGTCGCACGCTTTCCAGAGAAAGCCTGGGTTCCGTTGCCTTCGGCACGATTGTTGAACCCCGCAAACACCCCCGCATTGGCTGAACCACCGTACAAAGTTGCGCCGACATTAACGCTGCCAAGCAGTTCAGCGTTGCCAGATGCAAATACCAGGAAGTTACTTCCCTGCGTAGTTATCTGACCACCCGCAGCTTGGGCGACATTTCCGGTAGCAAATGATGCCGCTGCTGCGCCGGTATCGCGATTTGCCACCAACACAACGCCGGCACCGCGAACCTGGCTGGCGGTGCCTAGCGAAACGTTGCCACCAAGCGTAGAGTGGTCATTGACCCCCGCAACTGCGGTAGCGTTTCGCGCCGCAATTACGCGCCCATCCAATGTGATATTGCCATCTGCCAACAAGGTGACGTCCTGGTTGGAAGATAGTCCTCCGCCGCTCTGAACAATATTGCCTGCACTCTCCGTGCCCCCGGTGGCGGTGACGCGGATTGAAGCGCCGTTGGAGGTAGTTACTTGACTGTTCGCACCGAAAACAACATTACCACCATAGGAGTTGGTTTCCCTATTTCCAGCGACGAGAGCGATGTCTTCGCTGGGAATTTGGGTGCTGCTTGCTATGCTTCCGTTGATCGCCAGATTGCGATCTCCCCAAATGTAAATTCCCGCTTGCCCACTGACAAGCGAGCCGTTGTGTGTCACCGTGCCACCATAGTTGGTCATCACTGACCCGGCGGCAGCTGACATGTAGATCCCGTTGTTAGCTTCCGTACGGCTACCGGTCTGAAGGGTAACGTTTCCTCCGCGTTGGCTGACCGCCTCTCCGCCGAAATCGTAGCCTGCGCCTAGCGTGATCGAACCACTCGACTTCGTCAAGCCACCGAGGTTAACGTCACCTGCTGCGATTGTTATGATA
>JANNXP010000017.1:0-20395 GCA_031409615.1 Haliea sp. | reverse complement strand
CCGTGGTTTGACCGTGATTTGTCATTGGCGGGCCGCGTCAGTTACCTGTGTCCACGCGGTCAATTGCGCGTTGCACTGGTGGACTTTCGCGAGGCTATCGCCACTATTCCCAGCCTCGCCATTCATCTCGACCGGGAGGCGAATACCAAGCGCGGTATCAATCCGCAAACGGCCATGGTGCCGCTGCTGTGCCAGTTGGCTGACGAGGAGCAGGTCGATTTCCGTGCGCTGTTACGCGCTCAACTATTAACGGAGCATCCCCAGAGCGAAGTACAGCAGGTATTGGACTATGAGCTGTCCTTTTATGATACCCAGGCGCCGTCGTTGCTCGGCTTGCGCCATGAGTTTATTGCTTCTGCGCGGTTGGACAACCTGCTCAGTTGCTTTACCGGCCTGCAGGCCATACTGCAGGGCGACCGTGCCATGAGTGCGCTGCTAGTGTGCAATGACCACGAAGAAGTGGGCAGTGTTTCGACCTCAGGCGCACATGGCCCGCTCCTCGCCTCAGTGCTCAATCGACTGGCTGGCAGTCATAGCCATTATGCAGCCATGGCCGAGCGGTCCATGCTGATTTCTACCGATAATGCGCATGCGATCCACCCCAACTTCGCTGACCGTCACGATGAAAATCACGGCCCCCTGCTGAATCGCGGCCCGGTGATCAAGGTCAATGCCGGGCAGCGTTATGCCACCAACAGCGAGACCAGTGGCGTGTTTCGAATGCTGGCAGCGATGGAAGATGTGCCGGTGCAGACGTTTGTCATGCGCAATGACATGGCCTGTGGCAGCACTATCGGCCCCATCACCGCCGGTGTTACTGGAATACGCACTCTGGACGTCGGTGTGCCCACCCTGGGAATGCACTCCATCCGGGAGCTGGCCGGCGCGCGCGATGCCTGGGATCTGTGCCGCATTTTGCGGCGCTTCTATAATTATCCCGGACCACTTAGCGCGGTCTGAGCCCGGTGCAGCTCGGTTACGTTGAAATAGCCAGTCGCGCGCAATCCCCGTATCATTGCCAACTTTTGCAGGTGTTCAATTGTCCATGGTCAAGCAACGCGTACTTACCGGTATCACCACGACGGGCACGCCTCACCTGGGCAATTATGTAGGCGCCATTCGCCCCGCGATTGCCGCTTCCAGCGACCCCGCGTCGGAGTCGTTCTTCTTTCTGGCGGATTACCATGCGCTGATAAAATGTGGTGATCCGCAGCTGATACGTCAGTCCAGTAAGGAAATTGCGGCCACCTGGCTGGCGCTGGGACTGGATACGGACAGGGCCTTGTTCTACCGGCAGTCTGATATTCCTGAAATAACAGAACTCAACTGGATTTTGAGTTGCAACGCCGCCAAGGGCCTGATGAATCGCGCGCATGCCTACAAGGCAGCCGTGCAGGCCAATGAGGAAGCGGGCGAGGATCCGGATTATGCCGTTACCATGGGCTTGTTCAGCTACCCGGTATTGATGGCGGCAGACATTCTCATGTTCAATGCACATAAAATTCCTGTAGGACGAGACCAAATCCAGCACGTAGAAATGGCGCGGGACATCGCCCAGCGTTTTAATCACAACTTCGCCGAGGTGTTTACCTTGCCCGAGGCAGTGGTCGGTCAGGAGGATGCGGTCTTACAGGGACTCGACGGTCGCAAAATGAGCAAGAGCTACAACAACACCATCCCACTGTTCCTGCCTGAGAAGCCGCTACAAAAAGCGATCAACAAAATTAGAACGAATCTGCTGGAGCCAGGGGCGCCCAAAGACCCAGATGATTCCACTGTGTTCCAGTTGTGGGCGACTTTTGCTTCGCCAGCGGAGACAGAGCGCATGCGAGCTGAGTTCGAAAATGGAATTGCCTGGGGTGAGGCCAAAAAGCAGTTGTTCGAGCTGGTTAATACGGAATTGGCGGATGCCAGAGATCACTACACGCGCTTGATGGCTGATCCGAGCTATATAGAAGATGCCCTGCAGCGCGGTGCAGAGCGCGCCAGGGAGCATAGTTGCAGTTTGATGCAGAAGGTGCGCGCGGCGGTCGGTATTGCGCCAATCAGCTAGTAGTGCAGGTCGCCGGTTCCGGTTCCTCTGGTTAGGCCGTGTATCGTGACGCGATTCACAAATCCCCTGTGTTTGTGAGGTTGGGTATTGCAGGTGTGCCTCAAAGACTTCTTTTTCAACGGCTGGTATGTCATTGTCGCGCTTGAAGAACGGTTGGAGAGCCATTGTTTAGAGCACCTGTCAACGTGATGATGGGGACAGATTCGCAGGGCTTACTCTACAACATATCGCCACCACATACGTTTTGTACTACAGTAGCGTTCACTATAATAGGAGGCCTCTTCAGCGATGAATCGCCCTGTACGAGATCATGAAATTCTATCGGCAGTTTTTGCCAAAATGGACGTTCCAGCGATGAGCATAGCCGCGGGAGTGGTGTGTTCCCTGTTGCTGTTTTTGGCCACAGCAACGCTGCTGGTGCAAGCTGTCCCGCAGGATTATCCAGTTGGTCCTCACCTGAGAGATCTGGCCGCCTATCTGCCTGGTTACCAGGTGAGTTGGGTGGGTGCCATTGTCGGCGCCTTATATGGTTTTCTGGTTGGCGCAGTGGCCGGCTTCGCCGCTGCTGTCTATTGGAACCTCACGCATTATGTAGCACTTGGAGTCATGCTTATCAGCGCAGCCGAATTGGCCGACTGAGATCGCCACTCAAATGGGGAACTACCAAAATATGCGAACCGCAAATCAAAATGCCAATGGAGTCAACCTCAAGCTGCTCAATGCGGCGATCAGGTTTAATGCGCTTATGCTAGGGCTGACAGCCGGGACGCTGGCCGCCGTGGTCATCTATGTTGCCACACATGCTTCAATAGCAAGGTGGGGTAGCGATTCCGGCAATTATCTGGGTTTGCTGGGTATTTTTTTCCCGGGGTATTCAGTTACCAGCAATGGCGCTTGGGTAGGCGCGTTCTGGGCTTTTGTTTATGCCGGGACTAGTAGTGCGCTCAGCTACAGACTGTATGGTCGGGTTTTGGGTACTCGCATAGCTGACATATTGCTTAGCACCGTGCCGACGGAGAATCCGGTTCTCAAACCGTCGGTACTGCGTTTACACGGTGTAAGTCTTGGGTTTGCCATAGGTGCGATAGCAGCTGTGGGTTTGTTCCTGTCTACCGCTTGGTTGGTCGTTCGTGGAACTGCTGATGAAAGTGTACATGCGGCTCTGTTTTCGAATTACATCCCCGGTTACAGCGTCAGCATCTGGGGTGGTCTATTGGGCGCGATGGAGTTGTTCGCGCTGGCTTTTATAGCCTGTATTTTGCTGGCAACAGTGTATAACAAAATTGTTGAAATGAGACATAAACAGTCTTAATGGCGTGGTTGATATGAAAGAAAAAGAACATGTAGTGATCCTCGGTGCCGGACCTGCGGGACTGGCGACCGGGCATGAATTAAGTGTCAGTGGCGTCAAGGTCTCCGTTATCGATCGCAATGATTTCGTCGGAGGACTTTGTAACACCAATGAGCACAGGGGTTACAAATTCGATCTGGGGGGCCACCGCTGGTTTACCAAGAACGAAGACTTGAATAGCTGGTTTCGCCGATTGATGGGTGATGAAATAGTCTGGGTGGAGCGCATTAGTCGTATCTACTACGACGGGGGCTATTACAGCTACCCTATCAGCATTCTCAACGTCATCAAGAACGCTGGATTCATTACCATTATGCACGCCGGTATCACCTACGTGCTATCGGCATTGCAGTATTCAGTGTTCAACAAGCCTATCAATAATATGAAAGACGCCTACGTGGCACAGTTCGGGGGAAAGTTATACGACATGTTTTTTCGCCGCTACAGTGAAAAAGTGTGGGGACTCCCCTGTGAAAAACTGTCTTCCGACTGGGTGTCCCAGCGCAGTGCTGGATTGTCCATCTGGACAGTGATCCAGGAGTCTTTGCTTAGAACTAAATCGGATAACGAAAGCCTGATAGAGGAGTTCATGTATCCTCGTGACGGTTATGTTCGCATCCCGCAACGTATGGCTGAGGACATTGTTGCCAAGAGCGAATCAAATGCCATTATTCTGGACTCCAATGTCACCAGAATTACATACAATGGCCCCAACGATTTCGAGATATTTTACAGTAATCCCAATGGTCAGGAGCATTCGGTCACGGCTACTACGGTAGTGTCAACCATACCCTTGGGCGTCCTTCCCAGGATCATGGAGCCCGCGTGTGATCAAAAGGTCATCGATGCGGCCAAAGGACTCACCTTCCGCGCGCTCATCACAGTGAATGTCATTCTAAGCAAGGAGCGGGTTTCCATTGATACCTGGCTCTACGTTCAGGATGAGGACATCCTGTTTGGACGTTTGCATGAACCGAAGAACTGGAGTCCTGCGATGGTTCCGGATCAATCCACCACTTCTCTGGTTCTTGAGTGCTTTTGCACTAAGGATGATCATATCTGGAATATGACGGATGAGGAGGTCGGCCAACGCTGTGTTGAAGATCTCGAGAAAAAATTGAAATTTATCGACAGTGCAGACGTGATTGACTTCTCCTGTGTGCGGTCACTGCAGGCATACCCGGTTTACGATCTACAGTACGCGGACAAAATAAAAATTATCAATGACTTCCTCTGTGGATTCGAGGGTTTGCATATTGTTGGGCGCGGGGGCACTCACCGCTATAATAATGCCGATCACTCTATCGAGATGGGATTGCTGCTTGGCCGAAAAATTCTCGGCTATGATGTGGATCACATGGATGTCAATACCGAGCTCGAATATCATGAAATCAAAAGCTCCAAGAGTATTAGTCGGGATCACTATAAGATAGAGGAGGAGTGCAACTGACTCCGGTGCCAGGTGATATCCCTTCGGTAGGCGATCCTGGCGTGTTTTTAGTAGTAAGGGTGTGACGGTTGAATATTGGCATTGACGCTACCTGCTGGTGGAATAATCGCGGGTTCGGCCGATTCACTCGCGACGTCCTTTGCGCCTTGTTTGAGTTAGACTCCGACCATCGCTTTTACCTTTTCGTAGACCAGCCGCTGAATGAACTGATGCGGTTTACCAATGTCACTGTTATTCAGGCGGCATCATCACGTCCGACGACTGAAGCGGCGGTCGCCGATAGCAATAGATCGCCGTTCGATATGTACCGATTGTATCGAGCGGTAGCGCAGTGTCCGCTTGATATCATGTTCTTTCCCGCAGTCTATTCGTGGTACCCCGTGCCGCGAAAACTTCCGACCATGGTCACGGTCTTCGACGCTATCGCCGAACACTACCCAAAGTTGATCTTCCCCAGCTGGAGGGGTCGGTTGTTCTGGACCATCAAGATGAAGTGTGCGATCTGGTCAAGTCAGCGCATACTGACCGTATCGCAAGCCGCCAAAGAAGAGATAGTGCAATTCATTGGTGCTGATCCAGAAAAGATTGATATTGCCAGTGCGGCGCCGAATCCTCAATTTCAGCTAACGAATGACAAGGCGCTCCTTAGCGCTGCGCGGGCGCGGGCCAAACTACCGGTAGAAGCGCCGTTTATCGTCTTTGTTGGCGGCTTGGCCCCGCACAAGAACCTGCATGGATTGCTCGACGGATTTGAGCAAGCAATGAGCAAGGGGCATCTGCAGTATGTTCACCTGGCTCTGGTAGGCGATTTTGAGGGTGCTGGATTTTTCTCCAATTACGATAGCCTGCATGCCAGGGTACAGGCCAATCCTGCGTTGCGCGATAAGGTGCATTTCAGCGGTTATGTGTCTGACTCCGATCTGGTAGCGTTGTATAGCGGCGCGCTGGCAGTGGCTATGCCATCGTATTCTGAGGGCTTCGGGCTACCTGCCATCGAAGCCATGGCCTGCGCCGCTCCGGTGCTGGCGAGCGACCGGGGGTCACTGCCGGAAGTGGTTGGCGATGCGGGCATATACTTCGATCCCTTTGATGTGGATTCTATATCGAATGCCATGATAGATATGGTGGAAAACGACGTGTTAAGGGCGCAGCTGTCGTCCAATGCCCTGGTCAGGGCCAGTGGTTTTACCTGGGCACATGCGGCGCAATTAACGCTGACTCATCTTGAGGCCATGGGCCAGAGCTGAGCGGCGACACTGTTTGGTAGCGACGCACCCGCAACAACTTGCATTACCGTATCAACCATAGATAACAATGAATCAAGAGGTTCCGCTGTGGCGCAAATCGACAATAGGGTTTCGGGCATCAGCGTGATTATGCCCGTGTATAACGGCGCTGATTTTATACTGCAAAGTGTCCCTCCACTGCTTGCGATGCAGCAGCGCGGGGAAATTCTTGAAGTTATCGTGATTGATGACGGCTCCACAGACGACAGTAAGCAGATAGCACAGACGATGGGTGCCAAGGTGCTTTCCTCCGGTGGTCGCATAGGCCCGGGAGGAGCCAGAAATCAGGCCGCCCAAACGGCACAGGGCGACATTCTCTGGTTTGTCGATGCGGACGTGGTGGTGCATGAGGCCGCTGCACTGGGTCTTCACCGGGGTTTTGATGACCAGCAAGTCGTTGCCGTCTTCGGTTCCTATGACACTAATCCGCCGGCTAAGAACTTTTTTTCCCAGTATAAAAATCTGGTGCACCATTACTACCACCAAAGGGCCAGCAATGAGGCCCGCACCTTTTGGTCCGGCTGTGGCGCGGTCAGGCGCACTGCCTTTCTCGCCTCGGGGGGCTTTGATGTCGAGCGCTATCGATTTCCTTCGATAGAAGATATTGAGCTTGGTTATCGCCTTATAAAGGCGGGTGGCCGCGTGCGACTGCACCGCGAGGTGCAATGCACGCACCTTAAGGTCTGGCGGTTCGGTAATCTGCTGCACACTGAGATTTTCAGGCGCGCGATACCGTGGTCGCGACTTATCCTGAGCTCCGGTGAAGGCATACCCAACGATCTCAATGTAGGCGTTGCAGAGCAGGCCAGGGCGCTCATAGCAGCTAGCTTGTTACTTGTGATGCTGGCTATACTGAGCGGCTTTCTGAGTCCTGGATTTCTATTATTTCCGATACTGCTAATGCTCTTCGCGAACATTGAGATGGCCGTTTTCTTCTATAGAAGAGGAGGCCTTTTTTTCGCTTGCCGCGCAATGTTGTTTCACCAGATCTACTATTTGTATAGCTCAGCAGCGTTTGTCCTGGTGTTGATTGAGCAGACGCTGGCGAAAATAGGCGACAGAGTCTTGCGGTGAAGACTAGCATGCAACAGTCTGGTTGCCAGTGAAAATACTCTCGTTAACCACCCTGCGCGAGCTGCTTAGACTCTCTCTGCCCATAGTCGTGTCGCAGGGCGCATTTGCGGTCATGGTGTTCACTGATCGCCTGTTTATGTCCTCTATTGATGCCGCCCATATTGCCGCTACATTGGGCGGTGGTGTTGCCGCATTTTTTTGCTTCTCACTGTTCATGGGTTTGATCACCTATGGCAACGCCATGGTTGCCCAGTACTACGGCGCAGGACAACTGGCCAAGTGCCCGCTAGTGGCAACACAGGGAGTATTGATCGCCCTGGGCAGCACACCGCTGCTACTGGTCATGGCGTTCTATGGTGGTAATGTCTTTGCCCTGATAGGACACGATCCCGCGCAGGTTCCACTGGAGCAAACTTACTTCTCCATCCTGATGATAGGTAGTGTTTTTACGCTGGTGAAAGCCTGTCTGGCTTGCTATTTTTCCGGCATCGGCCGGACCCGTGTTGTCATGGTAGCCGACTTGATCGCCTGCGCTGTTAATGTTCCGCTGTCGTGGGCGCTGATATTCGGCAAGTTCGGCCTGCCGCAAATGGGTATAGCCGGGGCGGGATGGGGAACCGTAGCTGCCACCGTGTTTGGTATCGGTATATTCCTGCTTTTCTACCTGGCAAAAGATCATCAACGCCAGTTCCACGTTCCCGAATCACTGCGTCTGGATCGCGGCATCATGCGTCGCTACCTGCGCCTGGGTATGCCCTCCGGCTTGGAGACCTTCATGAATATCTCCAGCTTCAATCTATTTTTGCTGCTGTTTCAATCCTACGGCGTCGTGCAAGGCGCAGCTATGGCCATTGTGTTCAATTGGGACATGCTCTCGTTCATTCCAATGATCGGCCTGAATATCGGTGTCATGACGCTTATCGGTCGCTTTGTCGGGGCGGGTAATATGGAGCGGGCCAATCAGGTGATCTCGTCAGGCTTTATTGTGGCGCTGGGCTATGCAGGGATATTGGCCATACTCTTTCTGCTGTTTCGCGAATCCTTGGTGGGGGTATTCGACACGGGGGAGGACAACTTTGTAGCCATTGCGGAACTGGCCAGCCATATGATGATCGGCCTTACCACCTACATGCTCGCCGACGCCACTATCCTCATTGCTGGTGGAGCGCTGCGCGGAGCGGGCGATACACGCTGGATCATGATAACGTCGACTAGCGTGCACTGGTTGATGCTGCTGGCGCAGTATTGCGTCATCGTCGTGTACGGCTTCGGTCCCCTCGTGTCCTGGTGGGTATTCGTCTGCATGTTGATTGTATTAGCCTTGCTGTACCTCGGGCGACTGCTCGGCGGCACCTGGCGTCACCCGGAGCGACTGGCTCGCGTGATGAGTGAGTAGCGCCGCGATCTACAGCGTGAGTAGACGCCGCAGCAGACCATCTGTACCTCTATGCTGCTCTCGGGTTATCAGTAGCTCCGCCAATTGCGTTTCAATTTGCGTCGCCACCTCGGCGCGTACCGAATGCAGCGTCTTTTTCGACAAGGTCTTGCCTTTGTACCGGGAGAGATCGACGGCCTGCCCAAAGCCAAGGTAACAGCGCTGTGGTTTTGGGAATAGCGTGCCCAGGCTGCCTACGGGAATGGGTGGCAGGATGTCAAAACGAATATCGTCATGCAGCAGGCCAAGCCGGGTGAGCAATCGGCCCAAGGCGGAGTCGGGGAGGTCCTGGCCCTCGACAAAATGCCCATAGAACTCATCCGGCCCCACCAGGCCGAAGGGCATAATTGTATAGCCGTGTCTGGCGGCCAGTTTCACAAAACCGAAGCGCTCCTTCCACTGTAACTCATAGAGTTGGGAGAGAGGTTTGACCGCCTCGTGGGCACCACCCGGGAACACCAGTAGGTCCTGCTGATCTTCCATCAAGGCCGTGCAAACATCAGGGTGGCCCATGACCAGTCCGTTGCCCAGCAGAAAATCTGCAATGCGTCGATTGCTGAATAGAAACTTGTCGCCCATGGCGCGGGGAAAGCGGTGCAATTCCTTAAGGAACAGGGGCGTAAGAATGGCGCCATCCAGGGCGAACAGTGAGTGGTTTCCCACGAAAAGGCAGGGCTGTTCAGGAATATTCTCGGTGCCGGTTATCATAGGGTGGAGCAAGCGCTTTACCATCTGGTAGGCGATTTTCACCTCCAGTCCGGCGGGTGCCTTCACCGCCAGTGCGCGATTTATATGGTTTTGCAGCGCTTGCTTGTCGTCCAGAGGTTTGTTGCCTTTATTGAATAGGGACATAGGTGCCACCGCGTCTAAAGATCGAGAATTATAATAGCGTCGTCTCTCCCGGCATAGCGCAGCAGTATTGGGCGAGCTTTCAGCGCAGGCCGTTTTGGGCTAGAGTGCGGCGTCATTTGCGGACAGGAGCAGGACATATCATGCAGGGTAAACACGTAGCTATTACTGGGCCAACGGCTGGAATTGGGCGGACTGCGAGTCTGGAACTCGCCAGGCGCGGCGCGCAACTTACCTTGTTGTGTCGCAGTCGGGAGAAGGCTGAGTCATTGCAACAAGAGATTGTTGCTCTCGGCGGATTGACTCCTGACATCGTCATCATGGATATGGCTGACTTGGGCAGTGTGCGCAGGGCGGGGGAGTCGCTTTTGGCCAAGGGTAAGCCTTTGGATGTGCTGCTGAACAACGCGGGTGTGGTGAACACATCGCGGCAGGAAACGTTGGATGGCTTTGAAGAGACGCTGGCGGTCAATCATTTCGCGCCCTTTTTGCTCACCGGTCTGCTGCTGCCGCTGTTGCAGAATGCGCCGGGCGCACGGATCGTCAATGTGGCCTCCGACGCCCATGCGTTTGTAAAGAGCATGAACTTTGACGACATGCAGGCCACGAAAAGCTACAAAACCTTCCGTGAGTACGGTCGTTCCAAGCTCGCCAACATCCTGTTCACTCGGCGCCTTGCCAGAATGCTCAAGGGACAGGATATCACCGTGAACAGCCTGCACCCTGGTGCGGTGGCAACGTCACTGGGTAGCCAGAACGGCGGCGTGTTGAGCAAAATTCTACCGTTGCTGTTGAAGCCCTTTTTTCGCAGTCCACAGCAGGGCGCGCAGACGTCGATCTATCTGTGCAGCAGTAATGACGTTGCAGCGATCAGCGGTGAATACTTTGCTAACTCTAAACTCAGCAAGGCCAAGCCATGGGCCCGTGATGATGCCGCGGCGGATCGTCTGTGGGCTTATACTGAGCGGTGCCTGGATTTCAAGTATCCAATCTAGCTGCTCATCTCGGCGCCTGTTACCACTCCGGAGCACCTCATGTTTGTAACACGATGTATCAGTAACTTTTTTTTCGCGCCCGGGACATCTCCTTTGCGATCAGGTTTGTGTTGGGCACTGTGCCTGTTTGCCTTTCCTGTGCTAGCGGCATCGCCCGAGACTCGGATATTGCAGTTTTCCTATGAGATCCTGGCGCAGGATTTTCCCGTCGGAGAATCGGTGGATATCTACATTCCAGTGCCGTCGCAGGAGCCTGGACAACGTATATTGGAGCAGTCCCTGCTGTCCTCGATGCCGGGTGAGATCACACAGGAAACGGTCTATGGCAATACCTATTATCACCTGCATCGTCCCGCTGCCAGCAGCAATCCACTGGGCGCTACACTGCGCTGGACTGTGGCCCGCGATGCGATGATGGCAAGTGGTAGGGCGGATATTACCGCTGCGCAACGAGAGCAGTCGCTGGCTCCCGATACACTCATACCGGTAGGCCATGAGGTTCTGCGGCCGATACTTGGTGAGGTGCATAAAATGCGCGCCGATGATTCACCTGCCGCCACCGCCCGCGCGATCTACGACTGGGTTGTAGACAATGTAGAGTATAAAAAGGTGGGCACTGGCTGGGGCAATGGGGATACGTTCTGGGCGTGTAACGAGCGCTATGGCAATTGCACGGACTTCCATTCCTTGTTTATCGCACTGGCGCGCTCGGAAGGTATTCCAGCGCGCTTTGAAATGGGCTTTCCAATTCCTGTGGACAGCAACAAGGGGGAGGTCGGCGGCTACCACTGCTGGGTGCAAGTCTATTTACCAGAGCGGGGATGGGTCCCCATCGATGCCTCTGAAGCGGCTAAACATCCCGAGCAGCGCGAATTGCTCTATGGCGGACAACCCGCAGATCGTATTCACTTCAGTACCGGGCGCGACCTGGTGCTCTCACCAGGTAGTGCAAAGGCGCCGCTAAATTATTTTATCTACCCCTATGTTGAGGTGGGTGGTAAACCTTGGTCGGGCAAAGTGGCGACCCGCTTCTCATTCGAGGAGGTCGCACACCCTGCTACCAAAGGCTGACCAAGCCGGCACCCACCATGCAGCTGGCCTGTCACCATGATACCGGCACACCGCTGAGCCAAGGATGAAGGTAGACAGTGACGCCAATCGTTATGGCTGCAATGATCACTGTTACACCCTCGGCTCCCCAGAACGGAGTAGGAGTCTTGACCCAGACCCCCTGTCGCTTGCTGATGACCACGATTTCGATGAGTGCCCACAGGGTCATGCCACCAAATAGCACTATTGAGCGGTTATCACCATTGAGCAGCAGGTGACTGATGCCCCAAAGCGCCACGCCTGTGAGTTGCGGATGGCGAACCACTAAGCGCAATCGTGAGTTGCGCGAACTGACTGCCAACAACAGAAATGCGCTGATCATAAGCCCCAATGCAACGTTATGCAGGGCGACAGGTGGCAGGTAGACAGGGGTCGGCAACGTGTTGCGCCAACCTAGAATGATCAATGCAAACGAGGTCAACAGTAGCAAAGAGAAAATGCCTTTGTACCCACCTTCGCCGACACGCTCGATTGCGCCCATCCTGAGCGAAGGCGTCAGCGAGGGGATGAAATGGACACAGGCAAAAAGCAGGATACCGGACACCAGCAATATCATCGACGTGCTCCTCGAAAGCATGCAGCAGAGCCTGCAGCATAGCGCACTGACCCGCTCTGGTCAGCGTATTTCATAGCCTGCGCGGTCTCGCTCCGTTAAGATTGCCGCATGAATCCTGACATCATCAACTCGCTTCCCATCTCTGACGTTCTCGACCAGCTTAAGCTGTGCTTGCACGAGAGTAGCGAGGTGGTGTTGCAGGCGCCGCCGGGAGCCGGTAAGACTACAGTCGTGCCGCTGGCGCTGCTGCAACAGGCTTGGCTGGGTGGTCGTAAAATCCTGGTGTTGGAGCCGCGCCGCATGGCCGCAAGGGCCGCTGCATCGCGTATGGCCCAACTACTGGGCGAGTCCGTGGGGCAAACGGTGGGATACCGTGTCCGCATGGACAGCTGTGTCAGTGACTCCACACGCATAGAAGTCATCACCGAGGGAATTCTCACGCACCAGTTACAGCGAGATCCGGGACTGGAGGAGATCGGCTTGGTGATTTTTGATGAGTTCCACGAGCGCAATCTGGACTCAGACCTGTGCCTGGCACTCACCCTCCATGGCCGCGAAGTGTTCCGCGAGGGGCCGCCGCTGAAACTGTTGGTCATGTCGGCGACCTTGGATGGTGCGGCGGTAGCGACGCTACTTGGCAACGCGCCGGTCGTGACCTCCAGTGGCCGCCAGTTTCCCGTCGACACACGTTACGGCGAGCCTCATCAGTTGCGCGACTCCATCATCCAGCCCACGATTACCGCGGTGCTACACGCACTGCGCGAGCATGCCGGTAGTCTTCTGGTGTTCCTGCCTGGCCAGTACGAGATCAGTGCGGTGGCAAGGGGTTTGTCCGATGCGCTCAAAGGCCTCGGTGAACAGCAGGTGGAACTCGCACCACTCTACGGCGGCCTGTCGCTGGAGCGACAACAGCAGGCAGTACTCCCGGCGCCCGCCGGAAAACGCAAAATTGTCCTGTCCACCAACCTCGCCGAAACCAGCCTGACCATTGAGGGAATTACGGTGGTGGTGGACTCCGGATTGGTGCGAGAAGCCGTGTTTGATCCGACGACCGGCATGACTCGGCTTACCACCCGGCGCATCTCGCGGGCCTCAGCCGAGCAGCGTCAGGGGCGGGCGGGCAGACAGGCGCCCGGCTATTGCTATCGCCTGTGGACTGAACAACAGCAGGGACGTTTTGTAGCCCATGCCACGCCCGAGATTTTGCAGGCGGACCTGGCACCCATGGCACTGCAACTATTGTCCTGGGGAGTGACCGATAGCGCGGAACTGCGCTGGCTGGACCCGCCACCCGCCGCGCCCTTTGCACAGGCGCTCGCCACTCTGGAGCGGTGCGGCGCGACGTTTATGAATAAGTCGGGCAGTGTCCAACTCACACCCCACGGTGTGCGTCTGGCGCAGATGCCGCTGCATCCGCGTCTTGCCCATATGTTGCTGGTGGGTTGTGACATTCACGCGATCGAAACGGCCTGCCTGCTCGCGGCCATACTCAGTGAGCGTAATCCCCTCAGCGATCAGGGTGTGGATGTCGTCTCTACCGTTGCCGTACTGATGGGGGAAAGCCACTGCCCGCCTCAATTGCAGGGTTGGTTCAAGCGCGTCTGGCAACAGGCCCGACGCTTCGCCCGTCTGGCCAGCGACGTACACAAGCCGCGCCAGATTGCGCTTGGCGTTGCCCAGCAGGACATACTCGGGGTATTGCTGGCCAGTGCCTATCCCGATCGCATCGCCCGGTTGCGTGCGGACGGGGCAGATGGTTACCAGTATCAACTGAGCAATGGACGCAGTGCTTCGCTGCCCAGGGAAGACAGTCTGGTCGGTACCCAATGGCTGGCGGTGGCTGAGCTGGGTGGACAGGTGGGCGAGCCGGTGGATCGCATTTACAGTGCCAGCGCACTTAATCCCGGCAATTTCAGTGACCTACTTTCGACCCTCGTGACCGAAGTCGAGCACGTGGAGTGGGACTATCGCAAAGAGCGCTTTGTCGCCGAGCGGCACCGTCTGGTAGGCAATATTCTGTTAGCAACGCAACCGCTGGAGCAGGTGTCCGAGGCAGCGCGGGCGGCGGCACTGTTGGGGGTGGTACGCAAGAAGGGGCTGGATGTACTGCCGTGGAATAGCAACCTGCAGCAGTGGCGTGCCCGGGTCATGCTGCTGCAGCGGACCTGCGCCAATGCGGAGCACAATCCGTGGCCAGATTTGTCAGACGCCGCCTTGCTGCGGACGCTGGAATCATGGCTGCTGCCTTACCTGGGTCCGGTGCGCCGCATAGAGGATTTCCAAACGCTGGATATCAAGGGCATGTTGCGGGCACTTTTACCCTGGCCGTTGCCTCTGGAACTGGAGCGCATGACCCCGGAACGCTGGGCGGTGCCTTCAGGTTCCAGTGTGGCGATTGACTACACCCAGGACCCCCCGGTGCTGGCGGTCAAGTTGCAGGAGATGTTCGGTTGCGAGGAAACCCCAACCATCGCTGATGGACGAGTCACGTTACTAGTACACCTGTTGTCGCCGGGACAACATCCCTTGCAGATTACCCAGGACCTCGCCGGGTTCTGGCGCAGCAGTTACCAGGACGTGAAGCGCGAAATGAAAGGACGCTACCCCAAACATCCGTGGCCTGATGATCCGCTGCAGGCCATGGCCACCCGGCATACCAAAAAACGGGCTGGCTCTAGTTGATAGCGTGGGCTTTTAAGTCATTGGCCAGTGAGTCGCGCACCCCCGTTGGCAGTTGCAGGGCGTTTACGGCATAGGCGGGGTGATCGATGCCCGCGCTTACTGCGGTACCAGCGCGAACAGCGGCAATCATTACCGGCGTCAATTCAAAGCGCAAGAAATGCACTGACGAGGTCTTGAGGCCGTTGTCACGTTCAAGGTCCTCGTCGGCTATGGGGTAGATACGGTCGCAATCTGCAACCTGTAACCATACCTTCTCTTCTATACCAATCATCCTGGCCAACTGCCGCGCGCGCTCTTCAGGCTCCTCATATTCGATCATAAAGGTAGCCTTCCAATTGTGTCCATCCGGAATCAGGGGTAGGTAGGCTTCCAGCTCCTCGCTAATGGCGTAGGCTTCAAACACTTTTTCGATGCGCAGCATCTCCTGTATCTGGTAGCGAATTGTGAGTGCATCCTCGAAGTACAGTCTGGCGTGTTCCCCCAGCGACACCTGCCGGGTCTTTTTATGGGCCAGCACTTGCGCCCGAAATGCGGGCCGCAGTTCCGAGTATTCTTCCAGCGACCAGAGGTCCGCGCGCGACAGGGTGGGCATTAACAGCTCCTTGATCTATAGGCCGTAAGCCATGCGCAGCAGTGTCATGGGATGTTCGGTCTTATCCACTTTTTCCGCCAGTTTGGCAATGTGAGTGGCGGCCATGGGGCAATCGCTTATGAAATGATCCGGTTGCTGCTCGTCCACTTTGCGCACCACCGGGCGGGCGATTTTTACCGACTTTTCGTAGGTTTCTTTTTTGACAGCATAGGTGCCATCGTGGCCTGAACAGCGCTCAATTGCGGCGACCGTGGTGCCGGGCACCAGGTTGAGTATGTCGCGGGTTTTCAGCCCGATATTCTGTACGCGCTGGTGACAGGCTACCTGATAAGCGATCTCGCCCAATGGATTAGGGAACTGCGTGTTCAATGCGCCGCCCTTGTGTCGCAACCACAGGTATTCAAACGGGTCAAAGAATGCCTTCTGCACTTTTCTCACATCGGCGTCATCCGGGTAGAGGAGTGGCAGTTCCTGCTTGTACATCAACACACAGGACGGAATGGGGGCTGTCAGATCGTAGCCCTCGTCCACCAGCTTGGCCAATACCGGAATATTGGCCTCCTTTAGTTTGTTCACCGACTCCAGATCGCCCAGTTCCAATTTGGGCATGCCGCAACATTTTTCCTTTGGCACCACGTCGATGTGCACGCCGTTGTGCTGAAACACCTTGATAAAGTCTGCGCCAATCTGAGGACTGTTGTAGTTGCCGTAACAGGTGGCGTACAGGGCAAGTTTGCCGGTCGTTGCGCCCACAGTCGTTGGCTGGATAGCACGCAGCAGGGGTTTGACCTGTTTTCGCAGGGTCTTCCTGTGAAACCGGGGGATGGGCGCTGCGTGGTGGATACCCGCCACTGACTCCAGTACCTTGCGAAAACCGGGGTTGCTATTCATGGCGTTGACGGTGATGTCGATGAGGGGAATGGACGTTATACCAAACACAGTGTCGGTACTGGTGAGCACCCGATCGCGGAGCTTGGCCCCGCCTTCTTTAAACTTCACCGCTTTTGCCCGCAGCATCAGGTGCGGAAAATCCACATTCCATTGATGGGGCGGCACATAAGGGCACTTGGTCATGTAGCACAGATCACACAGGTAGCACTGGTCTACAACCTTGGTGAAATCTGCCTTATCAATGCCATCCACTTCCAGTGTGGGGGATTCGTCCACCAGATCGAACAGGGTGGGAAAGGCATCGCACAAACTGACACAGCGGCGACACCCATGGCAGATGTCGTAGACGCGCTCCAGTTCCTGATCCAGGCTGGCCTTGTCCCAGTAGTCCTCGGACGTCCATTCGATGGGGTGACGGGTCGGCGCATCCAGGCTTCCTTCTCTCACAATACGGCCCCTCAATAGGCTGACAAGGTTGCAGGAGTGGGTGGTGGGTACGCCTGCAGGCGCGCCCGCCGGGAGGCGTTAGTTGTTCAGATCGTTCAGGGCTTTTTGGAAGCGGTTGGCGTGGCTGCGCTCGGCTTTGGCCAGTGTTTCCATCCAGTCGGCGATCTCGTCGAAGCCCTCGTCCCGTGCAGTCTTGGCCATGCCCGGGTACATGTCCGTGTACTCATGGGTTTCACCAGCGATAGCGGCCTTCAGGTTGTCAGAAGTAGCGCCGATCGGTAGTCCGGTAGCGGGATCTCCGGTCTCTTCCAGATACTCAAGGTGCCCGTGGGCATGCCCGGTTTCGCCCTCTGCGGTAGAGCGAAATACAGCGGCGACATCATTGTAGCCTTCCACGTCTGCCTTGGCGGCAAAGTACAGATAGCGACGATTGGCCTGGGATTCGCCCGCAAAGGCATCTTTCAGATTTTTTTCGGTTTTACTGTTCTTTAATGACATGGTGTTTCTCCTTGTGCGTGAGTTGCCTCACCTGATGAGAGCACTGTTAACAGTAGTACATCACCCGATATCTGACAAATCGACAGGCACTGACACGTCGCATGAGTTTACCTGGTCAACCGCCAATATTGGACTTCATCAATTGCAGCGTTGCTGCGATCTCCTGCTCGCTCAAGGCCTTTCGCGTGAAGTATTTCACGATCCCCTTTTGGTCCATGATCACCAGCGCGGCACCCTCTTTACCCAACTCCCACGCGACGACCCCGGCACCCTTATCATCCACCACCATGCTGGCCTTGGGGTGGATACGCTTGTTCTTCTTCAACTCTGCGATAACGAACGGTGTGGTACCCCACATCGCGGCATCGAGGTTGAGGATGGTAGTGACGTGAATGGTGCCAGGTGCAAAGTTGGCCTCCAGCAGGTCGGTGAACGGCTTGAAGGTTTCACTGGCTTTCTGGGTGGCTGCGAAGTATTGCACAACCTGCACCGTGCCGGCGTTTGTGTCGGAGCGCCAGGGGACGAAACTGACATCATCCCCGGCCAACAGGAGTTCACCGCGTTCGCTGATGTTCAATTCGGGCAGTGGGGCCTCTATCGCAGGGGCTGCGGCGAGCGCGGTGCCGCAGATGAGCATCAATACCAGACTGGACAGCATGCGTGCCATAGACATCAAAGTTCTCCCGTTAGTGTGTGTTCATGTGTGTTGGATGAGACGCGAAACGCTAGGGCCTGGACCTGCGCTTGGGCCGCGCAGGTACCCGCACTACTCCGTTGTGTTGGGTGGCGAAGGGCTGGGAATCGGCAGCGACCACAGGATGGTGCTTGGCCGGCTGGCGCGTGGGCACCAACTGATGGCTGCCGTTGCCGATCAGGTCAGCTCGCCCCATTTTTTTAAGTGCTTGGCGCAATACCGGCCAGTTATCCGGATCGTGGTAGCGCAGGAAGGCCTTGTGCAGGCGGCGCTGCTCCAGTCCTTTTACCGTGGGCATAGTGTCGCTCTGGTGAGTTACGCGTTTCAGCGGGTTTTTTCCGCTGTGGTACATCGCGGTGGCTGTGGCCATGGGCGACGGATAGAACGTCTGCACCTGGTCGGCGCGGTATTTATTGGTCTTCAGCCACAGCGCCAAATTCATCATATCCTTATCGGTGGTGCCAGGGTGGCCGGCAATGAAATAGGGTATCAGGTACTGCTTTTTGCCTGCCGCGAGTGAATACTTCTCGAACATGGCCTTGAACTGATCATAAGAGCCAATGCCGGGTTTCATCATTTTTGACAGAGGCCCATCCTCGGTGTGTTCAGGCGCGATTTTCAGGTAGCCGCCCACGTGGTGGGTGACCAGTTCCTTAACATACTCGGGGCTCTGCACCGCAAGGTCATAACGCAACCCGGACGCGATCAGCACCTTCTTGACGCCCTTAATGCCACGGGCGCGTCGATAGAGGCTGACCAGCGGTGTCTGGTCGGTATTCAAATTTTTGCAGATGCCCGGGAACACACAGCTCAGCTTGCGGCATTTGGCCTCGACCTCTTTACTGTTGCAGGCCAGGCGCCACATGTTGGCAGTCGGTCCGCCCAGGTCTGAAATGACCCCGGTGAACGCGGGTGAGGTGTCGCGAATCTGCTCGATCTCCCGAATGATGGAGTCCTCGGAGCGGTTCTGGATGATGCGGCCCTCGTGCTCGGTAATCGAGCAAAACGTGCAGCCACCAAAGCAACCGCGCATGATATTGACTGAGTGCCGGATCATTTCGTAAGCCACCAGCCGCGCATCGCCGTAGCTGCTGTGTGGCACGCGTGAGTAGGGCAGTTCGAACAACTCATCGAACTCCTCAGTCTCCAGCGGTATCGGTGGCGCATTGAGCCACAACTCGCGCTCGCCATGAGCTTGCACCAACGGCCTGGCGTTGTAGGGGTTGGTCTCCTTGTGCAGCACGCGGGACGTGTGGGCATACAGGGCGGGATCGCTCTTCACCTGCTCATACGAGGGCAGTCGAATAACCGCCTGCGACTCCTGGTCCTTCATGTGGCCGATAAGCCTGACGGGCTCTATCGCCTCGACATCCGCGACCTGCGTCGCACAGCTCGCTGTGGCAGTGTCGACATAGGGGTTAATCGGCGCGGTAATGGGTCCGACCACATCGATACTGGTGGAATCGATCACGCGCCAGTCGTCGGGCACGCGCTTGCGCACGAAGGCTGTACCGCGCAGATCGCGAATACTGTGGATGGGCTCACCTGCCGCCAGTCGGTGCGCCACGTCGACAATGGCGCGCTCGGCGTTGCCATACAGCAGCAGGTCGGCGCTGCTGTCCAGTAATATCGAGCGACGTATTTTATCGCTCCAATAGTCATAGTGGGCGATGCGGCGCAGGCTGGCTTCGATGCTGCCGATTACCAGTGGCACTTGTTTGTAGGCTTCGCGCAGCCGCTGGCTGTAAACAATGACGGCCCGATCAGGGCGCTTGTCGCCGACATTACCCGGGGTATACGCGTCGTCGTTGCGACGCTTTTTGTCGGCGGTATAGCGGTTGATCATGGAGTCCATGTTGCCCGCGGCCACCCCGAAGAACAGATTGGGCGCGCCCAGGGCCTGAAAATCTGCAGTTGAGGTCCAGTCCGGCTGGGCGATGATACCTACCCTGAAGCCCTGCGCCTCGAGCAAGCGCCCGATCACCGCCATGCCGAAGCTGGGGTGATCGACATAGGCGTCACCAGTGACGATGATGATGTCGCAGCTGTCCCAGCCCAGGGCATCCATCTCGGCGCGCGACATGGGCAGTTCGGGAGCGGGGCCAAAGCACTCTGCCCAGAACTTGCGGTAGGAAAAAATAGGTGTTGCCATGGGGATGCGTCTTGCGGAAAAACGCGGGCATTATAGCAAGTTGCCGGCCGGGGTGACAGGCGGCGTATGACTGCTGCGTCGAGGGCGATATTTTGGGGTTCGGCCAGGGTGGTTTGCTTGCAATGGTCAGTTCGCGTTGCTTGCCGCGGCCAGGTTGGTAACGCCCCCCACTGGTCAGAAGGCCGAGATATTAGCCGTGGGTGACGGTACCAACCTGGGCACGCATCGAGCCATTAGAGCGAGTCGGGTTAGAAGAGCACGATCGGAGGCAGGGGGGGGG
>JANNXP010000016.1:0-9686 GCA_031409615.1 Haliea sp. | reverse complement strand
GGTGCCCGAGAGCGCGATCAACTTCGCCTTCATCGGACAGTTCGCGGAGTCGAAACAGCGCGACTGCATCTTCACCACTGAATACTCCGTGCGCACGCCGATGGAGGCCGTCTACACACTGCTCAAGGTCGAGCGCGGGGTGCCCGAGGTCTTCAATTCCACCTACGACATCCGCATGCTGCTGGCCGCTTCGGGCCGACTGCGCGATGGCAAGGAGATTGACATCCCGGGCCCCGCGTTCGTGCGCGACCTGCTGATGAAGGAACTCGACAAGACCCAGATCGGCGCACTGCTACGGGAGTTCAAGTTGGTCGGTGGCGACTGACCCAACTTCTTCGCAGTCGATCTTGTGGTTCGATTTGAAAAGCTCAAAACAGGAAAGGCACATCAAAATGAAGACGAGAGAAGATTCTGCTATCAACGTCTATCTCAATGGTCTTGGCTTGGGCTCCATTGCCGCTGCGATATATTTGATCCAGAAGGCGGACTTCAATCCATCCAATATCCACATCTTTGAGCAAATGGGCGACAAGGATCTGGTGGGAGGAAGCTGTGATGCGTCGGAGATGACCGTGGACGACCAGCCGGCCTACGTGATGCAGGGTAGTCGCATGTTTGAAGACAAGGTGTATGCCTGCACCAAGGAACTGTGGTCCATCATTCCGTACAACGATGCTGAATCGTGCCTGGAAGACCATCAGAAGAACCTTGAAGAATGCGGGGTTCACACGGTGGTTCGCCTTCTGCACGAACACGGTGAGAAGGACACCGGATATCAGCTGGGCCTGAACACGGCTGAAAAATTGAAGATGGCGAAACTTCTGGCCACACCCGAGTTCTTGATTCCGGACGGCGCAAAGATCACGGACATCTTTGGAGAGGCCTTCTTCACCAGCAATTATTGGTACATGTGGCGGGCACTCTTTGCGTTTCAGCCGTGGCATTCAGCGGTGGAAATGAAGCGCTATATGCGCCTCTTCTTTCACGAGATGCCGAACATGAATACGATGGTCGCTCTGGAGCGTACCCGCTATACCAACTTCCATTCATTTATCCTGCCTGCTCTGCGGTTCATGCAGAAGAAGGGCGTGAACTTCCACTACAACCGCAGAATCTCGGACGTGGATTTCAAGACGGACTCCGGCGGCAAGGAAAGGTGGATCGAGCGCATCTGCCTCGAGACCGGGAGCGGCAAGCCCAAGCCGTCCATTTCGGTGCGCGACACCGACCTCGTCTTCCTGACCATCGGCTCCATCGTCAGCAACGCCTCGTTCGGCGCCCATGACCGCCCGGTGGACAAGCCCGCGGTCGGCAGCCAGAGCCTGGGCGGAGCGTGGACGTTGTGGAAAAAGATTGCCGCCAAGCAGCCCGACTTCGGCCGCCCCGACCAGTTCCTGCGCGACATCTCGCAGTCCACGATGATGACCTGCACCGTCACCTTCCGCGGCGGGTTGTTCCAGCGCAAATTCGAGTGGTTGGTGGAGCGCCAGATGGGTCGTCAGAGCCCGCTGCCCATCACAGCGTCCCCGTGGATCCTGCACCTGCACACGTACCGCCAGCCCCTGTTTCCCGACCAACCCCGCGATACGTGCGTCATCTGGGTGACAGCGCTGGGGAGCAACCACATCGGCACGTTCGTGAACAAGACCATGCCCGAGTGCACAGGTCGCGAGATCCTGCAGGAGTTGTTGGGGCACCTGCAGTTCGACCAGGACGAGGGGGAAAACACCGAGATCCTCGACACCTCCACCTGCATCCCTTGCATGCTGCCCTACAGCACCAGCCAGTTTCTCAGCAGAGCCAAGGGCGACCGGCCCGCGGTGGTGCCAGACGGTTCAAAGAACTTCGCGCTGCTCGGGCAGTTTGTAGAAATTCCCGATGGGATCGTGTTCACTACAGAGTACAGCGTGCTCGGCGCGATCCTTGCTGTGAAACGATTCGTCAAGCCGTCGCTGGAGGTGCCGGCCATGTATTTCGGGCAACACGACCCGCTCACGTCCATTGCAGTTGTACATGCTTTGGCGCGCTAGTGTCGAAGAACGAAATAACTGCGACTCTGAACGAATGATCTGCGAACGGCGCTAGCATCATCGTCGGCGGGCTCAGTGCCTGTGGTGGGCGCCACCGCGGCCACCCGATGTCCATGAGCGCCAAGGACAGGGCTCTGACCCAGCAATGCCGATTTCAGGAAGATCAGTAAATGTTTCGCGAGAGCGCAATACTCACCAGGCAGACAATCTGCTCGACACACCGTTTACACTTCCTATACTCAAAGCACCTATTCGTTTGGGCCGTGGCTCGAATTGGGTGACACCATCCCAATGTAGGGCTATAGTCTGGCGATGCAAATTCCAATCAGGTCACTTGCCCTCTTCGCCTGTCTCAGCCTGCTCGTTATGCAGATGAGTGGATTGCATCTGCATATTGAAGCCGACAAGAAATCCGCCAATTTGCATGGTATACATCTCCATCAAGCAAAAAATCACGGCCACGATCACACTACAGATATTGACGTTTCGTTGGTCGAGAAACTCCACATCAGCTGGGCACAACTTATCCCGTTGATATTAGCCTGCGCAATTTTGCTCATTGCACAGGGTTGGTTACGGCAGGGGCTTTGGCTTCCTCCTCGTAAACTGGGTAAATTAAGTCGCCACAGTCACTGGAGACCCCCCCTGCGCGCTCCCCCCGCGATCAACTAGATCGTATCCCTCGCACTATAGGTAGTCTGTACTGCCCTTAGCATTGCACAGTCAACAATCGCGTCGCACTGACGTCGGGAAATTATTTATGTGGGTCTTACATCCTCACCGCGCTGCGGCGCGGCGCGGCCTGATTGTATTCAGCTTTCTCATCACGACTCAAATGACGGTTGCCGCCACTGTCGGCAGCATTGGCCTTGAAGAAGCGGTCGACAAGACGCTGCGGGGCAACCCCCAGCTGGTTGCGTTTGGCTACCAGATGCAAGCCCAGCAGGGTCGTCTGGCACAAGCGCAGGTTAAGCCCAGCGCCGAACTGGGGCTGGTGGTGGAAAATGCGCTGGGCTCTGGCGACTATAGCGGTGTCGACGGCACGGAGACGACCCTAAGCCTGGGCTGGGTCCTTGAGCGCGGGAAACGCGAGGCGTATGTGAGCGCCGCGCGCGCCGGCTTGTCCGCGCTGGAAGCGCAAAAAGAAATTCATCGCCTGGACGTGATTGCCCGTACTGCGTACCTGTTTCTGGAAACCCTTGAATACCAGGAGCGCTTGCGCTTGTCGCAGGAGGCGAGCGCGCTTGCAGAGCAGACCGTCGCGACCGTGCGCTCGCTGGTAAACGCGGGGCGGGCACCCACCGCCGATCTGGCAAGGGCAGAGGCCGAACTGGCACGCGTGCGCCTGGCGGCAGAAGATATCAGTCACGAACTGAAAACGGCCAGACGCTGGTTGGCTGCGCAGTGGGGTGAGCCCCAAGCCGACTTCAGCAAGGTGCTGGGCAATCCGCACCAGCTGCCATCGCCCGGCAGTTTTGCCCGTCTGCTTGAGGAAGTGGATCGCAATCCAAACCTTTCGGCACTGCTGAGCGAGCGGCGATTGCGAGAAGCGGAGCTGCGCTCGGCGCAGTCGCAGGCAAAACCTGACTTGCGTTTCAACGCCGGCATACGCCGCCTGGAACTCACTGACGACAATGCGCTCGTCGCCGGCGTCGTCATCCCGTTAACAAGCGAGGATAACAACCGAGGCCGCGTGGCCGAGGCGCGCGCCAATCTGGAGGGGGTTGAGGCAGATAGCGCCGCCACTCGGCTACAGATTGAAACGCAACTTTTCGCGGTCCACCAGGCGCTGGAGCACAGCTTGCACCGTGCGTTGACGTTGCGGGAGGACGTGCTTCCGCGACTGGAAAAGGCCGCCTTGGAAACGCAACGAGCCTACACAGCCGGCCGCTACAGTTACTACGAATTAAAGGTGATGCAAACGGAGTTAATAGCCACACGCACAGATTTAGTAGATGCCGCTATCGATGCGCATCAACGCCTGATTGAAATAGAACGACTGACCGGGGCTGCAATGCCTTCCGCAGTCCAGAATCCATGAGGTTTGGTATGACGAATGTATTGAACAGGTTGATAGTGCTGGTACTCCTAATAGGCCTGGTTGGCTGTGGCGACTCCGCTCCACACCATACCGATCACGCACAGGATGGTGATGATGCACATGGCGATGCTGCTGAGGCAGAAGTTCCCAGAGGTCCTCATGGTGGTCGCTTGCTGGTGGATGGCGACTTCGCGCTTGAGCTTGCCATTTTCGAGACCGGCGTGCCGCCAGAGTTTCATGCGTGGGTAACCAAAGGCGGCAAGCCCGTTGCACCCGGTGAGGTCGATCTGCGCATCACGCTGACCCGGTTGGGCGGTGTTCAGGACGAGATCAGCTTCCAGCAACAGGATGAATTCCTGCGGGGCGATGCGGTGATCTACGAGCCCCATTCATTTGTGGTGTCCATCGACGCCCGCCACGGCGAGGGGACACACCACTGGGAGTACGAAAACTTCGAGGGGCGCACCACTATTGCACCGGATATCGCAGCGGCGTTCAAACTGGAAACCGCGTCGGCCGGTCCTGCGACCATTCTCGAAACTGTCGCGGTTTACGGCCGCATAGTTCCGAATGCCGAGAGTGTGCGGCGCGTCACTGCCCGCTTTGCCGGTCTGGTCGAATCAGTCGAGGTGTCAGTGGGAGATCGGGTGACGCAGGGGCAACGCCTGGCGACGGTCGAAAGTAACGATAGCCTGACGCGTTTTCAGATTACAGCCCCGATCGCCGGAGTTATCACTGAGCGCAGCGCACACCCGGGTGAGCAAACCGATGGTCGAACACTGTTCACTATTATCGATACGACTAGCGTGTGGGCTGAACTCGCCATCTTTCCGCAGGATCGCACTCGGGTAGTGAAAGATTCGCCAGCACGGGTGATCGCTGCCGACGCACAGCTGGAACAACAGGGCGTTATCAGCCGCATTGACACGATGGCCCAGCCCAATCAATCGGTGGCGGCCCGTGTGGTGCTGGATAACTCGAGCGGGAGGTGGGCGCCCGGCATGTTTGTTACGGGTGAAATCCAGGTCGCTGAATATACGGTGCCGCTGGCAGTGAAGCGGGTGGGCCTGCAGGCCTTTCGCGATTTCACGGTGGTGTTCGCACAGGTCGGTGACGAGTATGAGGTGCGGATGCTGGATCTGGGACGGCAGGATGGTGAGTGGGTCGAAGTCCTCGGTGGCCTTGAGGCGGGAACGCGGTATGTCACCACCAACAGTTATGTTCTGAAAGCCGACATCGAAAAGTCCGGCGCATCACACGATCATTGAGGCTCCCCATGCTGGCAACTATTGTCAAATTTTCGCTTTCTCGCCCGGGATTGGTGCTGTTCGCTGTCCTTCTGCTGGTCGCCTTGGGGATATGGAATTTCACCCGGCTACCCATTGATGCCGTCCCGGATATCACCAATGTACAGGTGACCGTCAATACCGAGGCGCCGGGTTATACACCGCTGGAGGTTGAACAGCGGGTGACTTTCCCGCTGGAAAATGCCATGGCGGGTATGCCGCGCCTCGACCACACGCGCTCGATATCCCGCTACAGCCTGTCGCAGATTACCGTCGTGTTCGAGGAGGGTACCGACATTTACTTTGCCCGGCAGCAGGTCGCTGAGCGCATGAATGCGGCAAAGGCTGGGCTGCCAAAGGCACTCGAACCCGCGATGGGCCCCATCGCCACTGGGCTGGGAGAAATTTTTATGTTCACGGTGGACGCCGAGCCAGAGGCCCGCAATCCGGATGGCTCCATGGTCACGCCAACTGACCTGCGCTCTGTCCATGACTGGATCATCAGGCCGCAGTTGCTGCGGGTGCCGGGGGTCGTCGAGGTCAACCCCATAGGAGGCTTCAAAAAGGAGATTCTGGTCGCCCCTGATCTCGCGAAATTATTGGCACAGGGACTTACCGTAGAGGACATCGTCAGGGCGCTGGAGGAAAACAACGCCAATCAGGGTGCAGGATTCATTGAGCACAACGGGTCGCAATGGCTGATGCGGGTGCCCGGGCAAGCTGGTGATAGTGAGGCTTTGGGCGCGATCGTAGTGCGCGAAAGCGGTGGTCTCCCGATAAAGGTGCGTGACGTGGCACAGGTTGGACCCGGCCTCGAACTGCGCTCGGGCGCTGCCACGCAAGACGGCCATGAAGTCGTGATGAGCACGGTTTTTATGCTGATCGGTGAAAATAGCCGGGAAGTGGCTAACGCGGTGGGGAAAAAACTGCAGGAGGTCAACACCAGCCTGCCTCCGGGGATCGTCGCGACTGCCGTCTATGATCGCACCGCTCTGGTCGACAAGACCCTGGCTACAGTGCGAACCAATCTTGTCGAAGGTGCGATCCTGGTGATTGCGGTGCTTTTTTTGTTCCTGGGTAATATCCGCGCCGCGCTGCTAACCGCTGCCGTGATTCCAATAGCCATGCTGATGACCATATCCGGCATGGTGCAGACCCGCGTAAGCGCCAACCTGATGAGCCTCGGTGCCCTGGATTTCGGTTTAATAGTCGACGGCGCGGTCATCATTGTGGACAACTGCCTGCGACGGTTAAGCCAGGCCGGCGCTAAACCCTTGGCACTGCAGGAGCGCCTCTCTGTCGTCTTCGACGCTACCAACGAGGTTATTCGACCCGCATTGTTTGGCGTATTTATCATCACCGCTGTGTACATTCCGATATTCGCGCTAACAGGAATTGAGGGAAAGATGTTTCATCCCATGGCAATCACGGTGGTCATTGCTTTGGTCAGCTCTATGATCCTGTCCGTGACGTTTGTCCCGGCCGCTGTCGCGCTGCTATTCAAAAAGCCTGTCAGGGAGAAGGACAATCCTATCGTCAGCGGTGCGCTGTACCTCTACCGGCCGCTCCTGCACGCCGCGGTTAGGTTGCGCTGGCTGGTAGTTGGCCTTGCGGTACTGTTGGTCGTGACCTGCGGCTGGCTGGTGACGCGACTGGGCACGGAGTTTGTGCCCAATCTCGACGAGGGAGACATCGCCATGCACGCGCTGCGAATTCCGGGGACATCGCTCGCGCAGGCCGTGCAACTACAGGAGCACCTGGAAGCCGAAATCAAGGAACTGCCAGAGGTTGAGCGGGTTTTCGCCAAGATAGGCACAGCGGAGGTCGCGACCGACGCAGTGCCCCCGAGTGTGGCCGATAACTTCATCATGCTAAAACCCCGTGCGGAGTGGCCTGATCCCGATAAGTCGAAGGCGCAGATTGTGCGCGAACTCGAGGCGAAAGTGACGCCGATCCCCGGTAATCGCTACGAGTTTTTGCAGCCCATCCAAATGCGCTTCAATGAACTGATCGCCGGTGTTCGCGCCGAACTTGCGGTCAAGGTTTTTGGCGACGATTTCGACACGCTGATTGAACTGGGTGGCGCGATAGAAAGGGTCATCAATCAGGTGCCGGGTGCCGCTGACGTTGCAGTTGAACAAGCCACCGGTCTGCCCGTCCTGACGATCATGCCCAATCAGGACGCACTCGCACGCTACGGTGTGTCGCTCGGGGAGCTGCAGCGCCTGGTCGCCACGGCACTGGGTGGTACCGTGGCAGGGCAACTCTACGAGGGCGACCGGCGCGTCGACATTGTAGTGCGCCTGCCGGAACATTTGCGTACCAACCCGGATATGCTGCGGAGTCTCCCCGTGCCGCTGGCGAAAGGTGGGTTTGTGCCGCTGGGTGAGCTCGCGACGACAGAACTGGTAAACGGCTACAACCAGATCAATCGCGAGAATGGTAAGCGCCGCGTGGTGGTTGCTGCCAATGTGCGCGGGCGCGACCTGGGTTCGTTTGTCGGCGACGTGCAAGCAGCCGTGGCGCAGAGCGTTGAGATACCCTCTGGCTACTGGGTTGAGTACGGCGGAACCTACCAGAACCTGCAGTCCGCCGCTAACCGACTTGGCATTGTCGTCCCAGTGACTCTGGTGCTGATCCTGGGTTTGCTGGTAATGGCACTCGGCACCTTCCGTGATGCTGGCATCATCTTTTCGGGGGTGCCGCTGGCGTTGACGGGCGGCGTGCTGGCGTTGATGCTGCGCGATATTCCTTTCTCGATCTCTGCCGCGGTAGGGTTCATCGCGCTCTCCGGGATCGCGGTACTGAATGGCCTGGTGATGGTGGCTTTCATTCAGGATTTGCGCCAGCAGGGGCGCTTACTGGATGAAGCGATCATCGAAGGTGCGTTGACGCGATTGCGCCCGGTGCTGATGACGGCGCTGGTCGCCTCGCTGGGATTCGTACCCATGGCCCTGAACACCGGCATTGGCTCCGAGGTTCAGCGACCCCTGGCGACCGTAGTCATCGGCGGTATCATCTCCTCGACGCTGCTTACTCTTCTGGTACTCCCAGCGCTTTATAGAATCGTGCACGGTGCACAGAAAGCACCATCTCATGCGGTTTTGCAGTCCCGAAGTACGGCGGACAAGGGTGCTGACAAGTTACCTGGGTGAACGGGGTAGCGAGCTTTTCACTGCTCCACCTGCGTTTTGCTGTGGACGCCATCGCACCGGGGTTGATTCGCCGTGACTTTGCAGCCGCAAAGAAAATACCCCGGCGTCGGCGGCCGTCTCATAGGGCACCGGACAAAAGCGAGCTGGAACACCTGGTTGAGTGGATCAGTCAACGTGTATGTCGTTGCCTGAAACGGCTGGGCTTGCTGGAGCAGAATGCGGAGAGACTGCCCCATGAGCGCAGCGAATGCTTTGGACATGGCCCGACCCAGGTAGCGTTCCCGAACCCCACCAGGCACGTTGACTCCTTTCGCAGGAAGCGAATCGACAACCACAACGCTAAACTCACCAGACAGACAATCTGCTCGACACACATCGTTTATACTTTCTATACTTAGGCACGGCCTTTAACGGCCGCTATGCGCCGTACCCGGCCCTCGGGGCGAAAATGCTGCCGCAGTGCGGTAGTGCTGTCGGACAGGCAGGCGTCTTACAAACATTGCGCCCGCGCTGTGGCACGATGGCTACCTGACACCAAAGGATCGTAACCATGCAACCCGACACCCAGCCCGACACCCAAGCCGACACCCAAGCCGACACCCAGCCCGATCCGGCCTCCAACACCAACGCCCACCTGATGGCCCGGCGCAACGCCGCCGTGGCGCGCGGCGTAGGCCAGGCGCACCACATCTTTGTCGCGCGTGCCGACAACGCCGAAGTCTGGGATGTGGAAGGCAAACGCTACATCGACTTCGCCGGCGGCATCGCCGTGCTCAACACCGGCCACTGCCACCCGGACGTGATCGCCGCGGTGCAGGCGCAGCTCGAGCTGTACACGCACACCTGTTTCCAGGTGCTGGCCTACGAGCCCTATGTTGAACTGGCCGAGCGGCTCAACCAGCTGGCACCGGGTGATTTTGCGAAAAAGACGCTGCTGCTGAGCAGCGGCGCCGAGGCACTGGAAAACGCGGTGAAGATCGCCCGCGCCTACACCAAGCGCCCGGGCATCATCGCCTTCACCGGCGGCTACCATGGCCGCACGATGTTCACGCTGGGCCTGACCGGCAAGGTGGCCCCCTACAAACTGGGCTTCGGGCCCTTCCCGGGCAGCGTGTTCCATGCCCAGTTCCCGAACGCGCTGTACGGCGTTAGCATCGACGCGGCCATCGCCTCG
>JANNXP010000015.1:0-3456 GCA_031409615.1 Haliea sp. | reverse complement strand
GATGGATTCCTCGGCCAGCGCTTTGCGCACCTCCGTGTCATTCAGCAAACTGGCAAGGGCTCGCGCGTTTACCTCTCCGGTCTGGCCGCAACAAGCGCCACAGTCCAGCCCTGCGGCATGTGGGTTGTTCGCGCTTTGACTGCCGTGCCCGACCAGTATTACAAGGCGGGCAAAGCCCTCGGTCAGACTCATGGCTCCCAGCACACCTTTAGCCAGAGCTGCCCGCTCGCCTGACACCCGTGCGTCGGGCATGACCAATTGGGGACGAAGTTGTTGGGTCTGCCTTGGGGTGAGGGCGCGAAGATCTGTCGTGGCACCGTTGGCAGAAGATGGCAGGCTGCGGCGAATGATTTTGCCGAGGTAACCCAGGCCCAGCGACTCCACCAGCGTGAACGTGGAGCCAGGCAGTCGCTGAAACGGCTGCCAGCTCGCGGCCCGTTGCAGGCGCGCCTGTCTCTCCCTTGCGATTGTTAGATCTTCGGTTGGCTGGCCACAGCTTTCGGTGACGTTCAACGAGGGAGCGAGCAACCCCGGCAGTTGCGGTCGCGTCGCCTGAGTACCAAGCGGTGTGTAGCTGATGGGCAGGCCAAAAAAGCCGGCGAATCCGAGAGTTTGTATATCCGGGGCGGCGCTCTCTAGCGCGCGCCGGAAGACCTCCGAGCGCACATCTATGCAAAACGCGGCTTGCACGGCGACGGTGGTGCTTACAGCAGGAGTCCGGTTCTGCGCGAGGGCGTTGACCAGGGGCTGTTGGTAGGCGATTTCTTGTGCACGTTGCCAGATTTCGTGGGCCCCGGTTACCGCCTTGTCCGAAACCTCCGGTGTACTGGACCATTGTGACCGCCAGTCAGTCCAGGGCGAGGCCAGCGCGCGTGCCCCATCGTCGAGTAAGCATTCCCAGGCCAGTCTGATGGCGAGCAGATCGATGATGTGGTCATCGTCACTTCCTCCCAGCCGTGCCTGCCAGCGAAGGTAGGCGCACCATGCAGCCCAGCCGTTGATGCGAAGCAGGGTCACTTGCAGTAACTCCGAGAATTGCGCCGACGGGAATCCCAGGCGGTCCTGCGCCAACTTGATCAATCCGATTGCCTCATCAGGCAAATCTTTTGCCCGCGCCCGGATTGCAGGGGCGTGCATTAGCAATGTTATGCTGTGATCCTGCCTCATCGACTGCAACCAGTTTGTATACAGCCCAGTCCTGCTATCGGGGTGCCAGTCGGCCTGATCACGATCGAAGTAGGCGGCGCAAAACTGGCTGATCTGCACTGCAATGGTATCGCGCCATGCTGGCTCGTGCACCAAATCCCGTTTTCCATCGAGCGTATCACAGAGCAGCGGCAGTGTAGGCGCGACTGGCTCTGTACGCTCAAGGGCGTCCATCATCGTATCTTCGGAAATGGGCATACCCGCTTCTGCCAGCGCCTGTCGTAGATGCTCTCTCTTGATCTCTCCCGCCTTCCATGCCTCGCGGTAAAACTGCATTGGCATGTACGTAGAACTGCCCGTGAGACGGGTCAGCGTGTGGCTGGCAACGTCAAATGGCAGATTTATTCGCCCCCAATAGGGATTCACGGCGATAAACTGATCTAGCGGCCAGGTCGGCGCAATGGTGTTGCAGGCTGCATGGATAGCGGACAACAGGGCTGCGGAATCGTCAGAAGAAATGTTTTGTGGAGCATTCATGAGGTTTCTCCGGGAAGAATTACTTGAAGGTTCGGCGTGACACCTGATTTGGTGGCGGTCATGCGGGCGGGCCACACTCGGAAGGTCAGCCGGGTGAATCGCTCGTCAAGGTAAAACCCCGCATAGGCCCAGGGGTAGAGGCGAGTTGACAGGGCGCCTCGCGGATAAGCGAGCAACCAGATCTGCAGTAAGTAAAGTAGCGTAAAGCATACGCCCACCCAAACCATCAGTGATTTCGAAGCCGTAGGTACAACGGACACAATTTGTGAAAATACCAAGTGCCAGAGCACGTAGAGCTGCGTCAGTACAAGTACGCGCACTATTCCGCGCAGCAATGCCATTCTGTTGCTTCCAGCAGAAGTCCAGAGCAGGGGCGCGAGACCGATGCCGACAATGGCGATCGCTATGCTAGATATGGCCAGTTCAGGGAGTAACATCTGCCAGAGTGCGATCGCTGCACCTACCAATGCCACTGTGACTGGCAGCGCGATCAATCGATAGGCAAACGATGCGCCCGGCGATCGCTCTTGGGGGTGATGCGCGAGACTACGTTGACGAACATCGAGCACGGTCTCTCCGGCGGTCAAAAATGCGTGGGCCTTGTAGAGCGAGTGCGCGACCAGATGCAGCAGGGCAAGATCGTATAGACCCAGTCCACATTCCATCAACATGAAACCCATCTGCGCGCAGGTCGACCAGGCCAGGCGCACCTTGACGCTGATGCGGGTCATCATCACCAAACCCGCAAGCACGGCGGTAAGGCTACCAAATATCACCAGCAATGCCTGTGCGCCCGGCGCAGCGGAAATCAGTTCTGCAAGTCGGATTAGAACGAATCCTCCGATATTGACGATTCCGGCGTGCAGCAGAGCGGAAACCGGCGTTGGTGCCTCCATCACCTGAATCAGCCAGCCGTGCAGCGGTAGCTGCGCCGACTTGAGAATGGCCGCCAGGGCAATGAGCATCGCAGCGACATGAAGTGCCGGCGACAGAGAAGTCGCAAGTGATACATGCGCCGCGATGCCGTCCAGGCCGAGTGTTCCGGTTGCGCCGTAGATTAGCCCCAGCGCCGCCAGCAGACACACTTCTGCCATTCGACTTACCAGAAACTTCTTATGTGCCGCGATCTGCGCAGGTACCCGATCACTATAAAACATAAGCAAGTGATGCAGGCCCAGGCTACTTGCGGTCCAGGCTGCGACCAGCAGCCCGAGGTGTTGGGTAAGGACCACCGTGCTGACTGCCGCAAGCGTGAACAGCAGCGCCGCCACGTAGCGCGTCTGCCCGGGCTCGCCTTCCAGGTAGCGCAGCGAAAAGCGTACGATCACCCAGCCTAGCAAGGCAACGAGTGTTGCAACGGTCAATCCAATGGCATCTCTGGCATCCTGTGCCCCGTGCAGCGGCAGCACGGACCACAGTACTGTGATGATCGTGGCACCCAGCCCGAGAGCCGCAGAGGCGTGAGCTATCCTCCAGGCCCACTGTGGTAGCAGAAGGCTGAGCGCGAACGCGCAAAGATAGATTGTGGGCAGGTTCCATAAAGCGATACTAGCTGTCCAGTCCATGATGTTCTTCGCTCCTTCAGATGTCGATGGGCGCATCTTGCCGCTGGAAGAAGATCGTGTAAAATAGATTAAATGTCATGAATTGTGCTGTTTATGAGAACAGAGATACTTAAGCGCCTCAACTTCCGCCACCTGCATTACTTTTGGGTGGTTGCCAAAGAGGGACACCTCACCCGCGCAGCAAAACAATTGCATGTATCGCAGTCAG
>JANNXP010000014.1:0-2932 GCA_031409615.1 Haliea sp. | reverse complement strand
GATCATAAGAAAACTGACTGATGATATCGTCCGCGTAGCTTTTTACGCTGTCGATCTTTTTATCCAGTTATTCCGTCTCCCCGTGGTAGAACGGCCACGGCATGGTCAAAATGTGTGTCACTCCGGCATCTGCCAGACGCTGGTAGCCATCGACAGTCCAGGCGTCAGAAGGCGTCGCCATAATGTCAAAGGGTAGGTGGTCACGCCCGTACTCCCTGCGCCAGACGTTGATTCGTTCAATGCAAGCGATGATCTCAGCGGACGTCTGCAGGTCCGTGACCCAGCCATCTGCCAGGCGCGCCGCGCGGCGCATGGCCGGTTCAGAAATACCGCCAATCCAGATGGGAATGTACTCCGTTGGCGCCGGATTCATTTCCAGTGCGCTGAACTGATAGTGCTCTCCGTCGTATTGCACCATTTCACCGGTCCACAACAGGCGCATAATTTCCAGCATTTCATCGGTACGCTTGCCCCGAGATTTGAAATCGGTGTTCATCAGTGCAAATTCGTCGCCGGACCAACCCACACCGATGGCCGGGGTTACACGATTGTTGGAAATGATCGCTGCGGTACTGATGGCCTTGGCTACCAGGAAGGGATTGCGCATGGGCAACACAAAAATATTATTGGTAAAGCGCAGCTTTTGCGTGATCGTTGCCAAGGCGCCGATCATTACCCAAGGATCGGGCCAGTCAGTGTAAGGTGGCCAGCGGCGACTGCCATCGGCGGTATAGGGGTAGGGCGTCGTGATGTTCTGGGGATTCACCACGTGGTCCGAGAAGGACATGGCGTGCCAGCCATGTGTATCGGCGGCGGGGGCCAGTCGCGTCAGGTGCGCCACGCTGCTGAATGAGGTGGATAAGACAAACTTCATCGTGGAGTATGCTCCGGGCGAATGCCAGCGCGGGCCAGCCTATTTGGAAATGTTGAACTCCGGGTTGGATTCCAGATAAATGTGGCTGAGGCATTCACCCTCTTTTTCATTCCAGATGTCGATCTCTCCCATCCTGCAGCGTGAGGCATCGATCAGCTTCATGTGTGAGATTTCATGGCAGCCGAGTCCCGAGATCTGGATTTCCGTATACTTGTTTTTGGTGGGCAAGATGCCATTGAAGGAAATTGATGGACTGACGAATACAATGCCGTCCTTGTTTTGGACGGAGAAGCGCGGCACGATGGCACCTATTTTGTAACCTAGATTGTTTTGCAGGCGAAATTGCAATTTACAGGCATCCTGCATGTCCCATACTTTGGTCACCGTCAGTACCGCACTGGTGGCCGGATCACCCTCCTGGAACTGGATAAACTCCCAGGTGTGGTCGCTTTTTAACAGGATCTGCCTGCCATCCGTCGTCACTGCCTTGAAGTCTGCTTCGGGCTCCGCTCTAAGCTCCGGTCTGAGCTCCGGTCCGGGCTCGGTTTGTGCGCGCACCGCGAGGCTCAATAACAGCATCAGTGTCATCAGGATCAGTTGCTTCATTGAAATGTTGTCCATGTCAGAGGATGCGTATTTGGCGTTCACTATTGCCTAGCGTTGCCTAGAGGGTAGCGTCCCTGCATAGCGTGCGCAATACTTCTCTAAGGGTGAATATAGCCAAACGGACTAGCAGGCCGCCAGTGTGCCCTAACGGAGTGTCAATCCCGCCAGACCACCCGCTGCGCGCCACTCCCCAAGCAACCGGAAGAAGTCGATGGAGCCACCGCCATAGAAGCCGTTTTGCGCGCTTCGATCTCCGGTCCTGCCCTCGTTGTTGTAGTAGCCCGGCGTGCAGTTCTCCAGAAAGTCACCGGTATCACGGGCGCGATCAATACACTGCTGCACCCAGCCGGCTTCGCCCTGTTCAGTAACTTCGACCCGGGAACATCCCCTGGCGTTGGCTGCCTCAATAATGTAGGTGAGGTGTTTGGCCTGTTCATCCAGCAGATGAGGATAGTTCACGGTAAAGCCCGCCTGCGCATTACTCATGATGAAGCAGTTGGGGAATCCATTGACATGCATGCCGTGGAGTGTGCGCACACCACTGGCCCATTTTTGCGTGAGGCTGGTGCCGCCGCGACCCAGTATCTGGATATCCGCGCGACGTGAGTAATCGGTGCCCACCTCAAAGCCACTGGCATAGATCAGACAATCCAGTTCGTACTCGCGGTCCTGTACTGTGACGCCTGTCGCAGTGATGCAATCGACACCGCGTCCCTGGGTGTCGACGAGCGTCACGTTGGAACGATTGAATGTCTCAAGGTATTCGTTGTGAAAGCAGGGGCGCTTGCAGAACTGGCGATAGTAGGGTTTCAGGGCCTCCGCCGTCTGTGGATCCTTCACGATGGCATCCACCCTGGCGCGAATCTCTTCCATCTTCGCAAAATCCGCGAGTTCGACCGCTCGCGCGATGCCCGCAGGCGACATATCGCCTGAGAGATTCTGGCGCAGGCCAAGCAGCAGCTTTCCGATCAGGTCGGTCCAGCCATCACGCACCAGATCTTCGCTCTGGGGTACGCCGGAAACCAGTGCGTTGAAATTATCCATACGGTGTCGGTGCCAGCCTGCCGGCAGACTCTGTGCCCATAGCGGATCAGTGGCAGGATTATTTTTCACGTCAATCGAGGAAGGCGTGCGCTGGAATACAGTGAGGTGTTGTGCTGACGCGCCCAGCAGCGGCACACACTGCACCGCTGTTGCGCCAGTGCCAATGATACCGACCCGCTTGTCCGCAAGTCCCGTAAGGCCGCCGCCGGAATCGCCACCCGTATAACGATAATCCCAGCGGCTGGCATGGAAGGCGTGTCCCTGGAATGTGTCGATACCGGGGATGCCGGGAAGTTTGGGCCGATTGAGCGGGCCAGTGGCGAGGCACAGGTAGCGCGCCGTCATACGATCATGGCGATTGGTCGACACGATCCAGCAGGACTCCTGCTCATCCCAGCGCAGTGTTTC
>JANNXP010000013.1:0-2737 GCA_031409615.1 Haliea sp. | reverse complement strand
ATACTCTGGGACAACGATGGCGTTCTGGTGGACACCGAATTTTGGTATTTCACCGCGACACAGCGGGCGCTCGCTGAACTGGGCGTCACGCTCAAGAAGCAACGCTATCTGCAACGCATGGTGCATGGCCTTTCAAGCTGGGATCTCGCCTCGGCAGCGGGCATTGATGCCAAGCAGATCGCAATGAAACGGCAACAACGGGATGCCTGGTATCAGGAGTACCTGCTGCGCGAGGCTATCGACATACCCGGTGTCGAGCAGGTACTGGAAACGCTTTCCAAAACCCACAGAATGGCCATCGTCACAACGTCCACGAGAGCCCACTTCGAGTTGCTTCATAAGAACAGGGGCCTGCTGCGGTTTATGGATTTTGTACTCACCCGCGAGGACTATGTCGTGTCCAAGCCCGATCCCGAGCCCTATCTTCGCGCGCTGCAGATATTTGGAGCCAGTGCCGACGAGGCCCTGGTGGTGGAGGACTCACAGCGGGGCTTACAATCGGCCATTGCCGCTGGCATTGACTGCGCTGTGGTCTACAATGAATTTACTTCGAGTCACGACTTCACCGGTGCCTGGCACCGACTACACTCCATCGACGAGCTGTCAGGGATCATGGATGAGCATGGGTACTAACCACAGCAGACGTGGACACCACCTCGGTGTGGCTGCAACGCGACTGACGCATTTGCCAATTTGGTTCGCTACAGCCCTGTTGGGACTTAGCGCTGTTGCGCATGCATCCACCCTACAGGTCGGTCCCGACCGATCATTGAAGACACCCAGCGAGGCCGCGGAGCTAGCGAAATCGGGCGATACGATCGAAATCGATACAGGCCTCTACACCAACGACTACGCCTCATGGCCGCAGGACGATCTCACCATCCGCGGGATTAGAGGCATGGCACACCTGCAATCAACCGGACTGATTCCCAATGGCAAGGCAATCTGGGTGGTGAGTGGGAATAACATCGTCATTGAAAACGTAGAGTTTTCCGGAGCGCAGGTCGAAGACACCAACGGCGCAGGCATCCGTCACGAGAGCGGCAATCTGATCCTGCGCAACACCTTTTTCCACCACAATGAGTTTTCTATCCTCACCGGCGCAGATCCGCAGGCGAGCCTGTCCATCCTCGCCTCCCGTTTCTGGTTCCAAAAGCGCGAAAACACGTTCAGTCACGGCCTGTATATCGGCGCGCTGAAACGCTTCACTCTGATGGGTAGCCATATAAAGGGTACAGATCGCGGCCACCAGATAAAGAGTCGCGCCCTGGAGAACCATATTCTGTACAACCGGATCGAAGATATTATCGGGGGCAACTCCAGTCGCCTGGTCGACCTACCCAACTGCGGGCTGAGCTACATTATCGGCAACGACATGCACAAGGCACAGACCACGCAAAACGTCGACACCATTGGCTATGGCGCGGAGGGCTGCGACGATCGCAGTGCAGTCCAGCGCCGACTGTTTGTCGTGAACAATACCCTGGTGAATGAAGCCTCGGGCGGCACACTGGTGAAAAATCATGCGGCAGGCGATGTATTAGTCGCCAATAACCTGATTTTCGGGCGGGCAGATTTCCTCATGGGCAAAGGCACAGAGTTGAACAACGTGTCCGTCAACCTCAACCTGAGACTGCCCGGCAGTTGGGCCCTGTCGCCCGGTTCGCCAGCGATCAACACGTCGCAGAAGCTACCGGATGCAGAAGGTATTGCGCTTGTTCCCACGCGAGAATTCAGCCTGCCGGTGGGGACTGTGGAGCGGAAATCCCACGACGCACTGGATATTGGTGCACGTGAACTGCCTGCAGCGGTAGACCAGCAGGCCCGCTAGGCGCCCGATAAATCTGCATCCCGCAGAGTACCGTGACACGCAAGATCCGCGTCTATACCCAACCAGGGCAGCCCCAGTTGTGCGAGCCAGTCCAACGCTTCGCCCGTCGGTTTCAACATCGCAATCGTCGCCGAGCTGCCCGCCACCAAACACTGACCCGCCAGCACACTGACTGCAACGAGTCCCCCGCACGGCCAACCCGTGCGCGGGTGCAGGATATGACCGTAACGTTTACCATCAATCTGCACGCACCGCTCGTAATCACCACTGCTGGCCAGGCCGCCCTCGGGTAAAAGTACCCGGGCCACGGCACGTTCTTTGGCAACGGGATGGCGAATACCGACCGGCCACCCTGACATACCTGCAGGTACGCCAACAGCCGCCATATCGCCCGCCAAATCCACCAGCGCCGCCACCACCCCGTTGCGCCGCAGTTGCGCTGCGGCGCTGTCTGCCGCGTACTCTTTCACGCAACCACCAAAATCCAGTTCCATCCCTGCTTTGGGCAGATACACGCTGTCCTTATTCCACTGCACCATGTCCCAACCCACCAGTGGCAGCAGAATTTCAATGTCGCGCTGCTTGGGACAACGGCCCGACTTGAAATCCCAGACCCGCCGCAACACACCCGAAGTGAGATCGAACAGGCCGGCGCTTTCACGCCACAGCGTGTGGGCATAGTTGAGGAGGCCGGCGGTTTCACTATCCAATGACACGGGCTGGCCAGTACCGGCAGCGCGATTGATTTGGCTGGTGAGGGAATCGTCCGTGTAGCGGCTGTATTTGCGCTCCAACCGCTGCACCTCCGCGACAGCGGCGGCCACAGCAGTCTCGGCGCTCGCCCCGTCATCCAACGTCAGGCGCAGGTGGCAGGGGCCGCCCATCGCTTTAAAACTATGCTCTACG
>JANNXP010000012.1:0-18756 GCA_031409615.1 Haliea sp. | reverse complement strand
CCAACGTATAGACGCGCAGAAAGACAAGTTTCCGGTGGGCTGGCTGAGTGGTCGAAAGCGGCGGTCTTGAAAACCGTTGAGGGTTTATCCCCTCCTAAGGTTCAAATCCTTAGCCCACCGCCATATTGTGACGGGTCTTCTTAACCGCGGCCCGATTATCCTCTCACCACACCACTGCTAACTCGGTTCTCTCCATTGGAAATTTGTTGAACTGTTTGCCTTGGATTTTGGATCTTTCACCCTTATCATCTGTCTAACGCCTTATCGCACGGTCCGTGCGCTGCATTATGGAGTAACCTATGGAAGACAAGGGGTTGTACAGCGCTGGTTCGGTTGGCATAGAGTCAGCCCTGAGTTCCAATAAAGTTCTCAAGAACACCTATATGCTTCTCAGTATGACACTGCTGTTCAGCGCGTTAACAGCGGGCATATCCATGGCTCTGGGACTTGGTCAGGGCACAGCGCTAATCCTGAGCCTAGTGGGATTCGGCTTGCTTTTTGTGGTTCACAAAACAGCAGATAGCAGTAAGGGTCTCTTAGCTATTTTTGCCTTCACAGGCGTGATGGGCGCTTCTATCGGGCCAATGCTAAACCACTACCTCGCGATGCCCTCTGGGCCAGCTCTGGTAATGCAGGCGTTAGGGGCTACCGCTGTGGTATTTTTTGGCCTCTCTGCCTATGCTCTAACGACGCGCAAGGACTTCTCCTACATGGGTGGGTTCCTGATGGTCGGGTTGTTAGTCGCTGTCGTGGCCATGATCGCTAATATCTTCCTCAATATTCCCGCACTGTCGCTGACCATATCTGCTGCAGTGGTAATGATCATGTCGGGATTGATCCTGTTTGACACCAGTCGCATCGTGAATGGCGGTGAAACAAACTATATCCGCGCGACTGTTTCCTTGTATCTGAACATCTACAATCTGTTTATTCACCTGTTGCACCTGCTGACGGCATTCGGTGGCGATGATTGACCCTCTTTAGGTCTGAGTACAAACCCCGGTGCGTACCGGGGTTTTTTGTTTGTGGAGACTTCAGGAATTGATCTATTCCCTGTTAGTTTTGTCCTCTCCTATATCTGGGTACTGCTCACGCAGCGCTGCACACTTTGCCCAATGCGTGATCGCGCGAGGGCACAGTATTCATCGGGTTTTTTTCCTGGATGCCGGTACTGTAGCGAGTTCAGCCTATAGTGTATTTCCCCCGGAGGAAGGTGACCCCGTGCGAGATTGGATGGTCTTGGCCGAACAGCACGGCGTAGATCTGGTGATTTGTGTTTCCTCCGCACTGAAATATGGCATGCTGGATCAGGTGGAGGCCACTCGGCATGAGCGCCCCGGTCCTACTAGCAACCCGATGTTCACGATTTCCGGCTTGGGACAGCTTGTCGATGCCTGCGCACATTCTGACCGACTAATCACTTTTGGAGGTTGAACGTGAAGCAGGATGGAAAGAAGACCGTCTTGGTCGTACTCAAACACAGTCCCTATGGATCGAGTCTGGCCAAAGCCTCCCTGGACGTCGCGCTGGCAGCCGGTGCATTTGAACAGGCGATTGATCTGCTTTTTTTGGGCGATGGGGTGCTGCAGTTGCTCCCTGATCAAGACAGCCACAAGCTGGGATTAAAGAATGTGAGCCGCCAGCTGGCATCATTGCCATTTTATGACATCAATAGCGTGTATGTAGACGCTGAAGCCGCTGCACGCTATAACCTGGACCTTACTAAGGCTCCGATCGAAACTCGGGCGCTGGAACAGAAACAAATGCATCAACTTATGGTGGGATATGACCACCTGTTGGGATTTTGACTGTGATCCTTCACACACTGAACGCATCACCGGCAAGCCCCGCTTTTTATGACTGTGCTAAGGTTGTTCTAGCTGGTGATGCTGTTGTCCTAATGGGAGATGGGGTCTACGCCGCACTGCCCGGCTCCAAGGGCTGTGCCGAGCTGCAGGCTACGGGTGTTGAACTTTATTTACTTATTCCCGACGCCCAGGTCGCAGGAGTAATACACCCTGCAGCGGGCTTTATCACCATAGATATGTCGGGCTTGGTGGGTCTCACCGAAAGATTTCCACGACAACACGCATGGTATTAGCACAAATATGTTCCGACAGTGCCTTCGACAAGGAGGGTTTTCTTCGCAATCTCGAGAGCTGGGATCATGGTGTGGCTGAACACATTGCCATGCGTGAGAATATTACGTTGACACCCGCCCACTGGGAGATACTACACCAGCTGCGGTCCTACTATCGAGAGTTTGACAGCTCGCCTGCCATGCGGGCGTTGGTCAAATACTGCACGTCAAACCTCGGTCCGGATAAAGGTAGAAGCATTTACCTTTTGTCCTTATTTCCTGGCTCAGCCGCGAAAATCGGCAGCAAAATTGCTGGCCTGCCAAAACCGGACAACTGCCTGTGACAATGTGCCATGGTTGACTCCAGCGTCCCAAAATTACCAACAGAACACCCATTTGCGCATTACATAAGAGTATTGGGCAAAGGTAAAACAGGAACCCGCTCCCTGACACAAGACGAAGCGCGACATGCGTTTGGCATGGTGCTGCGCGGCGATACCGAAGCTGTGCAACTCGGTGCGTTCCTGATGTTACTGCGGGTAAAAGAAGAGACCCCGGAAGAGCTCGCAGGCTTTGTCCAAGCCTGTCGCGAGACTATGCTGGCTCCACCGAAGGAACTGCACGCGGATCTCGATTGGTCCAGCTACGCGGGCAAAAAGCACCACCATCCCTGGTTTATTCTGTCGATGTTGCTGTTGAACGAAGCTGGGTATACGGTTTTTGTACACGGATCAAGTGGACATACCCTGGGCAGACTCTATACCGAAGAAGCCCTGCGCCAACTGGGTTTGCCCGTCGCTGTCAACTGGGCGCAAGTCAATCAGCAACTTCAAAGTGAAAAAATTAGCTATTTTCCTTTGGAATATTTCTGTCCGCCACTACAGGAACTGATGCAATTACGTCCCCTGCTTGGACTGCGCTCCCCGGTCAATACCTTGAGCCGAATGATTAACCCACTGAAAGCATCCGCCAGCATGCAGAGTATTTTTCACCCTGCCTATGCCCGATTACACCAAGAGGCGGACCTACTTCTGGAGCAACCCAGCGCATTGGTATTCAAGGGCGAAAGCGGCGAAGTGGAAGTAAAACCACAGGCTGACACACGGCTGTGCCTTTTGCATGATGGGCAACTACAGGAGATCGTCTTGCCACGCGCCTTCTCGCAGCGTATCGACGACGTGACATCCCCAAGCGTAGAGCCAGTGAGATCATTGTGGCGCGGTGGCGATAGTAATGGCTATGGATTGAGCGCCACTCTTGCGACTACCGCTGCGGCTCTGCTTACTCTCGTCCCACAACTCCCTTTGAAAACCGCGCAACAGCAGGCGTTGCAACTCTGGGAAAATCGCCAGCGCTCGAGGCTGGCTTGATGCCGCTTTTACGTGTCCAACCTGCGTGTTATCAGGTTCTGCTAGATCAAAAAGTGTGCGCTGTGAGCAATTTGCTGAGTGCGTTCAAGCCGCCGGCGCCTGCAGTGTACCCCTCAGCACCGACCGGATTTCGGTTGCGCGCCGAATTCAAAATGTGGCATGACGGTGAAGATGTCAATTATGTCATGTTCCGGCCTGAGAGCCCCCGAACACCGATCATAGTTACCGAATTTCCCATCGCTGATCACCACATTCAGCAATTGATGCCCGTGTTGCGCAAGGCGCTAATAGCAAACAACACTCTGCGCAACAAGCTCTTCCAAGTTGAGTTTCTGGCCTCGCTATCGGGCGAAATTCTGGTAACGCTGATCTACCATCGAAAATTGGATCATGCATGGGAAAGCGCTGCGTACGTTCTGGTGACCGAGCTACAATCACAGACCGCGAATGTTTCGGTCATAGGCCGTAGCCGCAAGCAAAAGCTGGTGATTGGGATAGACTACGTTCAGGAGGTTCTATCAATCAATGGCGAAGACTACCGCTATCGACAGTACGAACAGTCCTTCAGCCAACCCAATGGTATGGTGAATATCCATATGATCGAGTGGGCCTGCGAGCAGGCCTCTGTCCTGCGAGGGGATCTATTAGAACTGTATTGCGGCAACGGAAATTTCACTCTTCCCCTGTCGCGACATTTTGACAACGTTATTGCCACGGAACTGTCCAAGAGGGCTATTCATGCTGCGCGTGCTAACCTGGTTGAGAACGGCATTGAAAACGTCCAGCTTGTTCGCCTGACCGCTGAGGAAGTCACGCAGGCGATGGGCGCTCAGCGTATATTCCGCAGATTGAGTGGTCTTCCCAAGTCGCTGGACCAATTCAAGCTAGACACGTTATTCGTCGATCCGCCACGCGCAGGACTTGATGAAAGTACAGTCAAAATGGCCAGTCAATTCCTGTCCATTATGTATGTTTCCTGCAATCCTAATACTTTGGCTCTGAACTTGCAGGCACTGCACAAAACTCACTACATAGATGCTTTCGCCTTGTTCGACCAGTTTCCCTACACAGATCATATGGAGTGCGGCATACTGCTGAAGAGGCGGTGAAAAGGGTCTGAACGCTCAACAGCGAATGCCCAACGACAGTAGGCCACGACCCAAAACTTCGTCCAATTTATCGCTATCGCCAGCATTGATTTCCAGATGTCGTAGTTCCAGTGTTTTGTATAACTCTCGCTTGCGAAATTTTCCAGACAGTTCTCCGGCAGGCACCTCTGCCTCCCAGCAATCGATATACACATTGCCTGACGGCACATAGAAGTCGGCGTAAACCAGCTCTTCTATTGGTAACGTGCGCTGGACCGCATGGGCCAACTGAGCCAGATAAAGCCAGTTACAGACATCGGTCTGCAAGGGCGATCGCAAGCTGTGTCCGTCTACACCACGACAGACATCGAGTGGCTCATTTGGGATTGCAAACAGATCAGATTCCGATGTTTCCGAAATCAGCCCTATCGGTAGTTGATCTGATTGAAGGCTCAATTCTCGATGGATAACAGGATTGTCTATTATTTCATGAGGCCAGGTGACGTAGAACGAGCCACTGGCATTGCTCTCTTCCTGTAATCCACCCAGGGACCGCCCCATACGGGTCAGCTCCCAGCCGAGTATGCTGTGGTGCTGTAGGCCCAACTCGGCCAGAGCCCGATTGATCTGTCGTGCGTGCAGGCGTGGATAGTAGCGACACATGGCGGCTGCAGAGATGCGCTGGTTAGATTCGATAGCTTGCAGCAGCGGGTGCTGGTCGAGGTGCTCCGGCCATACAATGTAAGAACCATAACGGCGACTGGTGTGATAGCCGCCCCCCTCAAATTCGCCCTTTGGTGTTAACGCCCAGCTATCCGCTATGCGCCGTATCCAGCCGTAGTCTTTGAGAATTGAAAACAGTTGTTGCACCGGAATATCTAACTTTCTGGCCAGCGCCGTGGTGGAAAGTCTGTCGTCTTCCTGTTGCATCATCTACGCTTGCAACACTAATTCCAGGTAACGGCCTTGCAGGGCGCGGTAAACCTGATCCGCAAAATCCGTTGCGCTTGTATCCATTGCAGCAACAAGCTCAACCAGATGCTCGTTATCTTCTCTCCCGGCCCAGGTTTTGATATAGTCTCCGACCTTATAGCCGTTGTCCTGTCGAAAGAAATTCAGCACATTCTTTCCCACATATGCACTGTAAAGATCGTCAAAATCCAAACCTGCGGACAGCAACAGCTCCCAAAAATGGGAGGGCGAAAAATTCCGTGTTTGGAGTGAGTGCATCGCCAGCGCTTCTGTAGCTTCCTTTATGCCCAGACCAACAGGGGTATAACCCAACAACTCCTTTTCAATTTCAGCGGCTATTTGCTCTATCCCCTTGTCTTCGTGAAACAAGGCGGACATACCGAAGTGCCAGATATCTATGATTTCCAGGACGACCTGTTGCATGTCAGGTTCCTGTTTTTTCCACCATTTGTATCCAGAGTGTTCTATCAGTTCACCACACTCGATCCAGATCGCCCTATACCATTCGAAACCCTGCTGAATCCAAAGCTCATGTATCTTGGAATTCATTCTGTCCTGCATACTCAGCATATTGACCAGCGCCTGCCTCAAGCGTTCACCTCGTGTCGATACATTTGTTGGAATATACGGGAGGATAGCAGTCAACAGGAACAAAAAACAGATGTAGAGGTGATGGTGCGAATGGCGGGACTTGAACCCGCATGGCCGTTAAGCCGTCAGATTTTAAGTCTGATGTGTATACCGATTCCACCACACTCGCATGTAACACTTGTAAGAAAATGAGGGCTTTACAAGCTCGATTTAACCTGGCAATTCGTTAAGGCAAAGATAGAAACAACTTTCTATACCGCACTACCCCAAGACCTGGTCCCATTCGCGGTACAGACAATCCATGTCGGCTAAAGGCGTAGACATGCTAGCATATTTTCTTTCTATTTAGGCAACGACACGCCTCTCCGCGCACGCTAGTTCAGAATAATTTCACCACTTTCCTCGAGGCGTTGTGTCGGTGTAAGGCCATTGAAATCTATTTTCGCAGATAAGCGATATACAAGGTGCTCCGAGTGCGCAGTGCCTAGGCTGGCCATTAGACGCAGCAACTCAAGCAATTGCAATTCTGCATTAAGCGTGATCAAGCCTTCGCCATACCCCTCAATTGGCAAGATATCATTGGCCACCCCCGTAATAAGCTCCTGATCCAGAACTTCTACAGAGTAACTGATGCCGGCAATGTCCAACGACTGCTTGTTAGGGTTAGTCACTCTAAGCTTGATCTCAAATCGCGGGGCACTATCTTCCATTGGGAGACTGCGGAGACTTACCAAACTAATTTTCGGGGGATCCTTCTCTGGCACGAGCCCGGTACAGCCTGCCTCGATAACCAGCCCCAGAAAGACTGCTATCAAACGGCCCGTATTTCTTTGACTCACAGACTGTTCCTTTGGTCGGTGGCAAAAACTAGTTGAAAATAACCGATATCTGCTGCAACTGATACTTTACCCTTTCACTAGCCGACGCTGCCGATCGAAACCCGTCTACCCCCCCCCTCATGCGTCTGGTCGTCGGACACCTATAATTGCGTTTACCTGGTCATACACTGATGCGGCAGAATTTGAAGTATTTTTCGTAGAACCATTGTTGGCAATATGATATTGATAGCGGCGCATATCGGTTTTTTTGTGTTAATAGCGAATAATTAAATGTGTCTCGATAAGGCAATAATGACGATCTCGCGCCAATTGAAATGTCTGGTATTTTTTGCGGTCTCCTGTGTAGTCGCGGGTTGCAAGCTCGCAGTTGTGGTCGGCGAAGGCGGAGCGGTTGTATCGCAGTCCGGTACACGAAATTGCAAGGAGAATAGAACATGTACTTTCGAAGTTCCCGATACTCAGTTTATTGAATCATTCACAGCAATTCCCCTGCCCGGTTACACGTTCAGTCAATGGCAAGGAGGCGAAGGTTTTTTGTGCGGGGACAGCACTGAACAAAGCTGTACTGTGTTAACTACGGTATTTGCGGGCAATGCTCCGATAGAGGCCGTCATTGCCTCCGATAAAATTTACTCGATAAAGCCTTTGTTTAAAGCCATTACCGCCCCCCGATATGTTGTAAAGGATGGCAAGGGTGTCGTACTAGGTGAGGTCACCGATTTCAACTACGAAAGTGTCTCGGTAAGACTAGTGCACGTAGATGAAAACAAAATTGCACACGGATACTTATTGGTTTTTGACAATGATTCTGTGGCACCGATAAAGTCGAATACCCTCATATGGGACAATTCCGCCTGCACTGGGGATATTGCATACCTATTACTGCCTGAGGCTTATCACTTTATGGAGCCACTTCTAAGCAATGCCTATCAGGTAGTCAACGAGAGTCCACAAGGCAATGGGATTTTCTCTTTGGCGCGAATCTCACCACGTAATGAGGCCCAACTCTTGTCTAGACCATACGCAAAATATGGTGATGTTTGTCGGCATTGGGGTGGAGCAGCAAAAGGTATAAAAGCAACGATCATCCTGCACGATCTCGGAGCCAAGTTTGCGCCTCCATTCGGACTATTTGCAGAATAGGGCCAATTGTGGGTAGTCATTTTCTTGCAATAGGTATCGTAGTCCAGCTGCTGCTATCAGGTGCTATTGGTTGCGCAGGAAAAACTGCAATCAGTGGACCCGAGAAATAGAACTTTATTTATCGGGTTCCAGCCCGTTAACAGGCAGCGCTGATACCGAAATGGAGGCTCGGGTCGGAATCGAACCGGCGTACACGGAGTTGCAGTCCGCTACATGACCACTCTGCCACCGAGCCTTATTAAGAGTGTTGGAGCGGGAAACCGGATTCGAACCGGCGACCTCAACCTTGGCAAGGTTGCGCTCTACCAACTGAGCTATTCCCGCACGTGTAACGATTATCCACCGCCGTGGTCGCTGGAACAGACAGGGCTTGTTGTCCTACCACAACCGTTGAGGGCTATGCTCAACTCGCTGGTCTATTCTTGCACACCCGTCGTGACAACTGCCCACGCCCGAGTGGCGCTTATTGTATGCACCATGTCTACAGAGTCAAGCAGAATACTAATAAATTAGCGCAAGCAGTTGAATTAGATAGAATTATCCTGATCTTTGATGATGGACCATGCCGCTTTTAGGTAAACGGTCATAGACCACAGCGTGAGCACTGCTGCGGCGTACAGGACGAGATAACAGATGACCAGCAGCCAATTTTCATGCGTGGCAGGATTGATGGCTAACAGCCCCGTTATAGCAACCATCTGAAAGGCGGTCTTGATCTTACCGATATACGAGACACTGACTGAGGTGCGTTCACCGAGTTCCGCCATCCACTCCCGTAGTGCCGAAACGACAATCTCCCGTCCAATAATCACGCATGCTGCCAGAGTAAAAAGGAGCGTGTTGTGGCGCTCAACCAATAATACAAGTGCGACGGCAACCATCAGTTTGTCGGCGACGGGATCCAGGAAGGCGCCAAAGGCAGTCATTTGCCCGAGGCGCCGCGCTAGGTAACCGTCGAACCAATCGGTTATAGCGGCAACACCAAAAACGCCCGCAGCGACGATCAAGTGGTTCTGAAAGGGCAAATAAAAGACCAGAACTAGCACCGGAACAAGTAAAATCCTGAGCATGGTAAGGGCATTGGGAATGGTGACTGGCAAGCGTATTTTTATCCGTCCGGAAAATAGAAATCGCCCTTTTGGGCCCCAGTGACTGCGTCTTTTGAGGCATACTAACCCATGGTCAGAGCCAGATACACAACAAAAACCTGACCCCGCATAGTGTCGCCAATACCGACACCATGCAATCTGAGAGTCCTACCAAGCCAGCCTGTCGTTGGGAATCAGGACAGATCCTGAGGAACTAATCGCCAGTAGTGGCACCTAACCCTTGTCTTGGGGTGTCAGCTTACTTTACAATGCCCTTAAAAATCGTGGCTGTGTCAGTCGTAACCTTATGATTTCTTTGGCGTGGTATGCTTTTTGCTTGATCGATGAAAATAATGTATCGCATACAGTGTACGTTTCGCCATGATTAGACGGTCTTGCGTCTCAACTCTTTTGCTTTGTCTGTGGGTGGCTGTGCCGACCGCTGCGGCAACTATCGGTCCAAATGATCCAACAGCTATTCTCGAATTACTAGGCCTGTCACCGCAGGACAAGCGCTTACACATTGCACCGCTATTTAATTTCTCGCCTTTCTCGGCCACCGATGAAACGCTGGCACCGGTGCCGGGGTTAGCGGACCCTTTAGGTACAGGGGTTGACCCAGGGTTGAGGGTATTTGGCGGCACCGTCCAATTTATGGATCTGCTGGGACATTTCAATGGCGTGGCTGGTGCCGGTGAGTCCGCAGACATTGAACTGCCGCCCGGCGCTCTCGATGGCATCAACTTGCTGGATAACTTCATAGCAGTGTATCTGTCCTACAACGGTCGAGCCTTTGATAAATCCATATGGAATCTAGAGACCGCAGAGGTCATCGAACGAAACGGACGTCCTGTCACCTCTGAGACGAGCCCACTCTCCCTGGCCGGCTTTGGCTCGGTATCCGAGAATCTCCAGCCGTTTTTGCAGGTGTGGACCCATTGTGCGGCTAAGGAGAAGCGACATCATGCGATGGTTGAGTCGCTAAGGCTAAGTGGTTCGCCTTGTAACGTGCCTGTTATCTGCCAATGTTATTCTAGCTAGCATGGTGGCGGTTGAGGACTATTTGCCGTCATGTAGATGATCGTATATCCGCTGGGCGATGGCGGCGTTAATACCAGAAATCTTCTTCAACTCTTCGACATTAGCGTTTGTCACGCCCTGTGCGCTGCCAAAATGGCGCAGCAGTACGCGCCTGCGTTTACTTCCCACGCCAGGTATGTCTTCTAGCGCAGAGCGCTGGCGGATCTTGTCACGACGACCGCGGTGACCGGTAATAGCAAAACGGTGCGCCTCATCGCGGATTTGCTGAATAAGATGTAGTGCCCCGTGGTCAGGGGGCAACTGACTTTGTTTTCCAGTGGCCCCATGTATCAGAGTTTCAAATCCGGCTTTGCGTGTGGCGCCTTTAGCTACGCCAAAGACTTCAATTCCATACACCTGCAAGGTCTCCAGTACCGCCATCGCCTGGGCCACCTGGCCCTTACCGCCGTCGATGAACAGTATATCCGGCATGGTGGCGTCGGCGGCTTTCAAGCGCTTGTAGCGACGCTCAAGTGCCTGGTGCATCGCTGCATAGTCATCCCCGGGAACGATCCCATCGATATTGAATCTGCGATAGTCGGATTTGCGTGGACCGTGCTGATCAAAGACAACACAGGACGCTACCGTTGCCTCTCCTGAACTGTGGCTAATGTCAAAGCACTCCAGTCGTTCGGGTAATTCCGGAAGTCCCAGTAAATTCTGGAGTGCCTGCAGGCGACCCAGCAAGGTCTGCCGTCCAGCCAGATGCGCGCCAAGGCTGGTTTCGGCCGTCTGCTGCGCCAGTTTTAGCCACTGAGCTCTGGCGTCCCGCACTCGACTGCGCAACTTGACGGAACGTTGCGCCTGCACAGACAGCACCTTAGTCAATACGTCCGCACCGTCTGGCGCCGCATTGACAATAATTTCTGCAGGAATTTCTCTGGTAGCGTCTAGATAATACTGTGGAATAAATGCCGCCAGAACCTGTGCAGGACTCTCCTGCAGCTTAAGTGACGGATAATATGTTTTGCTACCCAATACTCGAGCCCCACGTACAAACAGCACTTGCACGCAGGCACGCCCCTGTGAGGTGGTGGCCGCAAGAATATCAAGGTCCCCGTTAACACCTTCGATTCCCTGATGCGCCTGAACATGCTGTAACTGGGCGATCTGATCGCGATGCATTGCCGCTGTTTCATAGGCCAGCTGCGCTGCCGCCTTTTCCATGTCATCCGCGAGCCGTTCCATGAGCTGCTGGGATTTGCCGCGCAAAAAAAGACTGGTACTGTCCACCTGCTTTGCGTAGTCCTCCTCACTCACCAGGTTGACACAGGGCCCACTGCAACGATCTATCTGGTATTGCAAACAGGGTCGCGAACGATTGTTGAAAAAGCTATCCTCGCACTGGCGCACTTTAAACACCTTTTGTAGGAAGTGCATCGAGTCGCGAGCTGCCCCCGCGCTAGGGTAGGGTCCGAAATACTTTCCTTTGAGCCGCTTGGCTCCCCGAACCAGGGCAATTCTCGGAAACCTGTCTTCGCTGGAGAGAAATATGTAAGGGTAAGACTTATCGTCACGCAGCAAAATGTTGTAGGCAGGCTGCTGTGTCTTGATCAGGTTATGCTCCAACAGAAGCGCATCAACCTCAGTGGACGTAACCGTCACCTGTATGTCGTCAATTCGCGCGACGAGAGCCATGGTCTTCTCCGTCAGGCCCGTAGCTCGAAAATAGCTTCCGACGCGATTCCTCAGGTTTTTAGCTTTGCCGACGTACAGCAATTCTCCGCGACGGTCGTACATCTGGTACACGCCGGGTCGTGTCGTGAGTGTTGCCAGGAACGCCCTATGGTCAAATACACTCATTATTGCGCACCATATACCGCAGGCTCGATCTCCAGATGCACGCCGAACTTGCCATACACAGACGCTGCGATATCGTTAGCCAGGGTCAGCAGCTGCTGGCCACAGTTATTGCCATAATTCACTAGCACCAGGGCATGCTGCCAGTGAACGCCCAGATTATCACGCCGAAATCCTTTCCAGCCACAGTGATCAATCAACCATGCGGCAGACAGCTTTTGGCTGCCGTCCAGCTGCGAATAATTAGGGATCTCGGGATATTTGTGACGTAGTTTTTTGGCGATCTGTTCTTCAACCACTGGATTTTTGAAAAAGCTGCCGGCATTGGGCTCCCTTGTGGGATCGGGTAGTTTGCTGCGGCGAATACGTACTACCGCGTCGAATACCGTTTGCGGTGTCGGCTGGATAACTGGATTTTCCTGGAAAAAGTTCGCCAGAGCAGGATAGGTGATTGTCACGTCGGGGCGTAGCGATAGCTGTAGATCAATCGCAGTTATAGCGAGCTGATCTTTGAGGTCGTGTTTGAAAATGCTATCGCGGTAGCCAAACGCACAAGCCGCGTGGTCGAGCGTAACGTGTTGGTTGTCCGCTATGCGCTTGGCATGAACATGCAACAGGGCTGATTGCAATTCGACACCGTAGGCGCCTATATTTTGAATCGGCGCTGCACCCACAGTCCCAGGGATTAGAGCCAGGTTTTGCAAACCGTAATATCCTCTATTCAGTGTCCACTGCACCAACTCATGCCAGTTTTCCCCCGCCCCTACCCGCAGGGACACATGACTGGCCTCGGATTCAAGCACGTGTATGCCGCGGCTTTCCTGTCGCACCACCAGCCCATTGATGTCACCCGCGAAAACGACATTGCTACCTTCGCCCAACACCAAGACGGGCAATTGTTGGGTTCTCGCCCACTCAAGAGCGGCCAACAGTTCGTCGTCGCTGGACACGCTGACCAATGCCTCCGCGCGCGCCTGCATGGCCAAGGTATTGTATGGCCGCAGCGCAGCGCCCCAGGTGATTTTTTCTGCGACCACGTTCAGGCTTGATCCTGCAACAAACGACGCACAAGGACCAGATCGTCTTCTGTATCGACTCCGCCCGGTACACGCTGCAGCGCATTGTCGACATGAATACTCACGCCATTGTAAAGCGCGCGTAACTGCTCCAGGCTTTCCAATTGCTCCAGGGGTGCAGGTGTCCAGGACACAAACTGGTGCAGAAATTTCGTGCGGTAAGCATAAATGCCTATATGGCGAAACCAGCTTCCGGTCACCGGCATGGTGCCCTGCCCCTGCATAAATGCGTCGCGCGGCCACGGGATGGGCGCACGGCTGAAATACAAGGCCATACCCTGGTCGTCACATACCACTTTGACCACATTTGGACTGGTCAGGTCCTCGATTGTGCGTATTTCTTCGCACAGAGTGGCGATGCCAGCCTGCGGGTGGTTGCCGAGGTTTGCTGCTACCTGATTGATCACTTGCGGTGGAATCAACGGCTCGTCACCCTGTACATTGACGACAATATGATCCATGGGTAAGCCCAGTTCTACAGCGACCTGTTGCAAGCGATCTGACCCTGACGGATGCTGTTGCGACGTCATGCATACTTGCGCGCCGAATGCTTGAGCAACGTCAAAAATACGTACATCGTCTGTCGCAATCACCACGCTCTCGGCCGTACTGAGTGCTGCCTGTTCCCATACTCTTTGGATCATGGGTTTGCCGTGGATGTCCACCAATGGTTTGCCAGGCAATCGCGTCGAGCCGTAGCGCGCTGGTATGACAACTGTGTACGCCATGGAGAGCTCCGTGAAAGTAGAAATGAGTCGGTCACCGTCTCACAAGGGATACAACAGCGTCGATTTCAATGTTCTTTAGAGCCCGCGGCCCCTGTATCCTGGGTTTCAGTTGTTTCCGGCAGGAGCAGCTTGGCTCACCGGTTGTCGGGTGGTGATGCTCAGGTGCACAAAGCCCATCTGCCCTGCTGCGTCCATAGCCTGAACCACGTTCTGATGAGTGGCTTGCGCGTCGGCAGTGATGGCCATCGGCATAGTCGTGTCTCCGGCGGAAATCTTGTATATCGCGGCCTGTAGCGTGCGCATGCGGTTGTCCACCAGGGCCGCGCCATTGACGCGGTAGGTCCCTGACTCGTCCACCAGTATCTCGATTTGCTCCCCGACGGTTTGCTTCGGTTGCCCCTGCGCCTCAGGCAAATCAATGCTCAAATGGCTCTCACGGGTAAACGTAGTAGATACCATGAAATAGACTAGCAGGAAAATAAGGACATCCAGGAAGGGAATCAGGTTAATCTCCACTGCCTGCCGCGGCTGTCTTCGAAATTTCACGCTGCGATTTCCGTGTGCTCTTCACTGTGCAAGGCATCGATCAGTTTGATCGTTTCCTGCTCGAGCTCCACCACAATACCGTCGATTTTGCCGCAGAAGTAGCGGTGCATCACCAGCGCAGGAATTGCGACCGTCAGGCCTGCTGCAGTAGTGATCAGGGCTTGTGAAATACCGCCGGCTAGCATGCTCGCGTTCCCTGAGCCCTGAACCATGATTTCGGCAAACACATCGATTATGCCGATTACTGAGCCCAGCAATCCCAGCAACGGTGCCACCGCAGCAATGGTTCCCAGGGTGTTGAGATAGCGCTCAAGATCGTGAACGACGTGCGAAGCGGCATCCGTGATACTTTCCTTCATAATCTCGCGGCCGTGGTAGGCATTACCTAAGCCAGCAGCGAGAATGCGGCCCAGAGGCGAAGATTGTCGCAGGGTGCGCAGTTTGGTGGCATCGAGCTCGCCCTTTTTCAGCTGCTTCCAGACGGTTGCCAGCAGGTGGGGCGGAGCTATCTTTTTGAGGTTAAGCGTATAGAGGCGTTCGATAGAAATTGCCAGACCCAGGATGGAGCAGAGCACCAGGGGTACCATCACCCAGCCGCCAGCCATTAACAGTTCAAGCACAGTCACGCCCCGTTCAAGAGAAATAATGGGGTCATTATACGCACACCACCGGTGGAGGGTGAAGCGCGAGCGGGGTCACATCCAGTAACGTCGCTCAAGGACTCTGTAGGCCTTAATCTGTAGCAACTGTCCGGGCGCCACCTCGAACTCCAGAGCGCCGTCAGTAGCGGTGGAGAACAGTTGCGCCCCACTGTCATGAAGTCGCCGCATCACATCCGCATGCGGGTGCCCGTAGCGATTGGCATAGCCGCTGCTGATCACTGCCGTGCTGGGTCGCGCTCGCTTGAGAAAAGCCAGAGAGGACGAAGTACGGCTACCGTGATGGCCTGCCAGCAGCCAATCACTGACCAGTTCATCGCCCCAATACTGCACCAGCGTCCGCTCTCGATCATCTTCAATATCTCCAGGTAGCAACAAACGAAAATCACCGAGTTGTACCTGTAACACGCAGGAACTGTCATTGCTGACGTCAGGTTTTTCCAGTGCCGGTGAGAGAAACTGAAAAACCTGTCCGCCGGGCCAGCGCCAGGATTCGCCGGCGCTACACGGTCGGCCCTCCCCCACACCCGGACCATCTCCCCCATAGCGAAAGCGCGAAACAGTGGTAGCGCCCAGAATTGCTGCAGTGCCTGCACTGTGATCAAGGTCCGGGTGACTGATTACCAGAGTATCCAAGGCGTTTATACCTTGTTGCTGCAGGTAGGGCAGCACTGCCATTGTTCCCATGTTGACACCGTGGGGGTCACCGCCGCCGGTATCGTAGAGCAGCGTGTGATCACCTGACCGTATCACCACCGCAGTGCCCTGCCCCACATCCAATACCGTTACCTGCGTATCCAGGTTGGATTCTCGCGCCGACCACACGGGCGGTAACAGCATCGGCAGCGTGAGTGCCAATGCCAACTGTTTGATCGCCGCACCACCCGGCAAGATGAGCAGCGCGACTGCCAGCACAGCCAGCAGGACCTGTGGTAGGCCCGCACTCAGTGGAAAAAACAGCCATGCACCACTTGCGTCCGCCAAAGCATAGGCCAGCGGCAGGAGTTGCTGTAACGGCCAGCCCGCCAGATGCCAGAGTTGCGCGGCCACCGGCCAACCGATCAAGAAACACACAACGGCAAGGAGACTAAGGGGAACCACCACCAAGCCGACCAGAGGGATCATAATCAAATTTGCCAGCATGGCGACTACACTGCCGCCGCCGAAAAACAGCGCGCCCAGAGGTAACATCACCAGTGACATGAAGCCATGGGTACTTAACAGGCGTCCCAGCGTACCGACACCCTGTTGCCAGCGCGCCAACCACAAGAGCGCGACCACAGCACCGAACGATAACCAGAACCCACTGCCCAGCGCTGCTAGCGGGTTGACGAGCAACACTGCAGTTGCTGCCAGCAATAGGCTGTTTACGGCATTGCTCCTGCGCCCTGCCAAGCTTGCGACGACAAAACAGCTGAGCATGCACAGGGCCCGCTGAACGGGAATTGAGAAGCCCGCAAGGGCACCGTAAAGACAGGCCAAAACCAGCCCCAATACCGGCGGAATCCACACACTTGCGGACCCCGACCCAGGCATAACACGGGTGAACAAAGCGCCCAGCAGTAACCCGACTCCCGCGACAAAGGCGATATGGGAACCAGAGATCACCAGCAAGTGGTTGATGCCAAACTGCTGGCCCAATTGCCACAGAGGTGGATCAATTGCGCTATTGTCGGCAACGGTCATCGCCTGCAACATCGCGGTGACATCACGGTCTAGCTCAAGCTTGCCTATGTGCTCACTAAGCCGCTGACGCAGACGATGGTGTAGCTCGAATGCCCCGCCCGTAGGGCGTACCTCTTTGGTCAGACCAGACTCCCTGACGGTCCCCACAGCGTCGATGGCCTCCTGCGCAAACCACACCTGCATATTAAAGGAGCCAGGGTTCGCCAGCCCCCAGGGTCTTCTGAGTTTTACCTCAAACTGCCACTCCTGGCCGGGACGAATCTTACGCTCGCCGTAGTAGGACAGTATGAGTTTCGAAGGACCGGCGCATTGCGTCGGAGTTAGCTCACCAACAGTCAACTCAAAGCGCTGTCGTCGATCATCCTCGCGCACGTACTTTTGGCTTGGTAAGGAAGACACCCTGCCTGTGACCATCAGCGGCACGCCTACGCATGCCACGTCCAGACGGTGTTGCATCAAGACCGTGCCGTAGATAAGTCCCAGGGCACAACCACAGGCCAGTCCGCAGACCAGTCGCGCGACCGCTGACTTCCAATGCAGTGCGCTCGCGCCGACACCAATCAACACCAGAGTCAGGGGCCAGGGCGGCAGATCACGCCAAGTGCCAGCCAGAACAATGCCTGACACCGTGCCAATCATCCATGATTGCATAGGGCCGTTCCTGTGACGTTCAACCACTGCTACGAAACTATTTTGAGTATCAAACTCGAGGCTAATGACGCATACTCACGGTGCCCCCGCTGAAAGACGAGAACACCACCGTCTATGTGGGCGTGCCTAAAATTGAGTCAAACACATACGTCCACGGAATAACAGGTCACATTCGACCAACCTGCACATGCCAAAAAAATTCCTCCAAAAGATTGTCCCAAGCCATGCCAGGATTCGGAACATAAAAGCGCTGCAGGTGCTTGGAGACTGGATCTACGACGGTAATCTTTGGCACATCAACCGCTATTCGGCGTCCATGGCTTTCTTCGTCGGTCTATTCGTGGCGTTTATCCCGACACCCGGACAGGCACTTATGGCGGCGATCCTGGCAGTGTTACTGCGCTGCAATCTGCCCTTGTCGGTCGGCTTGGTGTTCCTCACCAACCCGGTAACCATGCCGCCCTTGTTCTACATGGCCTACAAGATCGGCGCGCTGATCATAGATGTGCCGGTCGCCGACATGGAATTTGAAATCAGCGCCCAATGGCTCCAAAATAGCCTGGGCGCGGTATGGCAACCCTTTCTTCTGGGCTGCCTGATTTGCGGTCTATTTTTCGGGTCTCTGGGGTACTTGATCGTCAATCTGTTGTGGCGCTGGCGTGTTGCACGCCAATGGCACGCGCGCAAGCGTAAACGCACGAAGCGATCGCTCAACGATCCTGATTGAGGATCATGGCCGGGGCCATTTTGGCTGCCCGCCTTGCAGGGTAAATGGCGGCAATCACACACATGCTCAGGGCGATTCCGCCCACCGTAATAACATCTTTGGCCAACAGGTCTACGGGCAGAAATGATACAGGGTACACGTCCGTGTTGAGGAACTGCATGCCTAGCAGGCGCTCCAGAGCGCTAACCAGGCCAGGCACAGCCAGGCTACCCAGAGCCCCCAAGACACTGCCCAGGACCACACCGACCAGCCCAATCATGCCGCCCTGTAGCACAAAAACCCAGGCGATATCCGCCCCGGTCGCCCCCAATGTGCGCAGAATTGCGATATTGCCCTGTTTATCCAGGACGACCAAAACCAGCGACGACACAACATTGAACGCCGCCACCGCTATGATTGAAAAGAGCAGTATGGAAATCAGGTCCCGGGACAACTGTATCGCTGAATACAGGTTGCCATGCGTCATCATCCAATTGGTGCTGTAAAAGCCAGGCGGCAGGATGTCCTGAACCTCCACAGCGATACGCTGCACCGCAAAAAGGTTTCCAGTCGTCACTCGAAAACCGCTGACATTCCCATGCAAGCCGGCCAGATCAGACGCTACGGCCAAGTGTACCAAGGCTACGGCCTGA
>JANNXP010000011.1:0-33760 GCA_031409615.1 Haliea sp. | reverse complement strand
CTCGGATAAGCAGGCCAAGTTCGGCATCTACGACTCCCTGCTGTCCGAGGAAGCGGTACTCGCCTTTGAGTACGGATATTCCACGACGTTGCCCCAGGGCCTGGTCATCTGGGAGGCCCAGTTTGGCGACTTCGCCAATGGTGCTCAGGTGGTCATTGATCAGTTTATTACCAGCGGCGAGCATAAATGGTCGCGCTTGTGCGGTTTGACGATGCTGCTTCCGCACGGGTATGAAGGGCAGGGACCAGAGCACTCGTCAGCACGACTCGAGCGGTTTTTGCAATTGTCCGCGGAGCACAATATTCAGGTCTGTGTCCCCACTACGCCAGCCCAGATATTCCACTTGCTCAGGCGTCAGGCCATCCGTCCCCTGCGCAAGCCATTGGTGGTGATGTCGCCTAAAAGTTTGCTGCGGCACAAGGAAGCCACCTCTACGATAGAAGAGCTTGCCGAGGGCCGCTTTTACAATGTCCTGGATGAAACAGATGATCTGGACAAGTCAAAGGTGCAGCGCGTTATTATGTGTAGCGGCAAGGTTTTTTACGACCTGCGTGCCGTGCGCCGTGAGCGAGGTCTGGAGCATATCGCGATTCTGCGATTGGAGCAGCTGTATCCTTTTCCCGAGACTGAACTCCAGGAAATACTGAGCCGCTACCCCAATATCGTGGATGCTGTATGGTGTCAGGAGTGTCCCATGAATCAGGGGGCATGGTATGGCAGCCAGCACCATATGCGGCGCGTGATCCAGCGTCACAAAGTGGATATGTACCTGCGTTATGTCGGTCGCGATTCGTCCGCAGCGCCCGCCGCGGGATATATGGCGCTACACATCGAGCAGATGCAAAAATTTATTGATGAAGCCCTCGGTGAAATGCCTTGGGGTTATTAGCGGCAACAAGCATTTCTTGAAGGAATCCAGATGAGTATTGAAATAAAGGCACCAGCCTTTCCCGAATCCATCGCTGATGGGGAAGTGGCTGCCTGGCACAAAGCGGAAGGCGAGGCGGTGTCTCGAGATGAACTGATTGTCGAGATAGAAACGGACAAGGTGGTATTGGAGGTGGTGGCGCCTGCAGATGGTGTTATCACCAAAATTCATGCCCGGAAGGGGGATACCGTGCAGAGTGAGCAATTGCTGGCGACCCTCGATCAGGCGCGCAGCGCTGCCGTACCACCATCAGCGAAGGCCGCCCCGGGTGCGGTACCGCATTCTGTTGAGGACATCGCGACGGCAGATCTGTTGGGGCCTGCCGCCAGGCAATTAGTTGAGAAGCACAAACTGGATATCAACGCGATTACCGGTAGTGGTAAAAATGGGCGTATCAGCAAGGAAGATATTCTCAGCTTTATGAATGCGCGCGATGCAGCACCAACCCTAGTCGCGGTGGTGTCTCCGGTCGCAGACGCTACTGGGCCGCGAACGCCGGTTGGTCCCTCCAGTGAGCGGGTGGAGAGGCGTGTTCCCATGACCCGCATGCGTGCCAAAATTGCTGAGCGACTGCTCACCGCCACCCACGAAACGGCCATGCTAAGCACCTTTAATGAGGTGAACATGGCACCCGTCATGGCCCTGCGCGAAAAGTACAAGGACCAGTTTGAAAAAATGCATAACGGCACCCGACTGGGATTCATGGGATTTTTTGTCAAGGCGGCTTGTGAAGCACTGAAGCGATTTCCCGCAGTCAATGCTTCCATCGATGGCAACGATGTCGTTTACCACGGCTACCAGGATATCGGCGTGGCGGTGTCAACTGAGGGTGGCCTCGTGGTGCCCGTTATGCGCGACGCGGATTTCATGAGCCTGGCGGATGTCGAGGCGGCCATCAGGGATATGGGGCAGCGCGCCAGAGACAATAAGTTAACGATAGAAGACATGACCGGTGGCACCTTCACCGTGACCAATGGTGGCGTGTTCGGCTCTCTGCTCTCTACACCTATTCTCAATCCTCCGCAGACGGGGATTTTGGGTATGCACAAGATCCAGGATCGACCCATGGCGGTGGCTGGCGAGGTGGTGATTCTACCCATGATGTATTTGGCACTGACCTATGATCACCGCCTCATTGACGGCAAGACTGCGGTACAGTTTCTGGTAGCGATTAAGGACCTGATCGAAGATCCTGCGCGCATTCTCCTGCAGCTGTAGAGCCTGACCATTTGGGGTATGTTGGAATTCTGGTCAGCGCCCCTCCTTTACTAAAATGACTTTTACTGGGAATGATGATGTCTGACAAATATGATGTAGTGGTAATTGGATCGGGTCCCGCCGGTTATGTAGCTGCTATCAAGGCGGCGCAACTCGGTCTTAAGACGGTTTGCATTGAGCAGTGGCTGGACGGTGCAGACAATGTTCAGCTGGGTGGCACCTGCCTCAATGTCGGGTGTATCCCGTCCAAGGCTTTACTCGATAGCAGTCAAAAATTTGCCGAGGCCCGCGATGGTTTGGCGGTTCACGGTATATCGGTAAAAGATGCGCAGATTAATGTGCCAGCGATGTTGGCGCGAAAGGACAAGATTGTCCTGCAATTGACAGGCGGTATCGCCGGCCTGTTCAAACACAATGGAGTCACCGCCCTCTCGGGTAAGGCCAGGGTCCTGGTCGGGGCGAAAGTTGAAGTGACAGATCACCAGGGCAATGTGCAGGTATTGGAGGCGGGGAATGTCATCATCGCCGCCGGCTCAGTACCCGTCAATATTCCCCCCGCGCCTGTAGACAACACCTATATTATCGACTCTACCGGTGCGCTCACATTGACTGAAGTGCCCCATCGACTGGGCGTCATTGGTGCCGGCGTAATCGGCCTGGAGTTGGGCAGTGTGTGGCGCCGACTAGGATCAGAGGTCGTAATGCTGGAAGCGTTGGACGAGTTCTTGCCGCTAATGGACGTGCAGATCGCTAAGGAGGCGGGCAAGATTTTCAAAGCTCAGGGTCTGGATATCCGACTCGGAGCCAGGGTTACGAAGGCTGACGTCAAGAATGGCGGTGTGGATGTGACCTATTCCAGTGCTGACGGCGAACACACAGAGCGCTTTGACCGATTGATCGTGGCAGTGGGGCGCAGGCCCCGGTCCGAAGGTCTATTCGCATCTGACAGTGGCGTCACCCTGGACGAGCGCGGCTACATTTACGTCAACGATAATTGTGAAACAGAAGCGCCCCATGTGTATGCCGTAGGTGATATAGTGCGCGGCCCCATGCTGGCGCACAAAGGCTCGGAAGAGGGCATCATGGTCGTCGAACGGATTGCTGGTACGCAGGCCCAGATGAATTATGACTGTATTCCCTCCGTTATATATACCCATCCGGAGATCGCTGCCGTGGGCAAAACCGAGCAGGAACTGAAAGCGGATGGCATCGAGTACAAGACTGGGGTGTTCCCCTTTGCGGCGAGTGGCAGGGCACTTGCGGCCGACGATGCGGATGGCATGGTGAAACTGATTGCCGATGCAGAGACCGACCGTATTCTGGGGTGCCATATCGTGGGTCCCTCGGCGGCAGATCTGGTCCAGCAAGTTGTTATTGCCATGGAATTCGGATCAAGCGCCGAGGACCTGGCGCTGACCGTATTCGCCCATCCAACCTTGTCCGAGGCGGTGCATGAGGCAGCATTAGCGGTGGATGGTCATGCTATCCACATTGCCAATCGTAAGAAGCGTTAGAGTAGTTCATCCGGGCGCGCACAATAAAATAGTTTGCCGACGTGCACGGATTTCATTGGCGCATTTGGTGTTGCTGTAGTTGCCAAATAGCCTTAATCATTGACAGTTAGGAATTGACAACAGGATTTAACATGAACCTTCATGAGTATCAGGGCAAGCAGCTGTTTGCCGAATATGGTTTGCCGGTGTCCAAGGGGTTTGCTGTGGACACCCCGGAGGACGCAGCTGCCGCTGCAGATAAGATTGGCGGAGATATGTGGGTAGTCAAAGCCCAGGTACATGCAGGCGGAAGAGGCAAGGCCGGTGGCGTCAAACTGGTCAAGAGCAAAGCTGAAATTGAAGCATTTGCCAGGCAGTGGTTGGGCAAGAGACTGGTAACCTATCAGACCGATGAAAACGGGCAGCCGGTAACCAAAATACTGGTAGAAACGTGTACCGACATCGCCGAGGAACTGTATCTTGGGGCAGTAGTGGATCGCGCTTCACGCCGCATCGTATTCATGGCCTCGACTGAAGGTGGAGTTGAGATCGAGAAAGTGGCAGAAGAAACGCCCGAGAAGATTTTGCGCGCTATCATTGATCCCTTGGTCGGTCCCCAGCCCTACCAGGGTCGTGAACTGGCCTTCAAGCTGGGCCTGTCAGGTGACCAGATCAAGCAGTTTGTGAAAATCTTTATGGGCCTGGGACAGCTGTTCATCGACAAGGACCTCGCGCTGATTGAGGTCAATCCGCTGGTGATCACCCAACAGGGGAATCTGCACTGCCTGGATGCCAAGATCGGAGTGGACAGCAATGCCCTGTACCGGCAACCTGCGCTGCGTGCGATGCATGACCCGAGTCAGGAAGACGAGCGTGAAGTTCATGCGGCCCAGTGGGAGCTGAACTATGTGGCTCTCGACGGGAACATCGGCTGTATGGTCAATGGTGCCGGTTTGGCAATGGGAACCATGGATATCGTGGCCCTGCACGGCGGTTTTCCGGCCAACTTCCTTGACGTGGGCGGCGGTGCTACCAAAGAACGCGTGTCGGAGGCGTTCAAGATTATTCTGTCCGACGACAAGGTGAAAGCGGTGCTAATCAATATCTTCGGTGGCATCGTGCGCTGTGACCTCATAGCAGAGGGCGTCATCGGTGCAGTGGAAGAAATCGGTGTCGCAGTTCCCGTGATTGTGCGTCTGGAAGGCAACAACGCGGAGTTGGGACAAAAAGTGTTGGCTGATAGTGGTCTGAATATTATTGCCGCCACCAGTCTTACGGATGCTGCCCAGCAGGCAGTCAAAGCAGCGGGAGGAGCCGCAAAATGAGTATCCTTATCAACAAGAGCACCAAAGTCATCTGTCAGGGTTTCACCGGATCCCAGGGCACTTTTCACTCCGAACAGGCCATTGCCTACGGCACCAAGATGGTTGGCGGTGTCACTCCAGGCAAAGGCGGTCAGGAACATCTGGGGCTGCCGGTATTCAACACCGTGGCCGACGCAGTAGCCGCGACCGGCGCAGAGGCATCGGTGATCTATGTGCCAGCGCCTTTTTGCAAGGACTCCATACTCGAGGCGGCCAATAGCGGTATCAAGCTGATCGTGTGCATTACGGAAGGTATACCCACCCTCGATATGCTCGAGGTCAAGGTGACATGTGATCAGCTGGGCGTGCGCCTGATTGGTCCGAATTGCCCGGGCGTGATCACCCCTGGAGAGTGCAAGATCGGCATTATGCCGGGCCATATTCACCTGCCGGGCAAGGTCGGCATCGTATCGCGCTCTGGCACCCTGACGTATGAAGCCGTGAAGCAGACCACAGATGCTGGCTTTGGCCAGTCCACCTGTGTCGGTATCGGCGGCGATCCGATTCCGGGTTCCAACTTCATCGATATCCTGAAGCTGTTCCAGGACGATCCCGCGACCGAGGCAATCGTGATGATTGGCGAGATCGGCGGGACTGCCGAAGAAGAAGCGGCGGCCTATATCAAGGCCCATGTGACCAAGCCGGTGGTGTCTTACATTGCCGGTGTCACGGCGCCCAAGGGCAAGCGTATGGGTCACGCGGGCGCGATTATCTCCGGTGGCAAGGGCACGGCTGACGAAAAGTTTGCCGCGCTGGAAGATGCCGGAGTCAAGACTGTGCGCAGCCTGGCCGACATTGGGTCTGCTTTGGCGGAGGTTACAGGCTGGTAATGCTTTATCAGCGTGCTTGATTAGAAGGGCTCATCGGACGATGGGCCTTTTTTATATCGAAATTTTACTCTGCCACGCGTCCCCTTGGGGGGTAGTAGCCAGTTCGGTCAAAGAGCTCATTCCCTCTCAGGCTACTACCCCCCAAGGAGACACTATCCTGTGTTAGTCGGATTTCTGGGTTTGTGCGAGTAGGAGGTCGTTGGTGTGGGCGTGCTGCGCGGTGAATGTGGTTTGTGTACAAGCGTGGCACGCCCACACCAACGGGCGGGTGGCCTGCTACACTGCAACGAATCTTGCCCGCGTTACTTGAAATAAGTCCCCCGCATCCCCATATCCAAGCGAGTAAACAAACCAACACATATCAACAAGTTATATAACGAGGTTGCCATGACCGCCGATGTGAAAAAAGAGACGCTGGGCTTCCAGACCGAGGCGAAGCAGCTGCTTCACCTGATGATCCACTCCTTGTACAGCAACAAGGAAATTTTCCTGCGCGAACTGATTTCCAACGCCAGCGATGCCATCGACAAACTGCGCTTTGCTTCGTTGGAGAACGAAGCACTGCTGGAGGGCCAGAGTGATTACGCGATACGCGTGGAGCTGGACAAAAAGGCCAATTCCATCACCATCAGTGACAATGGCATTGGTATGAACCGCAGCGAAGTGATAGATAACCTGGGCACGATTGCCAAGTCCGGTACAGCATCATTTCTGGAAAGCCTTACCGGAGATGAGCGCAAGGACTCGCAGCTCATCGGACAATTCGGTGTCGGGTTTTACTCCGGATTCATCGTGGCGGATCGGGTCGAAGTGCATACGCGAAAAGCCGGTGAAGACGCAGAGCAGGGTGTGTTGTGGGAATCGCACGGTGAAGCAGAGTTTTCGATTGAATCTCGCGCCCGCGAATCACGCGGGACCAGTATTACGCTGTTTCTTAAAAAGGACAGTAAGGAGTTTGCCGATGACTGGCGTGTGCGCAGTGTCATCAGAAAGTACTCAGATCATATTTCGGTTCCGGTGATGATGGCGAAACCTGCACCGATGACGGCAGAAGGCGAGAAACCGGTCAAGAATCCAGTGGTGGAGTTCGAAGCGGTAAATGAGGCCACCGCTCTATGGATGCGCCCCCGCACCGACGTCAGCAATGAGGAATATACAGCGTTTTACAAACACATCTCTCATGATTACGAGGATCCACTCAGCTGGAGCCACAATAAAGTGGAGGGCAAACTTGAATACACCAGCCTGCTCTATCTCCCGGCAAAAGCGCCTTTTGATCTATGGAATAGGGAGATGTCCAAGGGACTAAAACTCTATGTGCAACGCACCTTTATCATGGATGAGGCGGAACAGTTCATGCCGCAGTACCTGCGGTTTGTCAAAGGGGTGGTGGATTCAAATGACCTGTCGCTCAATGTATCGCGGGAGATTTTACAAAAGGATCCTGCGGTAGATGCCATGCGCAATGCCTTGACCAAACGCGTTCTGGATATGCTGGGCAAGATGGCCAAGGAGAAAAAGGGCGATAAGTACGCCACCTTCTGGAAGCAATTTGGGACGGTGCTTAAGGAGGGTCCCGCAGAGGACATGGCGAACCAGGAAAAAATCGCCAAACTGCTGCGCTTTAGCACAACCCACACCGATACAAATGTGCAGGACCAGTCCTTGGAATCCTATGTATCGCGTATGCAGGAGCAGCAGGACAAAATTTACTATGTGGTCGCGGAAAATTTCAATACCGCCAAGAAGAGCCCGCATCTGGAAGTCTTTCGCAAGAAGGGTATTGAAGTCCTGCTCCTGTCGGATCGTGTGGATGATTGGCTGATGAACCACCTGCGGGAGTTTGCCGGCAAGCAGTTTCAGGATGTGGCGCGCGGCGCATTGGATCTTGCTGGGGCTTCGGATGAGGAAAAGAAACAGCAGGAGAAACTGGCCAAGGAGTCCGAGTCACTGGTAACGCGTATCGCCAAGGCATTGGACGAAAAGGTGAGTGAAGTGCGAGCGACTGCCCGTCTCACTGATTCAGTGGCTTGCCTGGTCGTGGGTGACTATGACATGGGCTCCCAGATGCGCCGCATCATGGAGGCCGCAGGGCAGGCGCTGCCTGAAAGTAAACCGATACTGGAAATCAATCCCTCGCACCCGCTGGCGGTGATGCTCGATGAGGAATCCGACGAAGATCGTTTCGAGAACCTGGCCCATGTTATTTTTGACCAGGCGACTCTTGCGGAGGGTGGCCAGTTGGATGATCCGGCCGCTTATGTGTCCAGACTGAATACACTATTGGTGGAACTGGGGCGTGCCGGGCGCAGCAGTATTCAATGATATGATGTCTCAACAGTAGGCTATGGATGTGGAATTCGTACTACGATGATGTTGACCATATGGAGACATGGCGAAGCTGAAGAAGGGGTGAATGATCGCCTGCGTGAGTTGACAGAGTCCGGTCGTGACGATGTGGGATTTGGCAGTCACCGCTTTCACGAAGCGTGTTCGGCCAGGAACATCCCGTCACCCCACACGATACTTCACAGCCCCTTGGTACGAACCGTCCAGACGGCGGAGCTTGTTTCCGCCGCGTTTACTCACGCTACGATGACATCGATTGCGGCTTTGCAGCCGGGCGGCGAAGTGGCTGCTGTCAATATGGAAATCTCTCTTATCGATGCCGACGTTCAAAACGAACATGTGCTACTGATCTCACATCAGCCCCTGGTGTCGCGACTGGTGGATTACTACCTCGGAGCGGGACACGATGTGCCGTTTCTCCCCCCGGGTGGACTGGTAACCCTGTCGCTGGAGCACCTCGAGCCAGCGTGTGGTCAATTACTGTTCTGGGCATTGCCACCGCAATACGAGGCGGGCGCGTAATGGCCAGGGATGGGCAGCGACCGGCCGCACCATTGCAATGGGAGGTCAACGAGCTGCAACTGGCGGGTTTGTCCTGGGGCGAACCTGGGGAAAAACCACTGCTGGCGTTGCATGGCTGGCTGGATAACGCCGCCAGCTTTGCGTATTTGGCCCCGTTGCTAACAGGCTACCATGTGGTCGCCATAGACTTGACCGGACATGGCCGCAGCGCTCGTCGCTCGGCGGATGCCAGCTACCAGATTTGGGATGATTTGCCGGAAGTTCTGGGGGTGCTTGATGCACTAGGCTGGGAGACCTTTGATCTTGTGGGACATTCGCGTGGCGCCATTATTGCGACGTTATTTGCCAGCACCTTCCCGGAGCGCGTGCGCCACCTGATGTTGCTGGATGGGGTCTCGCCGGAGGCGGTCGCCGCGCAGGAATTCCCACTGCAGATGCGCAGGGCTATGCATGACAAGGCGAGTCTGCAAACCCGCGCCAATCGAATTTTTGCCAGTGTCGAAGCCGCGGTAGCGTCCACTCCGGATCGTGGTTTATCTGCCGCCGCTATCAGGCTATTAGTTGAGCGGAATCTGTGCGATTGTCCATCTGGTGTTACCTGGACTACTGACCCAAGGTTGCGCGGCGCCTCGGCAGTGAAACTGACCCAGGGCCAGAGTCTGGCGGTATTGAATGCGCTTAGCATGCCCACTTTGCTGATGCTGTCCCGTGCCACGTCCACTCAAGTGCCGCAGATGCTGGAGTTTGCGCAACATTCCATCGAAGGACTGACCGTGCATCTGGTAGAAGGAGGACACCATTTTCATATGGAATGCTGCGTCAGTGCGGTCGCGCGACGCCTGCAATACTTTATGGCGGGAATAGAAGAACGTGAATCCGCATGATGCCCCGTAGCCTCGTCAGGAACTTCCTCGTCTGGTTAGTGGCACTGCTGGCATTGCCGTGCAGCCTCGCTAATGGCGCCGCACCAGCGCCAGAGGCGCTCTTGCAACAGCTGGAAGCCTATCCACATGTCCGGCAGATGGCCTTCTCGGAGCAAAAGGTGCTTGATCACGAGATCGGACTGGGAGCCATGCAGAAAGTGCGGGGGGAATGGCGTTTTAAACGCAGTGAGCGACTCAGCGGAACCCTGCTGCGTTATACGTGGCAGATTGTTGACGGCTTCAAAGCGGCCCAGGTGATGGAGACGTTGCTGGACCCAATAGTGCAAGTCGAGGACGCCAGTTTGCTGTTCGCCTGTCAGGGGCGGGCCTGCGGTCCGGGCGCGCAGTGGGCCAATCGTGTGTTCCAAGAGCGAGTATTGCATGGCCGGGAGGATTTGCAGCGCTATCGGGTATATGCGCTGCTGCAAGGCGAATCCAACTATCGCCTCATTGCGTACAGCGCTGCACGTACCGAAGACCGGCAGTACCTGCATGTGGAATTATTGCGCATCGAGAACTAGTGCTTGAGTGTGGCCGATTGGACGACATTGTTACATTTGCAACAGTGCGAGAAACTCCTCGCGGGTCTTTTGCTCGCTGCGAAAGGTGCCCAGCATCGCCGATGTTTTCATTAGGGAGTTTTGTTTCTGCACGCCGCGCATCATCATGCACATATGCTGGGCCTCAATAATCACTCCCACTCCCTCGGCGTGGGTCACCGCCATAATGGTTTGGGCGATCTGCGATGTCAGCGACTCCTGTATCTGCAGGCGCCGCGCGAATACATCGACAATGCGCGCCACCTTGGATAGCCCGAGCACCTTGCCGGTAGGAATGTAGGCCACGTGGCACTTGCCAATAAAAGGTAGTAGGTGGTGTTCGCACAGCGAGTATAGCTCTATATCCTGCACTAGAATCATGTCGCGAGAGTCGGACGGGAAGAGGGCGTCATTGACGACGTCATCGACCGACTGAGCGTAGCCCTGGGTCAGAAACTCAAACGCCTTGGCGGCCCGCTTGGGCGTGTCCAATAGTCCTGGCCGGGAGATGTCTTCGCCTATTGACTCAATGATTTTTGCCCAGTGATCTTGCAAAAGAGCGACTCCAGAACGATATGTACGCAGCGGTCAGCGGGGCTTTGATAATAACAATCCGCTGCCGGCAAGGCAATCGGCCCGCATCGGCCAACGAGCCGCACTGGTGCTGTAACTGCCAGCGAAGAATCGGTTACACTCCTGCAATGAGTCCCAGTAAATTTTTCAGCGAGCACCCCCAAACACTAGGCCAAGCTCTGCAGTACTGCAGTGACGCCATGGAAAAGAGTGACGTGTCCTTTGGTCACGGGACCGATAATGCGTGGGATGAGGCCGCGCAAATGGTACTCGCCAGCGCCGCATTGCCGCTTGATTCCGACGCCGGTGTGCTGCCCCAACGGCTGGACGATAAGGCAGCGGTGCGTCTGCAGGAGCTGTTGCACCGCCGTATCAATGAGCATTTGCCTCTACCCTATTTGTTGGGCCGAGCCTGGTTCGCGGGGCTAGAGTTTCGCTGTGACCAGCGCGCCATCATTCCCCGCTCTCCAATTGCTGAACTCATCCTGAACGGATTTCAGCCCTGGTACAGCGGCCCTGGCCCAACCCGTATCCTGGATTTATGCTGTGGAGGCGGATGTATCGGTCTGGCGGTTGCCCACTACTTCCCCGACGCCCATGTAGACCTGTTGGATATCGACAGCGCGGCACTGGCCCTGGCGCGGGAGAATGCGCAATTCCTCGGTCTTGATGACCGGGTCACTATCATCGAATCTGATGTATTCGAGGCTCTGGCTGACGTTAGCTATGATCTGATTTTGAGTAACCCACCGTACGTTGACGCCGCAGATCTCGCGGCCATGCCTGCAGAATTTCACCATGAACCGGAACGCGCACTTGGCTGCGGTGCTGATGGTTTGGATATAACGCGTCGCATATTGTGTTCGGCGGGAGCATTTCTGCGTGACAGCGGCCTACTGATCGTCGAGGTCGGCAACAGTTGGACCACGCTGGAGGATGCTTATCCGACGGTACCCTTTACCTGGGTAGAGTTTGAACACGGCGGGGAAGGAGTGTTCACTCTTACGGCGCCGGAGCTGCAGGAATACAGAACAAATTGGCATCAATAGGCCTATAATATGCGCTTTTGATACGATCAGACGTGGGCGCACGGGGAAGCTATGGCGGGTAATTCAATCGGCAAACTATTCACGGTGACCAGCTTCGGAGAGAGCCACGGTCCGGCACTGGGCTGCATTGTAGACGGATGTCCGCCAGGTCTGGCACTGGACGTCGCCGATATGCAGCACGATCTGGACCGGCGGAAACCCGGTACCTCCCGGTTTACCACGCAGCGCCGGGAAGATGATGAAGTGCGTATTCTGTCTGGCGTGTTTGAGGGCGTGACTACCGGAACGCCCATTGGTCTGATTATCGAAAATACCGACCAGCGCTCCAAGGATTATTCAGACATCAAGGACCGTTTTCGTCCGGCCCACGCGGACTATACCTACAACCAAAAGTACGGTTTTCGGGATTACCGCGGGGGCGGTCGCTCTTCTGCGCGGGAGACGGCAACGCGAGTCGCCGCTGGCGCCATCGCGAAGAAGTTCCTGTCCTGGCGCTACGGCATACAGATTCGTGGATACCTGGCACAGTTGGGTCCGATCATGGCGCAACGGGTGGATTGGGATGTGGTGGATAACAATCCTTTCTTTTGTCCTGACCCGGATAAAATAGCAGATATGGAGGCATTTATGGCGGCCCTCATCAAGAGCGGTGATTCCATCGGCGCCCGCATTAATGTGGTTGCCAGTGGCGTCATGCCCGGATTAGGCGAGCCGGTCTTTGATCGTCTTGACGCTGATATCGCCAGTGCCATGATGGGCATCAATGCCGTCAAGGGCGTGGAAATCGGCGCAGGATTTTCCGCTGTCGAGCAGTACGGCAGTGAACACCGGGATCTGCTGACGCCCGAGGGGTTTATCGGCAATAACGCCGGTGGCATCCTGGGTGGTATAAGCAGTGGTCAGGATATTACTGTCAGCCTCGCACTTAAACCCACCTCGAGCATACGGCTGCCGGGAGCGACCATCGATGTTAACGGCAAGGCCACGCAGATAGTGACCCATGGCCGACACGATCCCTGTGTCGGTATTCGAGCCACACCCATCGCCGAGGCGATGCTAGCTATTGTGCTAATGGATCACGTATTGCGCCACCGGGCTCAGAACATGGATGTGCAGTGTGCGACGCCGGTCTTGCCAGCAGCACCGGTAGCAGCGACCAAGGACTAGCGGCGCCATCTCGTCCTATTCCAGATCGATTTCCAGTGTCATAGTGTTGGCAATCTCCTCCAGAGTATCCCGCAGGTCATTCATGTTAGCCCCTTCAGGAATCCAGGCGTCGATGCGCGCGCTGAACAGCATTTCAGCGCTCATCGGGGCACTGGTCACCTGGCTGTCCATTTCAAGCACGTTGACCTGGCGCTGCGCCAAAGCGCGCGAGATCTCCCGCACAATGCCCGGACGGTCAGGCCCCAGTACGGTGAGAGTGATGTCACGCCCCGGAACCGGTTCGGTCCTTTCGCCGGTTGCCGTAACGCGAACGCTGAGACCGCTGGCCGCTAACGCGCTGAGGTCCGCTTCCAGCGCCGGACCGCCATCCGCTGACAGGGAGACGAGGATCAATCCGGCGAATTTTCCACCGAGTTGGGAGAGCCTGCTTTCGTGCCAGTTGCCACCGTTGTGCTCTATAACGCTGGACAGTTGTTCAACCAGTCCGGGGCGGTCATCACCGATGAAGGTAATGATGTAGGAAGTTTTCACGATTTTCGCTCCACATTCGCAGACTGAGACCGTATATTAGCGCGCAATAGCCCCTACCAGAAGGAGCAGAACCCGAACATGGCACAATTTGTTGCGGTGCCGTTCCACCGGCTGCAGGCCGATGTGCTGCAAGCCCTGCTGGAAGATTTTGCCAGCAGGGATGGGACGGACTATGGTGAACGGGAAATGACTCTGCAAGAAAAGGTCGAGCGCTTGCAGCGCCAGCTGTGCGCGGGTGAGCTTCATATTCTGTACGATGCCGATAGTGAGCAGTGGGACCTGGTGCCGAGCGCGCAGGCAGAACTGTTACTGCACACCTGATAGTATCTGCCTATGTCGATAGTACCCGATCATATACTGGACGCCACCGGGCTGTACTGCCCGGAGCCGGTGATGTTGCTGCATAACCGTATTCGCGATATGGCGGCAGGGGAGACCGTGCAGGTGCTGGCAACCGATCCATCCACCGAGCGGGATATTCCGCGTTTTTGCACTTTTCTTGGCCATGAGTTGCTGCAGCAAGAACGGGTAGCTGACCAGTATCACTATCTGCTGCGCAAACACGAGTCGCATTCTTGAGCGCAGCAGAGCCTGTACCCGTGCCCGTGCCTTCGCCGCCGCCGTTTCTGGCTGCGCGTGTCGAGAGGGTCTTTAACGATTGCTTTGCGGACAGTTGCAATACGCGACTGTGCGGTGGCGCCGATGAACCGCTGTACCAGCCAGCGGCGACACCCACTAATTTCCATGTCCTGTATTACCGGGGTGATTACTTTGCCAGCGCATTGCATGAAGTTGCGCACTGGTGTATTGCAGGAGCACAGCGCAGGCAACAGCGTGATTTTGGCTATTGGTATAACCCGGGTGATCGCAGCGCTAATGAGCAACGTCAGTTTGAAGCAGTAGAGTGTAAACCGCAGTCTCTGGAGTGGTTTTTCTCCCGCGCCTGTGCCTATCGTTTTCAAGTGAGTGCGGATAACCTGGATCTGGCCAGCGCGGGGCTGCTCGACACTGCGGCCTTTCGACGCGCAGTGCTGGCACAGGCGCTGGACTGGAAGAAAGAGGCTTTACCGGTCAGGGCCGGTGTTTTCTATGCAGCCTTGCGCCGCGAATTTGGCACGGCTACTGCGGCTGCGCAACTGGACTTCAGTCTGGCAGAGCTGGCGTGATGTGTTGCACCGGGGAGCGGCCGATAAAGTGAGTCTGACTATTCTGGCCGATGAGAATATTCCTGCAGTAGAACATTTCCTGGGTGCACTCGGGCGCGTGCAGCGCGTGAATGGTCGAACTCTCCAGCCAGAGCAATTGACGGGGGTAGATGTTTTGTTGGTCCGGTCAGTCACTCGCGTGGATGCAGGGCTGCTTGCTGGTAGCCCGGTCAAGTTTGTGGGCACCGCGACCAGTGGTATTGACCATATCGATCGGGACTATTTGCACCAGCACGGCATTGCCTTTGCCTATGCGCCAGGTGCCAACGCCAACTCAGTGGTCGAGTATGTGCTGGCAGCGATTGCTGCCGTCGGGGACAAACTGGAGCAGTTGCTGGCGGGCGGCGTGATCGGCATTGTCGGGTATGGCCTTATCGGCAAGGCGGTAGCGGCGCGCTGTGCGGCGCTGGGTATCCGTTACCGCATTTACGACCCCTGGCTGGACCAGACAGCGATCACTAACGCTGTCGATCTCGACCACATCCTCGACTGCGATGTTGTTACCCTACATGCGGAAATGACTACGGTACAACCCTGGCCGAGTTATCACTTGCTTGGTGTTGCCCAACTACAGCGGCTGCGCCCGGATGCTCTGCTCATCAATGCCAGCCGTGGAGCGGTAATAGACAACGCGGCGCTACTGATACAACTGGAGCGAGGGCGGGGACCCCTCACCGTGCTCGATGTCTGGGAGGGCGAGCCAGACCTGCATGTTGCCCTGCTGCGGCGTGTGACCCTGGGCACTGCCCATATCGCTGGCTACAGCCTGGACGGCAAGCTATTGGCCACACGAATGTTGAGCACAGCGCTGACAGCACATCTGCACTCGCCATCTCCGCCGATACAAAGCCCCGCAGGAGCAGACACAGTGGTGTCGGTTGGCGAAGCGTTGTCCGGCGCCGGACTAGTCAGGTATCTGGTGCAGAGCAGCTACGACATCTGCCTCGATGATGTACTGCTGCGCCGGGCCGTGCTGGACGAACAACCCGCAAGTGAACGTGGCCACCGTTTTGATCTGCTGCGCAGGTTATACCGCGAGCGTCGCGAGCTGGCAGGCGCGCTGGTTTGTGGAACATTGCAACCTGGACAAGTGGCATTGGTTAAAGCCCTTGGCTGTACCTTTGCTGCCACTGTGCCGCCCGCATGACCACGGCCTTACATGTTGGACTGGTGGTCAACCCGCTGGCGGGTCTTGGGGGTAGTCTGGCGCTTAAGGGTAGTGATGGTGCCCACGTACGTGATGTGCTGGCACAGTTACTGCCCGAGCACAGGCATCGGGCGCAGGAGCGCACGGTACGTGCGCTGCGCATACTTGATGAGTCAGCCCGGTCGATCCGCTTTACCTGTTGGGCCGGGGATATGGGCGAGCGTGCGCTACAGCAACTGGACTTCGATACGACAGTGTTGGGCAGTGTGGGTAAGGGCCTGACTGCAGCTTCTGATACCCGGATGGCGGCCGCACAGCTAGTGACAGCCGGCGTAGATCTCATTCTATTTGCCGGGGGCGACGGTACCGCTCGCGACATCTATGATGTCGTGGGTACACGTTGTCCTGTGCTCGGTATTCCGGCGGGAGTTAAAATGCACTCCGGCGTGTTCGCGGTGTCCCCGGAAGCCGCTGGTGAAGTAGTGCGGCAACTGGTAGCTGGCGCCCTGGTGGAGGTGAAGGCGCAGCAGGTCCGTGACATTGATGAAGACGCTTTTCGCCAGGGTGTGGTACGCAGTCGTTTCTATGGTGAGCTGCTAGTGCCCAGCGCGGGACAGTATTTGCAACACACTAAAGTCGGTGGGCGAGAGGATCCGCAGTTGGCGGCCGCCGATATTGCCGCTTGGCAGGTTCAACTTATGGAGCCGGGACACACCTACCTCATTGGCCCAGGTTCGACCACGGCGGCAATCATGCAGGAACTGAATCTGCCCAATACCTTGCTCGGCGTTGATGTGGTGCGCGATGGCACGTTGTTGGCGGTGGATGCAAACGAGGAGCGCTTGCTGCAATTGCTGGCGCAGTGTCCGGGCCTCGCGTATATCCTGGTCACGGCAATCGGTGGGCAGGGCCACCTCTTTGGCCGCGGCAATCAGCAGTTTTCTCCCGCGGTGATTCGGGCTGTGGGTTTGGACAATATCAGGATTGTGGCTGCGAAATCCAAAATGGCAGGTCTTGAGGGGCGCCCTCTGCTGGTCGACACGAACGATGTGGCGCTCGACCGGGCAATGTGCGGCTTGCGCTCAATCACTACCGGCTATGACGATCAGGTGCTCTATCGCGTTAGCACCATGTAGGGTGTAGGCTAGGGTTTTAATCAATTCCGGCGAGAACAGTGCAATGCACGACGACGAGAAATGGCGTGACAAGCTGACCCCACAGGAATTTCATGTGTGTCGCGAAAAAGGCACGGAGCGGCCGTTTAGTGGTGAATACTGGGATTGTACGAAAGAGGGTGTTTACCAGTGTCGCTGCTGCGGTGAGCGGTTGTTCCTGTCGGACAGCAAATTTGACTCAGGTTGTGGTTGGCCCAGCTTTTCTGCACCGGCGGATACCGAGGTGATACAGGAAATACAGGATAGCAGTCACGGTATGCGGCGCACGGAAGTGGTGTGCAAGGCCTGCGGCGCGCATCTGGGGCATGTGTTCGAGGACGGGCCCGCGCCCACAGGTTTGCGCTATTGCATCAATAGTCTGTCGATCCGGTTGCAGCAGGATGAGGCATAAGACTGGAGCGGGAAATCGGGTTCGAACCGACGACCTCAACCTTGGCAAGGTTGCGCTCTACCAACTGAGCTATTCCCGCAGACTTTATTCCCGAAGATCAGGCGCTGGATAAACGGCGTCTGCTCTCAATGAATGGCGTCCCCTAGGGGGTTCGAACCCCTGTTACCGCCGTGAAAGGGCAGTGTCCTAGGCCACTAGACGAAGGGGACGCAGCGGTCTCCATCGAGAGGCGCGCATTGTAGGAAGACGGGGCGATTGCGTCAAGTCCCGCCGGTCTCAAATTACCCTGAATATTTTACTGTAACTTCAGCAGCTTAGCGCTCGACTCACGCGCATTGCAGGCTGCGCGCTGGTGTCCGCGATGATGTGGGTGGTGTGCAAGTGCTGTCGTTTACCAGTGGAAATGCGGTTACAATCCGGTATTCGTTTGGCCACGCAGCTGTCCCCATTGCAATGATCCCAGCACTGACAATTGACAACCTGAGCAAGGTGTACGACAACGGCTTTGAAGCCTTAAAGGGTATTAGCCTGACGGTCGCGCAGGGCGATTTTTTTGCCCTGCTAGGTCCCAATGGCGCCGGCAAGTCGACCACCATTGGCATTATCTGTTCTCTGGTGAACAAATCCGCTGGCAGGGTTGCTGTTTTTGACATCGATATTGATAAAAATTTTCCCGCCGCCAAAAGAAATATCGGCATCGTTCCACAGGAATTCAATTTTAACCAGTTTGAACAGGGTATCAATATCGTCATCAACCAAGCCGGCTATTACGGACTGCCGCCCGCTTTGGCAAGGGTCAGGGCTGAAAAGTACCTGCGTGAACTTGGACTATGGGAGCAGCGCCATATTCCCGCGCGGATGTTGTCTGGCGGCATGAAGCGCCGTTTGATGATCGCCCGGTCGCTCGTCCATGAACCGCGCCTGCTGATCCTGGACGAGCCCAGTGCCGGGGTTGATATCGAGATGCGTCGCTCCATGTGGGACTTTCTGCGCAGGATCAATGAGCAGGGCACTACGATTATTCTCACTACACATTATCTGGAGGAGGCGGAAGCGCTGTGCCGCCATATTGCCATTATCAACGATGGAAAAATTGTCGAGAATACATCCATCAAGAACCTGCTGCGCCAGCTGAATCGAGAGACCTATATACTCGACTGTGTGGAACAACTGCCGACTGTAATCGCCATTGAGGGCTTTGCGGTACGCCGGGCGGATGACCATACACTGGAGATAGAGGTGCAAAAAGGACAATATCTCAACCAGGTGTTTATGGCTTTGGGCGCACAAGGCATACAAATCAGTAGCATGCGCAATCGCGCCAATCGCCTGGAAGAAATGTTCGTCAATCTAGTGGAAGGTGCGGCATGAACCTGCGTGAACAGTATGTCGCCTTTATGACGATACTCAGGAAAGAGATCAAACGTTACCTGCGCATCTGGACGCAGACGCTGCTGCCGTCGGCGATTACCATGTCATTGTACTTCGTGATTTTTGGGAGGTTGATCGGTTCACGTATCGGGGAGATGGGCGGCTTTACCTATATGGAGTTTGTTGTGCCGGGCCTGATCATGATGGCCATTGTGACCAATTCCTATGCCAATGTGGTGTCGTCCTTTTATGGATCCAAATTCGCTCGCAGCATTGAGGAGCTTTTGGTTTCCCCAGTGTCCAATGTTGTCATTCTGATGGGCTATGTGGTTGGCGGAGTGTCCCGTGGATTGCTGGTCGCGGTGGTGGTAACTCTAGTCTCCCTGTTCTTTACTGATCTCAAAATACACAGCTATCTGGTGGTAGTGGTGGTCGTCTTCATGACATCCACCCTGTTTGCCCTGGCGGGTTTTATCAATGCGGTCTTCGCCAACAGTTTCGATGATATATCGATTATTCCGACTTTTGTGCTCACACCGCTGATCTATTTGGGAGGGGTGTTTTACTCCATGGATTTGCTGTCTCCCTTCTGGGCCGCCGTCTCCAAAGTCAACCCGCTGGTCTATGTGGTGAATGCGTTCCGCTATGGGGTACTCGGAGTATCCGATGTGAGCCTCCCCCTCGCTTTCGGTATGATCTCACTCTTCACCACGGTGGCGTTTGTGTACAGCATGCACCTGCTCAACTCCGGCAAGCGGCTGAGGCAGTAGCGCGGTGGAGCGTGGTGAGGATGAAAGCACGTTGTTGGGACAGCATACGCCCGTCCTGCAGGAATATGCGCCCTTCATTCTCCACTCGATTCCTCGCGCAACAGCACGACAGCATCTGGGTATCGGTATGGTTCTGCCATTTTATGGCGCGGATCTGTGGCATGCCTATGAAATGTCTTGGTTGGATAGTGTCGGCAAGCCGGTGGTTCGCATAGGCCGTTTCACAGTGCCCGCCAGCTCACGTTGTATCGTCGAATCCAAGTCCTTCAAGTTGTATCTGAACTCATTGAACAGTACCCGCTTCGCCACGTTAGAGGAGGCGCGGGCAACCATCGTCAACGATATCAGCGGCGCGGCGGGGGCGGATGTCGAGCTCCAGTTGTTGGGTGTCGGTGATCCGTTGCTGGCGGGAACGGCCCTGTCGGGCGAGTGCCTGGATGAGGTGCCCGTTGAGCTCTGGCCCGGTGCGCCACAAGCGGAGCAACTGCTGGTAGAGCGCACAAAAATAGTTGAAAAAGTACTCTACAGCCACCTGCTGCGTTCTCTGTGTCCGGTGACCGGGCAACCGGACTGGGCCACGGTGTGGCTGCATTATCGCGGGTCAGCGATTGAACACAGTTCCCTGTTGCAGTACATCCTCGCCTACCGCGAGCATCAGGAGTTTCACGAGCAGTGTGTGGAGCGTATGTTCTGTGACCTCATGCGACGGTGTGAGCCGCAATTCCTGCATCTACAGGCTTTCTACACCCGCCGCGGTGGCCTGGATATCAATCCGTTTCGCAGTACTGACGCTACCGCGCAGCCGCAGCCTCGACTCAACAGACAGTAGGAAACTGTTGGGCACAGCCCGGCATGAAATTAGCCCCATCGGGGACTGGCAAGCACCCAGTCTTGTGGTATGATCCGCGCCCTCATGGTGAGGTGGCCGAGTGGTCGAAGGCGCACGCCTGGAAAGTGTGTATACGGCAACGTATCGAGGGTTCAAATCCCTCCCTCACCGCCAATATCCTGCATAAAACCGCCCAAAATCCGTTCACTAGCTATTTGTACCCCCTGCCTAACATACCGATTTCGACAACGCGACAGCCACGTCTTGACGGATTGGCTGCAGAAGCCAGAGGGTGTGCACCACGTTGTTCACTAGTCTACTACTTCATGATATGCGTGGTTTGAAGAGCAATACGCTAGATGATTCAGGTCGAGTGGGCGAGCCCAACATGTGGCGTGAGTCTGCATAATGGTTTATCTTCATTATTGAGTAATGGACAGGCCGTTGGTCCACAAGTGCGACTATAACGACAAAAAAGTTGTTGCACGGTTCTTGGGATTCGCCCGGTAGGAGTAACAGAAATAATGAAAGATTCGAGAATGAGCAGTGTATGTGCGGTGACCGCATTGACAGTGAGCATGCTGCTGTTTGCCTGTAACGATAAGCAGCCGTCCGCAGCTGAGAACGTGCAGTCGGCCGCGGCGCCAGTAGCGGCGCCCACAGTGCCAGTGTCAGTAACAGAGACCACACCACCGCCGGACGAGAACGCACCGGCACCAGTGGCGCAAGCAAGCAGCACGACCGGCCAAGACTACAGCCCCGAGGCACTCGAAACCCTGCTTGCGCCGGTTGCGCTCTACCCTGATGCAGTGCTCGCACAGGTGCTCGCCAGTTCGACCAATCCGCAGGAAGTGCTGGACGCTGGTAACTGGCTGGTGGCGAATCCCGATACGAAAGGCAAAGAGTTGGACGCGGCTGCCATCGCGGCTGGCTTTACGCCGCCGATGCTCGCGCTGATACAGTTCCCCACTGTCGTCGACATGATGTGCATGGAAATGGACTGGACCACCGACCTTGGTGCAGCGTTCCAGGCCGACGAACCCGGAGTTCTCGACGCGGTGCAACGCTTGCGCAAACAAGCAGCCGAGATGGGTAATCTGCAAAGCTCTGAACAGATGAAGGTGACGACCGCGGAGCAGAATGATCAGCAGGTGATCCTGGTACAGCCTGCGAATCCCGAAGTCATCTATGTTCCCCAGTACAATCCCACCGCTGTCTACACCACGCCTGCGCCTGTTGCCACTTCAACGACGACGACATCCACTGCAGTTGTGGACTCTGGTTACAGCACTACAGCGTTGGTAACCACCGGTCTGCTGTCCTTCGGTGCCGGCATGCTGGTCAACGAGGTATTTAACGACGATGACGATGACGATGACTACTACTCTCCGAATTGGGGCTATGGCGGAGGATCTTCTTACTACCCGCCGCCCTATTATCCGCGGTATGGCAACGGCTTTCGACCTGCGAATGGCTACAACAGGCCGCCCAACTACCAGCACGGGTTCAACAACAACAATATCTATGTGAACGCGGACGGCAAGGATTACTTCAATACGTTTGAGGGTGGCAAGAATAACTATCGGAAAAATGCTAACAGTCCGATCAGTGCAGCGCGCCCGAACAGGCCAGAGCTTGCCCAATTGAACCAGCGAGCGCAAAACGCCCAGCGCCCCGCGACGCTTGAACAGGCGAAAAATCGTCAAGTGCAGGGCAACTATGCGGGAGCCGAACCCGGCGCCAGGCCGAATGTTGGCGCGCAGCGACCCGCTGCGACCAGCAAGCTACCCAAAGGTACCTACGCCGGAGCTACTAATCCTGCTGCTCGTCAGAAATTGAATTCCCAGGCTGCAGGTGCGCGCGATCGGGGTCACACGGCAGCTAATGCAGTGAAACCCGCAGCACGTGCGCAGCAGAACGCTGGCAAGATGTCGAAGCCCGCAGCGCGTCCGCAGCAAACCTCGAAAGCTGCAGCCAGGAAGGCACCCGCATCAAGTTCCAACGCATTTAAGGGTTCGCGCGACAACGGCAACGCGGCGCGCGCAGCGAGCAATCGAGGTCGTGCCAGTATGCAAAAAAGCGGGGGACATTCGAACAAGGGTAATGCCGGGCAGAATCGAGGCAATTCCGGACAGAAGCGGGGTAACAGGCGATGAACAAGTTCTTCACACAGTGGATTTCGGTACCCCTCGTGACAATAGTCCTGTTCGGGCTGTGCGCCTCAGGTGCAAGCGCGCAGGACACGCGCGCGTTCGCCTCCCCGGAGGATGCAGTGACCGCGCTTATCACTGCTCTGGAGCAAAACGATGTTGCCACGCTCAGCATGTTGCTGGGACCCGACAGCGAGGATGTGGTGTCTTCGGGTGACGAGGTAGCTGATGCCATCGCCCGTGCAGACTTCGTGGCGCGCTACAAAACGAAGCATTCGCTGGTGCCTGAGGGCGACAGCAGCATGAATCTGTCGGTTGGCGATAACGATTGGCCGCTACCCATTCCCATTGTCCTGGTGAAAGGGAAATGGTATCTGGACGGCGCTGCGGGGGCTGATGAAATCGTCTACCGTCGAATAGGGCACAATGAACTCGGCGCCATCGCCGTAAGTCGCGGTTTTATTGACGCGCAGATGGAATATGTAGTCGAGGGACACGACGGCAACGAGCCGGGCATCTTTGCCGCAAAGTTGCGCAGCGATCCGGGTCAGCAGAATGGACTCTACTGGCCGACTGCCGCAGGAGAGCCACCGAGTCCGGCGGGGGAGGCCATCGCAAGTGCGGCGGCAGAAGGTTATAAGGCGGTAACGGGTAAACGCAAACCCTACCACGGCTATTACTATCGCATGCTGTTTGCACAGGGCGCCAATGCCACCGGTGGTGCTAAGGAATTTTATGTGGATGGTATGTTGACGAATGGAGTTGCACTACTCGCCTGGCCTGCAGATTATGACACGAGCGGGGTGATGAGTTTTATGGTAGACGAGGAGGGGATCGTGTACCAGAAGGACCTGGGTGAGGACACCGCATCGGTCGCAGAAACCATTCAGGTATTTGATCCCGATGGGTCGTGGGCCATCGTGGATAGTGAAAACGATTCCTAAGTAGTAGGCATCGGTCGAGGGCACGCAGTGGTATTTTTGAAAGCAGCACCCTCTGGCGAAAAGGTGTTGTGGACCTGGGCTAGAATCGCAACGGTCTTGCTCTATGTTGCCGTTGCAGGCGTTATTGCGGCGGGCGTCTTTGTTCTTGGCGAAGACATTATGCGCCATTTCGATAGAATAGAGGCGTGGATCAAGCATTCAGGGCCATGGGCACTGGTGATTTTCGTACTTTTGTACGCCGTCCTTTGCACTTTTTTTGTACCCGATACGGTCCTTGGCATCGCGGCAGGCACCATCTTTGGCTTTACCCATGGCTTACTCGCCGCTCTGCTTGGCAGTCTGCTTGGTGCGGTGCTGCAGTATGCGTTAGCGCGGCGACTGCTCAGACCGACTGTTGAACGATTTATTCTCACGAAACCCGCTCTGGCCGCCATACAGGTTGCGGTACTGCAGCAGGAATTCAGGTTGCAGTTGCTGATCCGGCTGACACCACTCAACCGAACGCTGACTAACTATATGCTCGGTGCGGCTGGTGTCGGATTCGCCCGTTTCATCGCCGCATGCGTGGGATTTATACCGATGTTGTGTCTTGAGGTCTATTTTGGCTACGCAGGAAAACAGATGGCAGAGGTGACCAGTCAAGCGGGGCACACGGGCGCTTTACATGATGTCATGCTGTTCGTCGGTCTTGCTGTCGCCATCATTGTGATGGTTATAATTTCCAGAATGGCACGCAGGGCGGTGGAGGCGGTCGCTACGCCCGGGCAAGCGGACGACATCAGTTAGCGGCCGGTGTTTGCCCTGCTGCTTGTTGCAATGCCTGACCGCGTTGCGCCTGCTGGGTTACATAGGCACGCACCGCCTCGCTTTGCTGTGCGTTGATGTTATCGGCAAAGGAGGCCATGCCTCGGTCCTTCAGCTGCCCACCGCGCACTACGTTTTCCCACGCTTTCTCATCCCACAGATAACCTGAGCCGCGCAGGTCAGGTATCAACAGGCCGGAAACGGCATTCAGGCCGTGACAGCCCATGCAGACATCCTGGTAGGTCGCAAATCCCAGCGCGACCGTCTCTGGGCTTGCTGTGAGCGGCGGCGGATTGAAGACCACTGCCGGCTTCCACGACACCGCAGGCAAGGAGGACTCACCGCCCAGCTTGAACGTCAACACGCGGCTGACGTTGGGCAAACTCTCTGCTTGCACATATTCCCCGAAGACCAGCGCGAAGGCGCCACCCCAGCCCACGTTAACCGAAATGTATTGTTCGCCATCGATCTCGTAGGTAATGGGCGGTGCCACGACGCCGGTCTGGGTGGCGAAATCCCACAGTTTCTCCCCGGTGTCAGCACGATAGGCCACGAGTTTACCGTCGGCCGTGCCCTGCAATACCAGGTTGCCCGCAGTGCTTAAGGTGCCGCCGTTCCACGGGCCCCGATGTTCAACATGCCAGGCTTCCTGTTGCTTCACCGGGTCCCAGGCCAGCAGTCGACCTTTGACCAGCGCGCCATAGGCGTCGCGTTCGGCTTGAGAGTCCGGCAGGGAGCCAACGATGCTGTCAGAGCCAGTATTGGCGACACCCGGATTGTATTTGAAGTGTTTGGGTTGACCGTACACCGCGGGAAAATCCAATACTGGGATATACACCAGCCCGGTCTGCGGGCTGTAGGACATGGGGTGCCAATTGTGGCCGCCCAGGTAAGAGGGAAACACGATAAATGGTGCATCTTTGTAGCGCGCTTCGGGCACTTCTACCGGCCTGCCGGTCTTCATATCGACATGTGTCGCCCAAGTAATGTCGACATAGTTGTCGGCGGCCAGCAGCTCTCCCGTTTTACGATCCAGCACATAAAAGAAGCCATTTTTTGGCGCCTGCATCAGCACCTTACGCATGGCGCCATGCAGTTCGATGTCTGCGAGGATGATGTGCTGTGCTGCCGTGTAATCCCACGTTTCCCCGGGCGTGGTCTGATAATGCCAGACGTAGTCCCCGGTGTCCGGACGCACGGCGACGATGGATGACAGGAACAGGTTGTCACCACCGCCGGGAGAGCGAATCTCCTGGTTCCAGGGTGTGCCGTTGCCCACACCAAAATAGAGCAGGTCAAGCTCCGGGTCATACGCCATGGAGTCCCACACAGTGCCGCCGCCGCCGATTTTCCACCACTCGCCCTTCCATGTCGCAGCCGCCTTCTTCATGGCATCATTTTCAAAACCCAATGCAGGGTCACCCGGCACAGTGTAAAAACGCCAGGCGAGCGCCCCGTCCGCGACGTTGTAGGCGCTGATGAAGCCGCGCACGCCAAACTCAGCGCCGCCGTTGCCGATTAGCACTTTGTCCTTGACCACGCGCGGTGCGCCGGTGATCGTGTAAGGCAGAGCCGCATCGACGGTTGCCACTTCCCAGTTAACGTTGCCGGTGGCTGCATCCAGCGCGATCAGGCGGCCATCCAGCGCGCCAAAGAAGATTTGTCCCTTCCACGCAGCAACGCCGCGATTCACCGCGTCGCAGCAGGCGTGCTTGGCCTTGTCCTTTGCCACTTTGGGATCGAAGGTCCACAGCGCCTTGCCACTGCGTGCATCGATGGCATGCACGATGCTCCACGCCGAGGTGGTATACATCACGCCATCCACCACCAGGGACGTGGCCTCTATGCCGCGTTCGGTCTTGAGGTCATAGGACCAAGTCAGTCCTAACTTGCCAACGTTCTGCGCATTCACCTGCGTCAGCGGACTGTAGCGCTGCTCGCTGTAAGTGCGCCCATGGGACATCCAACTGCCGGGTTCCTCATCCGCCTGCAGCAGACGCTGCGTGTTCACTGCGCCGGCCGCGGGTGCAGGAGTGATGACTGCTGGCGCCGCTGCTGCAGACGCAGCTGTGGCGTCGGCCTGATCCGCTCGATTGCAGGCGAGCAGCACTGTGGTAAGCAGGGCAAGCAAGCCCAGATGAAAGAATGTACGGATCATGGCAGGGGTCCTTGTCGCGCTTGGCGGTTACTGTAGCGCTGTTGCTCTATTGTAGATCAGTGTAGGGCTGTTGGCGCAACCGCACTTTTCAGGTAGATGGCGCGCTGTTAGGACTGCTGGGCCCGTTCACGCAGTGCCTGTTGCACCGCCATGTGACCGGCCAGGCTCACGTCGAGTTTCATTGACATCCACAGCGGGACGAGCATCAGCAGTGCCAATGCGGGCCCCATCATGATGCCCAACCCCAGGATAACGCTGCGCGGCGCTTCGCCCGGCAGTGCGCCGGTTTGCAGTCCTATCAGGTCCAGAAACGGTCCTGCGACGAGGTAGCCAAAGCCGCTTATGAACTTGGCGGCAAAAAATGCCGCCGCGAACAAGACACCTTCCTGGCGTTGACCTGTTTCCAACTCATGTTCATCGGCGATGTCGGCCAGCAGGGCGTGATTGGAGATTGTCCGCACAATGCTGGTGGTCACCCAGATTGCGTAGTTAAGGAAAACTAGCGCAAATACAATGCCGCCATCCTCCGGCAGCCAACCCAGCATTTTTAGCGGCGTGAGCCACAAAAAATTCAGCGCCCCCAATGCACAGCTAAACTGCAGCAGTTGGTGTTTTTCCAAATGCCTGTTCAAAAAGCGTGAACTACTGGTGGCGATGAACACCGCCAACAGGGGCGGCCCTCCCAGCATGAGTGACACTTGCAGCGTATCCAATTCCCAGAAATACGTGAAGCTCACCATGAGCAGGGCGCTGGTGATGCCGCCCATACCCCCGAGTGCTGTGTCGAGAATCACCAGCGTGCGAAAATTCCGGTTGCGAAAAGTCATCATGATACTGCGCAGCAGATTGCCGCTATGCGCAGTCGTACGTTTTAGCAATGACGGGATGTAGTGCCAGGTACCGCACAGGAAAATAAGGCTAAACACGACAACGGCGGCGGCATTCAGCCAACCGTAGTGGTGGTAATTCTCGATCACAAAGCGGCCGTCCGTACCCCGCGCGTCAGTGAACAGCAGGAGCATTGCACCGGCGGCGACCGCGATTCCGGCAAACCATCCGAAGTTGGTGCGGTCGCTGGCCAGGCGCGTTCGCTCGTGATAGTCGGCGGTGATTTCTGCCCCCAGTGCGAGATAGGGGATCATGAAAAAGGTTAGCGCGGTGCGCAGTACGAGGACGCTAGCCAACAGCCACAGGAACAGACTTTCCTGGGATTGCAGGGCATATTGTGGCGGTGCGAATACGGCCACAAAACTCAGTGCCATCGGCACGACAGATGCCACCATGAACGGATGACGGCGGCCCCAGCGGCTGCGCAGCTTATCGGACCACGCACCCACCAGCGGATCTGCGAGCGCATCCCACACCACAGAAATCGCAATCGCCAGCCCTGTCAGTGTGCCGCTGAGGCCCAGTACCTGCTTGTAGTAAAACAGGACGAAGGCCCCGAAGGCCGCGTCCTTCAGCGCGTAGTTGACGACTCCAGAGCTGTAGAGCAGCCGCTCGCGCAGAGTGACAGTGGAAATAGCTAGGCCCTCACCTACAGCGCCAACTCCGCCATGGTCCTGAGCAGGTTGATATCTCCGTTTATCAGCAGGGAGGTCACCGGCGAGTTTTCCCAGTCCTTGATTTTTTCCCGAATGCGATCGCGCGGCCCAGACAGGGAGATTTCATCCGCGAACTGACTCGGCACTGCCGCAATAGCCTCGTCGCGTTTGCCTTCGAAAAATAATTTCTGGATGTTATCGGCTTCATCGGGAAACCCCATGCGCGCCATCAACTCCTTGTGGAAATTATGCTTGGCGGAGCCCATGCCGCCGATGTAGAAGCCCAGCATGGCCTTGACCGGATAGAGCGCCTGTTCCAGATCGTCATTGATGTTCACCATTACCAAAGGCGCCATCTCGAATCCAGGTTTGGCGGCCGTGAGCTGGTCGGCGTAAACGTCCTGCCGATAGGGCGAGTAATACAAGGGCAGCCAGCCGTCTGCGATCTCGGCCGTCTGGGTCACGTTCTTTGGGCCCTCGGCACCGATAAAAATAGGCACATCAGCGCGCAGCGGATGCGTAATGCTCTTGAGTGGCTTGCCCAACCCCCAGGCACCCGGTCCGTTGTAGGGCAGGGGATAGAACTCCCCATCGTTGGTGACAGGCGCCTGTCGGGCCAGCACCTTGCGAATAATCTCCACATACTCCCGGGTGCGTGTGACGGGTTTGCTGTAGGGCTGACCGTACCAGCCCTCCACTACCTGCGGGCCGGATACGCCCAGACCCAGAATCATGCGCCCGCCGGACAGATGATCCAGGGCCAGGGTCGCCATGGCGCAGGCGGTGGGTGTGCGCGCCGACAACTGCGCTACACCAGTGCCCAGACGTATCGTTTTGGTGTGCGCACCTATCCATGCCAGCGGGGTAAAGCAGTCATTGCCCCACGACTCCGCACTCCACACGGAATCAAAACCCAGGCGCTCGGCTTCCTGCGCCATTTCCACGTGTGCGTTGCCGGGTGCCAATGCGCCCCAGTAACCCAGTTGTAGCCCGAGGGAAAGTGTTGCCATGGTGTATCTCCTGTTTTGAGGGATTTACTGTACGCGATAGCGTGTACGTACAGAAAGTGCTTTAGGGCCAAATTCGCTGACCTCAAAGCTCAATTGTATTTTCAATCCGCGGCGGCATTGGATAGACTTTGCCCACCTGAAAGACCACGCCGGCGGAGCAGCACGCATGAGCCAACTTACCCACATCGATGAACACGGCGCCGCCCGCATGGTTGATATCGGGGACAAGGCGATTACCGAGCGCATCGCAGTGGCCGGGGCCATCGTGTCAATGCAAGCAATGACGTTGGCCCTGCTGGAGCAGGGCGCGCACAAAAAAGGTGATGTGCTGGCGGTCGCCCGTATCGCCGGCATTCAGGCCGCCAAGAAATGCGCGGACCTGATCCCCCTGTGTCACCCCCTGTTACTAACGTCAGTCGAGGTCAGCTTTACGCTTGATCCTGCCGCGAGCCAGGTCAATATCGAGGCTTGCTGTAAGGTATCTGGCAAGACGGGTGTGGAGATGGAGGCGCTGACTGCAGCCTCTGTCGCCGCCCTGACCATTTACGATATGTGCAAGGCCCTGGACCGCGGTATGGAGATTCATGGCGTCAGGTTGTTGCACAAGGAGGGCGGAAAATCAGGCCTGTGGCAGCGCGATATAGATGGCGCTTCCCAATGATTAAAGTCCTGTTCTTCGCCCGCGTGCGCGAACAGTTGGGGTGCGCCTCGCTCGAACTGCCCTGGTCTGGGCAAGGCCTCGACCTGACTGGACTGCAGGAGCGCCTGTGTGTAGAACATGGCGACACTTGGCGCGCTATTCTGGCACAGGCCAATATGATTCGCGCGGTCAACCAGATCGTGGTGCCTGACAATTGTGTCTTGCACGACGGGGATGAAGTTGCCTTCTTTCCCCCGGTTACCGGCGGCTGAGGTGGCGGAGCATGCCGCCATCAGCGTCAGCGTGCAGCAGGAGGACTTTAACGCGGGCCACTTGCAAGCGTCATTGTTGGCGGGCGCGCAGGCGGAGGGCGCGGTGGCCGCTTTCACCGGTTATGTGCGGCGCGCCAATGACCAGCGACAGGTCTTTACGCTGGAGCTGGAGCATTACCCAGGCATGACGGAAAGCTGTATCACGCAAATTGTCGAACAGGCCACAACACGTTGGCCGCTACTCGCCGCCGCGGTGGTGCACCGGGTAGGAAAGCTCGCTCCGGGTGACCAGATCGTGTGGGTGGGTGTGGCGTCTACCCACCGTGAGACCGCGTTCAAGGCCTGTGAGTTTATTATGGACTACTTGAAAACCCGGGCCCCGTTCTGGAAGAAGGAAGTGGGTCCCCAGGGTGAACACTGGGTGGCAGCGCGACAGCACGATACGAACAGGGCCGCTCGCTGGCAGGAGGACACCACCCCATAGCCTGAATAGGGGATGTGTCCACTGCGTGATCGGGCTTCAATGGTAGGCGTCGCAATGTATTATGAAATTAAGCTGGAGGAGGGTGGGCAATGAGCTTTGACGGTCGGGAACTGAGAAATGCCTTGGGGCGTTTCGCGACAGGGGTGTGCGTTATTACCGCCGTGTCAGAGTCGCAACAGGCGCTGGGTATGACAGCCAACTCGTTTTCGTCCGTCTCATTGGATCCGCCGCTGGTGCTGTGGTCCCTGCAAAACAATTCCGATGTCTACGGCGTGTTTGCCCGGTGCCGCCACTTCGCTATTAATGTACTGAGCACGGAGCAGCAGGCCCACTCCAATGAGTACGCCAGAAAAGGCCAGCACGAACTTGCTGCGGCTCACTACCGATTGGGCCAGTACGGTGCGCCAATTATTCGCGATGCCCTGGTGAGTTTTGAGTGCGACCTGCACGCCACCCACGACGGAGGGGATCATCTCATTATCGTGGGTCGGGTCAGGCAGATGCACCAGCGGCCCAGTGGCGAACCGCTGTTGTTCTATTGCGGTGGTTACCGCGAATTGCACTAGCGCGGTCTAATATAGAGTGAGGGCATATCGCGGGCAGTATCCACAGGGCTGAGGGTATTTCAATAGTCCACTAAGCCTTTATACTGGCCTGCTGGTAGCACGAGAGTCTAATCGGCATGAAATTTTGTACCCATTGTGGCAATACGGTCATCCTGCAGATCCCGGCCGGGGACGACCGCGAGCGTTTTGTCTGTAGTAGCTGCGAACTGGTCCATTACACCAATCCCCGCGTGATCGTCGGCTGCGTGCCGGTGTATGAGGGCAAAGTATTGCTGTGCAAGCGCGCGATTGAGCCGCGCAAACACTACTGGACGCTGCCCGCCGGTTTCATGGAAAACGGCGAGACTTCAGTGCAGGGCGCCGCCCGCGAGACCTGGGAGGAAGCGCGTGCGCGCGTCAGTAATATCGACCTCTACCGTGTATTCGATGTGCCGTATATCAGCCAGATTTACATGTTCTACCGGTGTGACCTGGACCATGGCGAACACAGTGCCGGTCCCGAGAGTCTGGAGACCGGCCTCTATGCAGAGGCGGATATCCCTTGGGATACGATCGCCTTCCCGGTCGTCTCCGAAACACTCCGGGAATACTTTGCTGACGCCGCCGCAGGGCACTTTCCGGTGCGCGTATCGGCTGTAGAACATCGGCCGCGACGCGGGTAACTCCCTTACACGCATCCGGCTGCGCTCGCTGCCGGTCGTTGGCAGTACTGACAAACAAGGAGTAGTGACACATGGCATTTGTCAAAATTGGCACGGTAGCTCCGGCCTTCACCCTGTTGGATCAGGATGGCAATAAGGTCAGCCTCAAGCAGTTCAAGGGTGAAAAAAATGTCGCGCTGTATTTTTACCCGAAGGCGATGACTCCCGGGTGTACCGTGCAAGCCTGCGGTATTCGCGACAGCAAAAAGGCGCTGGCCAAAATCGATACCGTGGTCCTGGGCGTGAGTCCCGATGCGGTCGCGAAACTGGGTCGATTCATCGAAAAGCAGGCGCTTAACTTTACCCTGCTCTCGGACGAGGACCATGCCGTGACCGAGAAATACGGCGCCTGGGGCTTGAAGAAATTTATGGGGCGCGAATTTATGGGCGTGTTGCGCACTACGTTTATTATTGGCAAGGACGGTCGTGTGAAACATGTCATGGACAAGGTGAACACAAAGTCCCATCACGATGATGTCATCGCACTGATCACGCAGTTGGGGCTCTAGCCCCGGCCATGCTGCGTTATCTCTTTGATGATGCTCCCGCTGCGGGCCAGCTGCGGGAGATTCTCCCGGGCGTGTTGTGGCTGCGCATGCCACTGCCTATGGCGCTCGACCATATCAATCTCTATCTGCTGGAAGATACCGATGGCTGGTGGATCGTCGACACCGGGATTGCGATTGACCCCACGCAGGAGCTGTGGGAGCAGGTATTCGAGCGACACCTTAATGGCAAGCCGATCAAGGCGGTGGTATCCACCCATCACCATCCTGACCATATCGGCATGGCGGGTTGGTTGTGTGAGCGGTGGCGGGTACCCTTTTATAGCACCGAGGCCGAGTATTTCACTGGGCTGGCTTTTAGCAGGACCCTGCAGGAGCATTACAGCTGGACCACCGAAGAACACCTGCTGCGCTGTGGGTATACACAGCAACAAGTCGATCAATCACGAGAGCATTTCGGCGGCTTTGGTGCCATTATCAAGCCCATGCCCACTGCCTACCGCCGCCTGGTTGATGGCGCTTTCCTGTCGATCAATGGCCACCGCTGGCAGGTGATTGTGGGGCGCGGACACTCCCCGGAACATGCCTGCCTGTACTGCGCCGCGCTGAATATCCTGATCTCCGGCGACCAGGTGATACCGAGAATTACGTCCAACATCAGCGTGTCGGGCGCCGAACCTGAGGGCAATCCGCTGCGCGAATGGCTCATGTCGCACGAGCGCTTCCTGGAGCTGTTGCCAGCCGATGCCCTGGTGCTCCCTGCGCACAACACGCCCTTTTACGGCCTGCATGAACGGCTGCGTTATTTGATCGAACACCACGAAGAGCATCTGTTGGCGCTGGAGGAGGCCTGCGTGGCCGCGCCGCTCTCCGCTATGGAATTATTGCCGGTGCTGTTCAAGCGCCCGCTGGAAGGGCATAACCTCGGCTTGGCGCTGGGTGAATGCGTTGCCCATCTGAACTATCTGCAGCAGCGAGGCCAACTCGCACGCACCGTGGACGCACAGCACTGTTACCGCTACCAATCGGTGGATTCCACGCTGCCCATGCGCCTGCGACAACAGCGTCACGCCGCCGAGGATTCTTCTCCTATGCAGGTATAGAAAGGTAATAAATACAAATAGATATATATTTATATTAAAGTTAAAAATAGATTTAGGTTGCCCTCAGCCGGATAGATAGACAGGATCAAACGCCATGCCAATGCCAACCGATATCGGGGTTATCGATCTTATGCTCGCCATCCCCGGCGACGACAACAGCAACTTTTATGACTGGATCAAACCGCTGCTGATGGACCGGGAGAGTCACGAGCAGTTCAGCATGCCCGCCCAGTACATGTTCAAGGACATTCCGGATATCAGCGCGGAGGTGGACGGTATCGCCTACACGCTGGCGCAAATGGACAAGCATGGCATTGAGCGCGCCATGCTCGGGCTGGGCTTTAGCGATTTACAGGAAAAGGCGCTGCGCCAACACCCTGACCGTTTTTTTGCCTCCTACGAAGCCAATCCCAACAAAGGTATGGACGAGGTGCGCAAGATTGTCGCGATGCATGAGGAGTTCGATATCAAGGCAGTGACCGCCGCGCCGGCCATGATCTGTCC
>JANNXP010000010.1:0-11225 GCA_031409615.1 Haliea sp. | reverse complement strand
TTTAACTTTGTTTTTTTGTTTTTGTGGTTTGGGGGGTGTGGGTGGGGGTGTGTCTTTTTGGGGGTTTTTTGGGGGGTCCGCGGGCTTTTCCCCCCCCCGACGGCCGAACCCGCCAGAGCTAAAACAACGCCTCTATACGTTTTACCACAGCGCCCACATCATCGGGCAAGTGCGCGTTCGGTTGTTCAAACGGCTGGCCTGACCAGACGGCCAGGCCCTTATCCACCAACAGGCGATGAAAGGCGCGAAAGTCCCGCGTGGCGCACAACACCTTGAACACATCCACGTAGTAAACACTTCGGGCAACACGATGACGCCAGTGATCAGCTGCCGAATCCAGTTTCGGGTTGAACAGCCAGTGGGCGAGCGAGCGCCGCCATTGATCGATACTACCCAGCCAACCGCCCGGCAGCGGGAAAATTGCCAAGGGCTTATGCAGATAGATAACTTCCACCATCATGGACACACTGTCGGCCGTGACGATGAAACCATCGGCGCTGCCCAGCAAGGCGTGGTAGGGGTTGTCCGCAGAGTCCGCCGTCCACTCGTAGAAAATCGCTTGCGCGGGCAGATCGCGACGCAGTACTGCCACGACCTCGGGAGTGGTGCGCCGACTGGTCGTAACATAGGGCGTGCCACCCAACTCATCGACGATCCAGCGCGCTGTCGCCACCAGGTCATCAGCCACCTGGCGATTCATGATGAAAGGGTTGGTCGTGCCACCCACCAGCATGGCGATCACTGGTCTGCGCAGCGCGGCAAAGCGCTCCCGCCATGCCAGCGCTGCACTGGCAACGTCCTCGGATTGCACGCGCATCAGTGGCAAGGTGATCGGCAGAAAATTGTGCATGGGCGGCATCTGGTTCTCGGCGCTGGCGATCACCAGGGAGAAATCGAGCATATGCCCGGAAGGCTTACCCACCAGCACTATTCGGGTTCTATTCCCGGACTGTTGGCGCACCCATAGGGCCACCATTGAGGGGCGTCGACCAACCGTAATGATCAACTCCGGCCAAGGCGCCTCGATGGGATCGCAGCGGCTCAGGTCGAGATGCTCCAACGAGGGACGGTAACGGGGCTTGCCCAGTACATACTCGGGTCGCATGTGCAGAGTTTTGTGTTCCACCGGCCAGGGCAGGGCCTCGACGATGGTCTCCACCTGGCCGTTATCGCCCCGCTTGTCGCTGAGAATAACCCAGGTGCGCGGTGTCACCGTCAGGCGTCCGCGCCGTCCTGGCAGTAGCCCAGTTCCGGCAAAATAGTAGCGCGCACCAGTGCCTCGAGTTCCGCTACCTGCTGCGCATCAAAATCCTCGCGATAGCCACCGACTTTGCCACGGCGAACCTTGAAGGTACTGGGATCGCTCGCATTTACCAGTTTCATGCCGCCCTGGCTGAAGGTGCCGCTGGTTTCCAACTTCTGCAAGTTGTCGAAGGAGCCCCACTCGACCGCCGCGCGAATCTCGTCCTCGCTGAAATTCTCGCCCATCAATTGCGTGATCGCTTGCAGTGTCGGTACGGGTTGCGCGCGCAAGTCCTCATAGCGAGCCAGCATGCCCTGCTCCAGCTCGCGCACGTTGCGCACCCAAGTGTTCTGGTACTCAATAAGGCTGGGTAGACCAATATCCGAGTGGCGCACAAACTCCCACATCTGTACCGTGCGACGATCGATGGGGTGCTCTACGAAATGATTGATGAGCTCCTGCTTGGCGCGCGACTGCCGCTTGGTAAACTGGTGATACCAGGACACCGCGATGTCGATCGGGTTGCGCGCCAAAAATAGTACCGGCTTGTGGCGCAGTGGGTTGTCAGGCGCGCCGCAGGCCAGCAGTTTGCCCACCTCGCCCTCATAACTGTAATACGCGTTGGTCGCCGCCAGCCGCGGAATCTCCGGGATTTTACGGGCGAACTCGTCAGTATTAATCAACTTCGATTCGGGCAGGTTGTAGCGTATCTGGTACAGGCGCGAGAGCATTACCTTCAGCCAGGTATTGCCGCTCTTGGGATGCCCGATGATCAAAAAGTTTGCGCGCTGCGCTTTGGCCAGTTCCAGACGCGCCAGATGCTTGCGGCGCAGGGCGACCCGAGTCTTGGCGGGCAGCGGTTGCGTCGGAATGAGAATCAGCGCCTTCTTGACGCCATCGCTCAAATTAAACATGGGCTGTATTACTCGCAGGAAGGGTACGACGGCATGCGCGAAGCCGGTAATTATGCGCGAAGCAGGCCAAAATGACCAGACGACTGGCGCTTCATGTACAATGACCGCCAGTCTCGACAGGAACATTACCTCCTTGATTATCGACCGCCATATCAGCTGGGAGATACTGCGCCCGTTCTGCACCGGGCTGGGCCTGCTGGTACTGGTTTTTATTGGTTTTTCTGCCGCGCGCCAGTTGTCCCTCGCCGCAGCGGGGCAGCTGGATATGCTCACCGCATTCCAACTGGTCGGCCTCAACACGCTGATCACGCTGGAGATTTTACTACCCTCGGCATTTTTTTTCTCCGTGTTGTCAGCGATAGGCCGACTGTATCGTGATTCCGAAATGCGCGCGCTGTATGCCGCCGGGGTGAGTCGGACGCGCATTCTGGAAGCCGTTTTGAAGCTGTCGCTGGTCATCGCTGTGATTACGGGGTTGATGTCAGTCCTGGGCCGCCCCTGGGCCTTTCGCACCAGCTATGCACTGGAGTCACAGGCGGCCGCGCAGTTCGATCTGAAGCAGATGTCAGCCGATGAGTTCGTCACGATGGATGGCAGCGACTATACCTTTATCGCCCGCGACATAGATCTCGAAAAAGGTTTGCACAAAGGCGTTTTTCTGCAGAAGAATTATGACGAGCAGGGTCGCTCGGAGATTATCGTGGCGGAATCTGCAGCGATGCCCACGCTCAATCCCGGCCAAGCCACGCGCGCCACTTTTTACAACGGCTACAACTACCTGCTGGACAATCGCAATCGCCAGGATATGACCCTTCAGTTCAAAGAGCTGGTAGTGCAGCTGCCCAACGAGGAAGCCCAGGAGAAATACCGGCGCAAGGCAGAAACTACGTTGAATCTGGCGCAATCCATGGATCCCAAGGATGTCGCTGAATACCAATGGCGTATCACCACACCCCTGGCGACGATACTACTGGGATTGATCGCCGTGCCGCTGGCGCGCTCCGCGCCACGCGAATCCCGTTTTCGCAACTTCGCCATTGCCCTGCTGGCGTATATCACGCTGTTCGCCATGGTCAGCGTGCTACGCACTTTTATTGAGCAGGGCAAAATCGGTGCGATACCAGGCCTGTGGACTGCCTACGTCATACAGGTCGTGTTACTGGCCATACTGGTGAGACAACCGAGGCTGAAACGGCGATGATCCTGCAACGCTACATCGGCGTCAGTGTGGCCAAAGGATGGCTGTTGGTGATGCTGGTGCTGGGCGCCATCTTCGGCCTGATCAGTTTCACTCAGGAGCTGGATCATATGGAATATAATTACAACGCGCTCGCAGTAGCCCGCTACACCCTTCTCTCCCTGCCCAACCAACTGGTGAGCCTGGCCCCGGTAATCGCTCTGCTGGGCAGTATCGTGGCATTGGCCAACCTCGACCGCTATAACGAATTGACGATCATCAGCTGCACCGGCTTCTCGCCGGCAAAATTGCTCGGTGCGCTCGCCGTGCCCACCGCACTGCTCATGACTGTTCTATGGATTTGCATGGAGTATGTAGCGCCACAATTGCAACAATCAGCCGAGCAGGAACGCCAACGCTTGCGCGATGGCAACAATGAATCGCTGCCCGATGGAGGCGTGTGGTCAACGGATGGGCGGCGCTACATTCATCTGGTAAGAATGTCCCCGGACCACGTGCCCGGCGACATCAGTCTCTTCGAGTTCGACGCTTCCGGCCAACTGGTTCGCGCACTGCGGGCCAACACGGCCGAGGTCAGCAAGGATCGCAGTTGGTTGTTTAAGGATGTCCGGGAGAAGCAACTGGTTAACGGGCGGCTGCAAACCCGCAGTTATGCGGAACTGGAAATCGCCAATCTCTGGTCCCGAGACGAGCTGCCCACGCTGGCGCTGCACAGTGACAGCATGAATCTGTCACTGCTCTATAGCTTCAGTCAGTATCTGGCTAAAAATGGGCAGCCAATGGAAAAGTATCTGCATGCGTTCTGGCAGCGACTGCTGATGCCACTGACCGTGTGCGCCATGGTGCTGCTGGCAACGCCTATCAGTGCCAGCGTCACCGCGGGGCGCGATCGCAGCTTTGGTATCAACTTAGGCATTGGTGCCGTGCTGGGTATTCTGTTCTATCTCGGCGCACAAATTATTTTTTCGCTGGGGCAGCTGCTGCAATGGAGTATCCCCTTCGTAGCACTCCTGCCGACACTGATTATCCTGGTGTGCGCGCTCTTCCTGTTGCGCCGTATGCGTTGGTAACAGTGGCAATGAATCCGGACTGGCACAGTAAAATGCACTATTCATCCCCGCGCCTGGCGGCATACAGAGAATTTGTCCGATGGGTCTGATGCTCAACTTTTTCCGCGCCTATCGTGGGCAAACGTTGTTGATGATGCTGGCCCTGGTGCTGTCAGGGGTCGCGGAGGGCATCGGACTGTCGGCGCTGTTGCCGCTGCTCAACATTGCCCTGGGCTCCCAGGCCAGTAGCGTGGTTCCCGGTGCGGATGCGGGTGGTCAGAGCGCCTTTGAACAAAACATTCTTCACGCCCTGGAGGTGCTTGGTATCGCGCCGATCCTGGGCAATATGCTGATCATCATCCTTGGCGGGGTTGCGTTCAAAAGCCTATTTTTGATGATCGCCCAGCGGCAGGTGGGTTACACGGCCGCACAAGTCAGTACTGACCTACGTCTGCAATTACTGCGTGCGGTACTGCGCAGCAAATGGGAGTATTTTTTACATCAGCCCGTGGGCAAGTTGACCAATGCCATGGCCACAGAGGCGCAGCGCTCCGCTACAGCGTTTGTCAACGGCACCACGGCCCTCACCTTCCTGATACCGGGCCTGATTTACGGCGGCGTTGCCTTCGCCCTGTCCTGGCGCGCCTCGCTGGTGGCGATTGTCGCCGGTGCCGTGGTCATCGGCCTGTCCCACTTTTTGGTAGACATCACGCGCAAGGCGGCAAAAAAGCAAACCCGGCTGATGGCCTCGCTGATGTCCAACCTCACCGATACCTTGCAATCAGTCAAGCCGCTGAAGGCCATGGCGCGCGAAAACCTCGCCGACCAGGTGCTGGCGCGCGACACCAATCTGCTGAATAAATCCCAGCGCCGGCAGGTGCTGAGCAGCGCGCTGCTGAATTCCGCGCAGGAGCTGATGTTCACGGGATTTATCTGCCTGGGAATCTACATCGCTATGGAAAAGTTCACTATGGCCCTGCCCACCGTGATGGTGCTGGTGGTCGCGCTGGGCCGGGCATTTTCGTATTTTGGCAAAGTGCAAAAGCAGTACCAGAAACTGGTGGAGGGTGAGAGCGCATATTGGGCATTGGCCGACCTGATCAACGCGGCCGAAAGCGCCCAGGAGAATTTCGACGGTGGCACGGTGCCGCGCTTTGAACACTCCCTCACCCTGGACAATGTGCAGTTTGATTACGACCAACACCCGGTATTTAAGGGCTTGTCACTGCAGATTGAATTCGGCTCATTGACCACGCTGGTGGGCCCTTCAGGTTCCGGCAAGACCACTGTCATCGATTTGGCGATAGGCCTGTTGCGGCCCCAGCAGGGCACCGTGCGTCTGGACGGCATCCCGCTGGGGGAAATCGATATCAAGCAATGGCGCAGGATGATCGGCTATGTGCCCCAGGATACCATCCTGCTGCACGACAGCATTGTGCACAACGTCACGCTGGGTGATCCGTCCCTGACCGCCGCTGATGTAGAGCGGGCCCTGCGGGCAGCGGGCGCGTGGGACTTTGTCGGCCAGCTCGCACAGGGACTCAATACCATTGTCGGGGAGCGCGGCGGCAAACTCTCAGGCGGTCAGCGCCAGCGCATCGTCATCGCTCGGGCGTTGATTAACAAACCCCGGTTGCTAATTCTCGACGAGGCCACCAGCGCCCTGGACCGGGACACCGAAGAGGAGGTCAGACAAACCCTTAAGGCCCTGAAAGGCCAGCTCACCATACTGGCCATCTCTCACAATCGCGCCATGGTAGAGGCCGCCGACCGGGTGTACCAGATGACCGATGGCAAGGCCGTGCTCGCGGATACAGCTGGTCAATCAGCCCTGGCCAAGTAGTTGGTGCACCGCAGCGACAGACCGCTGCAGGTCGGATTCCCCGGGCACCCGGGCGGTCACTGGAATTTCCTCCATCCACGCGGCGCAACCCGCTGCGCGCAGCTGTCGGTGCACCAGGGTGATATCCCGGCTCAAGCGGCGCCAGAACCAGCGCAGTAGCACTGCATAGGCCACCCCCCCCACGCGGAAATCCCGCACGGATTCATCCTGTAGGTCGCGCATGCCTCCCAGATCGAACATCGTCACTGGCTTGCCGGTGGCGCAGGCCTCGGACAACATAGAAATACTATCGCCGGTTACAATCACACGATCAGCCCACGCCAGAATACCCATATAGGGGTTGGCGGGGCCCGCCACCTGCCAGCGATGCAAGTAGCTCGGCGCAGCAATGGCCGCCTCCAGAGCATCAACCGCCCCAGGCCTGGTGCGCGCACTGGTGGAAACCAGCAGCGAGCCGCCGTGTGCCCGCGCCAATTGCGAGGCTTCACGGCCCAGTCGACCCGCGGCCTTCGGCCCGAGGGTAAAGGGACCGCTATCGCCGCCCACCATCACCGCGAAGCGCGGCCTGGGCAATGCGGCGAAGGTGGACTCCCACTCCTGGCGGGCCTGCGCCAGGCGTTGCGCTGAGATACTGTGCAGGGTCAGCATATTGTTGAGAACATTGGGGGCCGGCGGTACCCGATACTGCGCAGTGGTGATCACCAGATCGAAAGAGTGCAGCGCCGCCCAGGGGCGCCCGATGTGGACGTAGCGGGTGTGGCCACCGGACTGGGCACGTATCCAGCGACACACCGGCTCGTTGCGCACACCACTGCTAATCACCAGGTCTGGCCAGGGCGGGCGCAGTTGGGCGGCAGATGCAGCGCTGATACCGCGCAGGGTTGCCTGCCCCAGCACATGCGGCAAAAACACCTGGCTGCGATAGCTCAATACTTTAGTAGTACACGGCCAACCCAGTGCGTCGACCAGGGCGCGCACCTGCGCTCGCTCACCCGCGCGATAGGCATCGATCAACCAAACTACTGGCATTACCATTATTCCGTGGGTATAGTTCCAGCCTTCGAAATCTAGCGACTTACCTTGACCGACGCAAGGGCGGCAATCAAATGACCGACTATCAGGAATACCTGAATTTTCTCTACAGCGCACTGGAATCACAGAACAAAAATCAGCTGGTGCTGTCGGAAAGTACAACCCTGGTGGCGGATATCGGGCTCAGTTCGCTGGAGGTGATGGAATTCATTGAGAAAATCGAGGACCACTTCGACATCTCTATCCCACTCAATATTCTGCCGGACGTAAACACCATCGGCGATCTGGCGAAAAAGGTCAGGGAACTCAATCTCTAAAGGTCGCCGGGCCCGTCGCGAGGTAGATAACACCCATGCTATTCGACAAATTCCAGACTATGGCCAACTTCCAGGCCGAGCTTGCCGCGCGCCACGTCGTACCCTTTGGCGCCGTCACCGAAAAAATCCTGTCTGCCACTGAGGGCGTGGTGCAGGGCAGAAACGTCATTCTGGCGGGCACCAACAACTACCTCGGCCTGTCCTATGACCCGCGTTGCATTAAAGCTGCGCAGGAAGCAGCAGCGCGTTGGGGCACCGGTACCACCGGGTCGCGCTTGGCCAACGGGTCTTTTACCGAACATCAAGCCCTGGAAGCGGAAATCGCCCAGTTCTATGGCGTGGACCACGCTATCGTCTTCTCTACCGGCTACGCGGCCACCATGGGGATGTGCGCCACACTAGCGGGGCCCGGCGAGGTGATTCTGCTGGATGCTGATAGCCACGCCAGCATCTACTCCGGTGTCAAACAGAGCGGCGCGGAAGTGATTCGCTACAAACACAATGACCCTGAGGACCTCGCCAAGCGCATGCGGCGCCTGGGCGACCGCGCCGGGCAGGCGTTGATTATTGCCGAAGGCATTTACTCCATGCTGGGCGATGTCGCACCGCTGCAGGAGATCGCCGCAGTGAAGCGTGAATACGGCGGCTATCTGTTCCTCGACGAGGCGCATTCCATGGGCGTGTTGGGCGAGACCGGGCGCGGTGCCGCCCAGGCCGCTGGCGTGGAAGCAGACGTCGATTTCTTTGCCGGCACTTTCAGCAAGAGTCTCGGCGCCATCGGTGGTTTCTGCGTCAGTCGCCACCCGGAACTGGAGGCCATCCGCTTTTGCATCAGCGCCTACATCTTCACCGCCTCCTCATCGCCCTCCATCATCGCTTCCACGCGCGCTGCGCTGCGCATTATCACGGCCGAACCCCAGTTGCGGCAGCAGTTATGGGATAACGCCAGGCGCCTGTATGACGGGCTTAAATCCCTGGGCCTACCGGTAGGCCCGACCGCCAGCCCGGTGGTTGCCGTGGAGATGGCCGATCGCTCGCGCACTATTGACTGCTGGAAGGCCTTGATGGAGGCCGGGGTCTACGTCAACCTGGTGATTCCACCGGCGTCGCCCTCGACCAATTTCCTGCTCCGCAACAGCGTCAGCGCCGCCCATACCAGCGCGCAGATCGATGCGATTATCGCCGCCTACGCCAGTCTCATCACGGCTGGGCTCATCACCCCGACCCAGGCACACTGATGGAAAAGATCCTCATCACTGGCAATGGCCCGTTGCGCGGCGAAGTGCGGGTGGCCGGCGCTAAAAATGCGGCGCTCCCGATAATCGCGGCGTCACTGTTGAGTCCCGAGCCGCTGCGCATCAGCAATGTTCCCGGCGTGCGCGACATCAGCACCGCACTGCAGTTAATGGCGTTGCTCGGCACCCAGGTGGAACGGTCTGGCACCGAACTGGTCATCGACAGCAGCAAAGTGCATTCGGTGCGCGCGCCCTATGAATTCGTCAAGACCATGCGCGGCTCCATACTCTTGCTGGGACCCCTGCTGGCCCGGTTTGGGGAGGCCGATGTGTCCCTGCCCGGGGGGTGTGCGATTGGCTCCCGACCGGTCAATGAACATATTGCCGGACTGGAGGCCCTGGGCGCAGAAATCCACATCGAGGCGGGTTACATCAAGGCCAAGGCCAAACGCCTGCGTGGGGCCCACTTCGCCTTTGACGTACCCTCGGTGACCGCCACTGAAAACCTGCTGATGGCCGCCTGCCTGGCAGAAGGCGTGACCACCCTGGAGAACTGCGCACTGGAACCCGAGATCGGCGACCTGGCGCTGCTGCTCACGGCCATGGGTGCCAGCATCACCGGCGCCGGCACCAGTACCCTATCGATTGTCGGCGCGGCACACCTGCACGGTGCCAGCCACCGGGTGCCGCCGGACCGCATTGAGACCGGCACCTTTCTGGTCGCGGCCGCCGCCACGCGCGGCGCTATCAGGGTGCTGGACACCAACCCCGACTTCCTGCACCACGTGCTGGGCAAGCTGGAGCAGGCGGGCTGTCGGCTGGAACTGGGGCCCGACTGGATTCATCTCGATACCGGCGGCAAGCGCTGCTCGGCGGTCAATATACACACTGCCCCCTTCCCTGCCTTCCCCACCGATATGCAGGCGCAGTTCATGGCCCTCAACGCACTGGCGGAAGGCTCCGCCACCGTAGTGGAGAACATTTTCGAGAACCGCTTTATGCACGTCGCGGAATTGCAGCGCATGGGTGCGGATATTGAATTGCAGGGCCATACTGCTATCGTGCGAGGGCGCGAGCGCTTGCAGGGTGCGCCGGTCATGGCTACCGACCTGCGCGCCTCGGCGTCGCTGATCATTGCCGCCCTGGCCGCCGACGGCGACACCACTATCGACCGGGTCTACCACCTTGATCGCGGCTATGCCAACATCGATACCAAACTGGCAGAACTGGGCGCCATCATCCGCCGTATTTAGCGCCCACTGGCCGGCGACGAGGAACACCAAGTCATGCCGCAGCGCTTCGCACAATTATCCGACCCTCACCTCAGCTCACTGCTAGGAGTGCGCGCGCAGGACCTGCTCAACAAGCGGGCCCTGAGCTACCTCTCGTGGCGCCACAAGCGCCGCTTCGAGCACCGCCCGGAAGTGCTGGCAGCGTTGCAGCGCGACCTGGCCCACACAGACCTCGACCAGCTACTGGTTACGGGCGATTTGACGCATGCCGGTCTGCCACAGGAGTTTGAACAGGCCCGGGATTGGCTGCGGACACTGGGTGCACCCGACCAGGTAGCCGTGGTACCGGGTAACCATGATGCCTGCGTGGCAGCGCCATGGCACGACACCTTCGCCCTGTGGCAGGACTATCTGGCCTCGGACCACGAGCACTCAGGCCGTGCGGGAACGGCCACCTTTCCCAGCCTGCGAGTACGCGGTGCCATTGCCTTCATTGGCTTATCCACCGCCTGCCCCACGCCACCCCTGATGGCCACCGGCACCCTCGGTACCGAGCAGTTGAGTCGGTTGCCGGGGCTGTTACAAAGTGCCGCCGCAGAAGGCCTGTTCCGGGTGGTCTACCTGCACCACTGTCCCGTGGCGGGACAGGAGAAATGGCGTAAACGCCTGACTGACGCACCACGGCTGCAGGCCTTGCTCGAAGAACACGGCGCCGAACTGGTACTGCACGGACACGGCCATCGCGCCCATTACAGCGAATTGCCGACACGACACGGCAGCCTACCGGTCATCGCCGTCCCCTCGGCCTCTGCACTGGGCTTGCACGGAGCGGACATCGCCCACTACAACCGCTATCTCGTCGAGCGCACGGACGAAGGCTGGCAGGTGCGCATTGAGGTCCGGCGCTACGAGGCCACGTCGGGACGGTTTACCGAGGGACAAGGTCGGACACTGCGCATCAACCGGCGCTAGTGGTGTGACCTCATCGGGTTAACTGTACGACATGTCGATTCGGAGGGGATCGTTCTGGTTGGCGGGCTCGGCCGTGGGGGGGGGGAAAAGAAGCAACAAACCCCCAACACAAAAACGAAAGAAAAAAACACAACCCCCAAAAAAAAAAAAAAAAAACAAAAAAACAAAAAAAAACAAAAAAAAAAAAATA
>JANNXP010000009.1:0-29538 GCA_031409615.1 Haliea sp. | reverse complement strand
ATGCAATGGAGGAGCTAATAGCGGAATTGGGTGCTGCATTCTTGTGTGCCCAATTGAATGTCAGTTCAGTACCCCGGCAGGATCATGCGGATTATTTGCCCAACTGGATCAAGGTTCTATCAAGTGATTTTAAGGCCATCTTCTGGGCTTCTGCCAGAGCATCAGAGGCGGTGGCCTATCTCAATGGCCTCCAGACTACCGAGACAATGATTCAACTCCGTAATACCGATAGTGATAACAACCCCGGTAATCAGGTCAACGCTACCTGATCTGTTCTGCAGGTGGTGCTTCAAACGATAACCACTTCAGTCAATTGCTGGCTGACCAGTTCCTCATAGTCGAATAGTCCGGTTACGTCTCAACCTCCGACCACTTGGCCAGGATCGAGAGGCCAGCAACTGCCTTCAGCGGTGACGCTAGGGAAATCTATCCCTGTCATCCCGCATATCCCGCAATTCCACCACAGAGGCTATCCCTGTCCCTGTTGTGCCTATTAGCCCAATCACTTCATCAATGAGGATTTACCCATGAAAGTATTTCAATTTCGGAACCGTAAACACTGCGAAGTTCAAAAACCCCAATCCAAACTCAACAAGGTATGGGTCTGGCTTAGTCGAATACTGAGACTCGGTTTTCTGATATGGCTGTGCAGCAACTTTGTAGTACTGCTGATAGCCGTTCTGATTATCGGCATTGCCTGGTACTTCATTTACCCGCTGGTCAAAGCAAGGAGGACAACCACCGACAGATAGAATTTATTGAAAAAAAACGTTATTGTGATTATCAAGCCAAGTGAGGAGAAACATTGAGTTTGTGGGACTTAATAGGGACTTAAGTTGCAGTACAGACAAAGGCAGTCAAGTGACCGTTTTCATATCTAATTGTTTTACATGATTATTATGGTCCGCCCTGCAAGAGTTGAACTTGCGACCTTCCCCTTAGGAGGGGGACGCTCTATCCAGCTGAGCTAAGGGCGGAAAATCTGAAGCGGAGAATTATTCCGCGTCGACTGCCAAATGGCAAGCCGCTATTTGATCAGCCGGTACTCCGAGTAAATCGGATTGTGCATTTCCTTTAGATAGCGCACGGGATACCAGGGATACAAATTGGGCACGCCGCTTTTATCCATGTACCAGCTTTTGCAGCCGCCGGTCACCCAGGTGGTGGTCTTGATCGCTTCGCCCATGGCGGCATTGTAATCGTCAAAAGCGGTCTGTTTGGCGGCGATGGCTGCCAGTCCATCGGCCTTCATTCGGTCCAGCATACTGACAATGTAATCAACCTGATGCTCGGAAATGGCGATCAGGGAGAGGTTGCCCACGGGGCCAGTCGGTCCTTCCAGCATCCAGAAGTTGGGGAAGCCAGGCACCGCAACAGCGCGATGCGCACGAGGCGCGCCGTCCCAGTGCTGTTCGAGATCCACACCGTCTTCACCGGTAACGCGCGTCGGCAATATGAAGGCCGCAGGATTAAAGCCGGTGGCCAGCACCAGTACATCCAGCTTATGCAACCTGCCGTCTGCAGTGCGCACGCCTTCCGGTTCCACTCTGGCAATATCCTCTGTAATCAGGTACGCATTTGAGCGACTGAGGGCAGGGTAGTAATCCGAGCAGAAAATCAGCCGCTTGCAGGTGGCCTGATAGTCCGGAGTGAGTTTGGCGCGCAGTACCGGGTTAAGAACGTTGTCCTGCAGATTTTTGCGACAAATCAGGCTCATCGCGCGCTGCATGAGCTTGTTGCCGACCGTGGCCGCGCTGAATGTGCGCACCAACAGCTGGAAGTAGTAGTGATAAACAAACCATTGCATAAAGGGAAAGCGCCCCAGAAATCGGTTCCACCGCGCTGAATATTCCAGTTGTGGCAATGGGGCCAGCCAATGCGGCGTGCGCTGGAATACGTGCATTTCTGCCACGCTACTGGTGATCGCACCAACAATCTGGCAGGCGGTGGAGCCGGTACCGATGATGCCCACACGCTGGCCGACCAACGGCACTGTGTGATCCCAGCGGGCCGAGTGGAACGACGCGCCGGCAAAACTGTCCAGACCCTCGATATCGGGATACGTGGGCTGGTGCAGGATGCCCGTTGCGGTGATAACAATATCAAAGAGTTCCTGCTCCCCGCGCGCCGTGGTCAGGCGCCAGCGGGGTGCCTCGTACACCAGTGCGGTTACGGCGCTATTGAATCGCACTTTTTCAGTTACACCAAAATCGTGGGCCACGGCTTCCATGTAGGACTGGATGTCAGGGCCCAGAGAGTAACGGTGTGACCAGTCGGCCTTCAGCGCAAAACTGAAACAGTACCAGCGCGAGGGTACATCGCACGACAGGCCAGGATAGGTATTTTCCCGCCACGTGCCGCCCACCTTGTCGGCTTTCTCAAAGACCGTGAGATCGGAGTAACCGGCTCGTTGTAATTTCACCACAGCGGCGATGCCAGACATCCCCGCGCCGATGATGGCAATGCGCGGTTGGCGTCCCGCTTGGGCCCAGACGTGGTCAGTGGGTATGGCGTCGTGATGGTCTGTTGCAGTCATGCGCGGGGCTCCATTATTTTAGGGTGTTCACTAACTGATCAACATCGCTCGGATGACCTTGTGCAGCAGCTGTTTTTGTCGGGCAATGTTTTCAGGATCCAGTAACTCCCCTTCCGCGAGAGACTCAAATGCCCGCTGCGATAAAAAGTAACCAGTGGTCAAGTTGAACATGGCGATCAGGTTGATGGCCAGTGTGGCCCGCTGCTGGTCGCCGGGTGCAGTGTTGCCGGATGCAATAACGCCTCCAAATGCCTCCAGGTTGTCCATGCCCTGGTTGAATAATCTCTCCAGCCAGCCAATGACCAGTTGATTGCCGACTGAGGTACTGTCGCCCTGCATCGCGCGCTGGAACAGCGCGGCCATTTGCGGATGCTCAAGCAGCAGATCAGTAATGATGGCGGGCAAGTCAGTATATTCCCTCAGACTCGACGCGCTTTGCATATGCTGCGACAACGCCTGTGCCATGGGATCCAACGCGCGAAACAACACGGCCTCGTACAAGGCTTGTTTGCCGACAAAATGGTTGTATAGGCCAGGTTCCCGGATACCGGCCCGTTCGGCAATCTGGCGCAGGCTCGTGCCATCGTAGCCCTGCACGGCGAACAGGTCTTCGGCCATATCCAGAATGCGCTGGGCAGTCCGCGTCCCCTTGGTGTTCTTTGGCAATACCTCGGTATCGGGGCTCATAAATTATCGGCTGATTGCTAAATATTGCTCAAAAAGTACCACAGACCTCTTCAATTTTCGAACTATGGCCGTTTATACTCGATAAAAATGAGTGCCTGATAATATATAGAGGTGCACGTGCGGCTGCGAGTCAGTGAATTGGTGAACAGGGATGCGTCGCTCATCAGCCGGCGGTGCTGGTCCGATGCGGGTGTATATGCGCTGGAAAAGCGCGGGGTTTTTGGCAAGTCCTGGCTATTTCTGGGGCATGAATCCCAGATCAAAACGCCCGGTGACTTCGTTCAGGCCTACATGTGTGAAACACCGATCATCCTGTCCCGAGGTAGCGATCGAGGTATTTACGCCACCATCAACAGCTGCACCCATCGGGGCTTGCCGGTGTGTCGGGCTGATCACGGCAATACCAAGCGCTTTGTGTGCCCTTATCATAACTGGGCCTACTCGGTGGAGGGCAATCTGCTGACCATTCCTCAGGAGAGCGAGGTCGTGCACAAGCCGGATAAAAGCCAACTGGGACTCAAGCGCGTGCCGCGCGTTGACGTCTGGCGCGGGATGATTTTCGGCAGCTTTGATGAACATATCATCCCGCTTGACGCGTACCTGGGCGATATGCGCTTTTATCTGGACGCCTTCTTCGAGCGCTTTCCCGCTGGCATAGAATTTATGGGCGCGCCGCAGCGCTGGGTGATCAACGCCAACTGGAAGCTCCCGGTGGAGAATCAGTTGGGCGATGTGAATCACGGCGCCTTCTTGCACAGCGCCATCATTCCCAGGGAAGCGCAGGCCGCCATCGAAAAGCTCGGCTACAGCGTAGTGACAACGCCGGGCCACGGCGCGACGTTTCGGTTGATGCCTGCGGACGCCCCCGTGGACGATGTTGCCTGGGGCATGGAAGGCCTGGGCGGTATCTTCGGCGGTGATGAGGTACAGAATTACCTGCGCGAGATCCAGGCCCAGGCCGCCGAGCGGGTAGGGGATTTGCGTGCTCGCATGAAGGGGCTGACGTACGGTATCTATCCCAACCTGTCGTTTCTGTGGTCTAACACCTCGTTCAAGGTCTCGCACCCGCGGGGACCGGGCAAGGTGGAGTACTGGTCCTGGGCCGTGGTGCCGGCCGATGCCCCGGATCACATCAAGAAGGTGCTGCGCACCAACTACAGCTCCTTCTTTGGTCCTGCTGGCATACTGGAACAGGAAGACGCCGAAGTGTGGGCGCAGCAGTTCCTGGGCAGCAATATCGATTTTGCCGACGACCGACCCTACTTCTATGGGCTTGGCCTGGGTGAAGAAAAACCGCATCCCGATATGCCCGGCCTGGTCAGTGTGACCGCTAACGAGTTTTATGCTCGGCACTTTTTTGCTCGCTGGCGGGATGATCTGCAGGCCGCGGAGGATAGGCTGTGAGCGAGCTGTCACTGCCTGGCGCACCGGAGCAACAGCGGGAGCTGGAACGCTTCTATTTCTACGAGGCCCGCCTGCTGGACAATCGTCAGTACCGGCAATGGTTGACGCTACTCAGTCAGGATATCCGCTACGTGATGCCTGCGCGCGTCAATGTCCAGGTGAATAACCGCGAGCGCGGACAGGAAGACATGATCAGTGTCGAACGCGAACTGGAAGGTGAGGATTCCATGGGCTGCCCGCACCGCGAGGAAAACTATATTGTCCTCCTGCTGCGCGCGGAACGTGCTTACAAAATCAACTCCTGGTCGGAACATCCGCCCGCGCGGACCCGTCGTATTGTGGGCAATATAGAGTTAATGGCGCGCCAGGGAGATACGCTGTCGGTGCTCAGTAACTTTCACCTTTACTACTCGCGGCCCGGTAACGAGAACGTCTCATACAGCGGGCAGCGCCGGGATACATTATTGTCGCAACCCGACGGACTTCGTATAGTACGCCGCGAAGTGGTGTTGGATTACGCCAATATCGAATTGCCAACTCTTGGTCTGCTGTTCTGAGATGACGAGTTAGCCGTCGTCTTCATCTCGATGTGAAAAACTACAGGTAAGGAGGTTTTGTGCAGTACCACGGCAGGATACTGACCAGCATGCTGCTACTGTGTGCTGTTGCTACGGTGTCTGACTCGTCCCTGAGCAGGGATCTGAGTGGTCAGCGCCAGGACTATACAGGCGCGTTAGAGGCGCTCGAGCTCGACCAGTGGGCGCAATACGAACAGCTACGTCGTGGTCTGGAAGATTACCCACTCGCTATCTATCTGGATTATTTCGCACTCACCCGGCAGATCGATAGCGTGCAACCCGATAGCGCACTACAGTTCCTTGCCCGCAGTGCGGATACACCGTTGTCCAATCAATTCTTGACCGCCTACCTGCGGGCCGCTGGACGCGCCCAGCGCTGGCAAGACTTTCTGCACGTCATGGCTGTTGAGCCCAACAGTGTGGATTTGAAATGCTATTACTTCAGGGCGCAGTTGGCGCAGGGCAATAAAGCGCTGGCCTGGGAGGGTGCCAGTCGACTGTGGGTGGTAGGGGAATCCCTGCCGCCGGCCTGTGACCTCCTGTTCGATGCCTGGCAGTCCACCGGTGCACTGACCGATGACATCGTGTGGACGCGTCTGCTCAATGCATTCGCTGCACGCCAACCGGCACTGCTGCAGTTTGTCTCTACAAAAAGCAGTCCTCAACTGACGCCTTGGTCAGACCAATTACTGGATGTCTATCAGCGTCCAGAGTCGCTTGCGGACCTGCACCTGCCCGCAGATAAGCGCTACTCGGCGGATATCGCCAGCCATGGTCTCGCCTACCTTGCCGCTTCCAACCCAGCTGCAGCCCTGTCGTACTGGACGGATTTGAAACAGCAACTGCCCTTCAGTGCCGAACAGGTGCGCACGGTGGAATACGCCATTGCCCAGCAGAGCCTGTTCTCGCGCACAACGGCGCACAACGCTTGGCTGGATGGCGCGCTGGTGCGCCTGGCTGACGACAAACTGATCGGTATTCGACTGCGTTGGGCGCTATCTGAACAGGACTGGACGGCCTTTGAGCGCAACATGCCATTGTTGTCGGCAGCGGCGCGTGAGGAGAACGTGTGGCGCTACTGGCAGGCCGTCGTGCAGCAGCGGCGCGGCGCCACTGCTACTGCCACAGCGGCACTGGAACACCTGGCTGGCGAGCGCGATTACTACGGCTTTCTCGCGGCGGAAAAGTTGGGTCGCCCCTATGCGTTGAAGCACCAGCGTCTGGTGATGAGCGACGCATCGTCGGCGCCGCAACTGCCCGCGGTGCTGCGTATCGAGGAACTGCACTTTCACCGTAAAGAATCGCTGGCCCAAGCAGAGTGGTTCAAGCTGCTGCAGGCGTCGACAGACACCGCACAACAGCAGGATCTGGCGCTGCTGGCCTCACAGAAGGGCTGGTATCGCATGGCGATAGACGCCGCCACCGCGGCCGGCGCCTGGGATGCGCTTGACCAACGTTTCCCTGCCGCTTACCAGAGTACCTTCAAGCAACACGCCGCAGCGGTGCAGGTGCCGCGTACTGAACTGATGGCGATCGCCCGCCGCGAAAGTGCTTTTTTCCCCGGTGCACAGTCTCCGGTCGGGGCGCGCGGCCTGATGCAGATCATGCCTGCCACCGGCGTGCAGGTGGCCGCCTCGCTGCAGCAGACGCACCACAACGCCGACCTGTTTGACGTGGACCACAACGTGTTGTTGGGCAGCACGTATTACAGGCAGCTGCTGGATCGTTTCGATGGCAACCGGGTGTTCGCCTTGACGGCCTACAACGCGGGGCCCCATCGTGTGGATCGCTGGCGCCATGCCGTGGGCGAGGGCGAGGGGGTGCCGGTTGACGTCTGGATCGAAACGATTCCCTATCTGGAAACACGCCATTATGTGCAGGCGGTGCTGGCCTACAATGTGGTGTTCCAGTACCTGCTGCGGGATACTCAGAACCTGTTAACGCCGCTGGAGCGACAGGCCAGTTACTGAGTCGCGCCGCGGCAATAGTCCAACGCTGTTCATTGTTACAAAGGTTAAACGCTCACCATGCGCGATACACGACCACTGTTATTGCACAGCGATTTTCCGCCAGTGTACCGGGCGCCGCTGGACACCCTGCAAGTGAACCTGGGCTATTTGTGTGATCTCAGTTGCGTGCACTGCCACGTCAATGCGGGGCCGCAGCGCACCGAACAAATGGATTTTCAGACGGTCGATCAGGTGCTGTCGCTTCTGCACACCGGCGGCTTGCAGACGCTGGACCTGACGGGCGGCGCACCGGAATTGAATCCGCACTTTCGTTATCTGGTGCGGCAAGCGCGCGCCATGGGCGTGCGTGTTATCGATCGCTGTAACCTCACCGTGTTGCTGGCACCGGGACAGGAGGACCTGGCGACTTTCCTGGCCGAGCAGCAGGTGGAGATCAGCGCATCGCTGCCGTGTTACCTGCCGGACAATGTCGACGCCCAGCGTGGTAAGGGCGTTTACAGTGCCAGTATCCAGGCGTTGCACCGGCTCAACGCCCTTGGGTATGGCGACGCACTGGTATTGAATCTGGTGTACAACCCGGTGGAGGCGGTGTTGCCACCGCCACAACAGGCGCTGGAAGCACAGTACCGGAGTGAGCTGGAGCAACGCTTTGGTATTCGCTTTAACAACCTGTTCACCATCACCAATATGCCCATTAGTCGCTTCGGCGCGGTGCTGCTGGCCCAGGGCCAGTATGTCCAGTACATGAACTTGCTGCGCGATAATTTCAGTCACGCCACGATGGAGACTCTCATGTGTCGCCGCCTGCTCAGCGTCGACTGGCAGGGCTATGTGTACGACTGTGACTTCAATCAGATGCTGGATCTGCCGTTGCTGACCAGCGATCGGCGTCGGCACATCAGCGACCTGTTACCTGCGCTGGCAGCGGAGGGCAATCCCATCATCACCGGCGAACATTGCTACGGCTGTACCGCAGGCCAGGGTAGCAGCTGTGGCGGAGCGCTGGGCGGCTGATGCACACCAGTGTGAGCTTCATCATTCCGGTCCTTAACGAACAGGACACGGTAACGGCGCTGCTGCACGACCTGCGGCAGCGCTACCCCGCCAGTCAGCTGATTGTGGTGGACGGTGGCAGTGAAGACGCGACAGTGGCCTGCGCCTTGCCCTGCTGCGATCTGCTGTTGCTCAGCGCGCGTGGCAGGGCGCGCCAGATGAACCTGGGAGGACAGGCGGCATCATCGACATATCTGTTTTTCTTGCATGCCGACAGTCGCCCCAGTGTTAGCGCGGCAGAGCTGGACGCCTGTCTCCAGACGCAACCGGGCTGGGGTTTTTGTCGCATACGACTCAGTGGTCAACGCTCTTTTTTCCGCGTGATCGAGTGGTGTATGAACCAGCGCTCGCGCCTCACGTCAGTCGCCACGGGTGACCAGATGATGTTCGTGCACAGGTCGCTGTTTGCGCACAGCGGCGGCTTTGACGCCATACCGCTGATGGAGGATGTCGCCTACTGCAAACGGCTGCGTCGCGAGGCGCGACCGCTGCTTATCCGGGAGCCCGTAACAACGTCCAGCCGTCGGTGGGAAGAGGGCGGCGTGGCCAGGACGGTAGGGCGCATGTGGCTGTTGCGACTGGCGTATTTTTTGGGCATGGCGCCCAGCACGTTGTGGCGTTACTACTATGGCCGCTGATAGCGCCGACCCGCACCAGGAATCGCTGTTGTTGATCCAGTTTGCCCGCGCGCCGCAGGAGGGCAAGGTGAAGACCCGCATGGTGCCGCATTTGTCGGCAGTCGAGGCGTGCGCGCTGCACTGTGAGCTGACGCTGTGGACATGCCGCCAGCTGCTCGATAGTAGCCTTGGTGCGGTGGAGTTGGCGGTGGCGGGGGATACGCACCATCGCCTGTTTGAGCAGTGTCGAGCAATGGGTGTTAGTTGGGTTACCGAGCAGTGCGGCGCAGATCTCGGCGAGCGCATGTACCACGCGATGCGCCGGGGCCTGGCGCACTATGCCAGCGTCATTCTGGTGGGCAGTGACTGCCCGGGAATCGACCCGGACTATCTCAGGCAGGCGGTTACGGCATTGCACACGGCGCCGATCGTCATCGGGCCCGCTAACGACGGCGGCTATGTGCTGCTCGGCGCGCGGGCGATCACGGCGGATATCTTTCAGGACATGCCCTGGGGCAGCGACCAGGTCTATGCTAAAACGTGCCTGGCTCTGGCGCGGGCAGGACTGACATGGGTGGCATTGCCCTACCTGACAGATATCGACAGGCCCGAAGACCTGGTGGTGTGGGCGACGTTGCAGCACCGCGCACAAACAGCCGTGTTATAGGGCTGGCATGATGCACACCGCTGCCTGGGTTGAAAACGGCGTCGACGCAGTAAAACGCCGCGTCGCCAGCGGTGGTCAGGCGCGCGCGGCGGCCGTGTCAGCTTGCTGCACAACGCCCCCGGCGCGCTGTTGCAGCAACCAGGCTATCGCCGTGCAATAGCTTAAGTTGGTTTGCAATTCGCTATCGGGATCACTCAGGAAGGCCCGCTGGCTGGCGAGCCCCCTGACCCTGCTGGCCAAATCGGGATTGAAGGCGAGGTACCGGTCCCACAGGTCACGGTGCTGGGCAGCCGTGATGTTAAACAGGCCGAGTCCTTCATTGCGCCCGGAGAATAACCCTACATCAGGGGCCTTGATGGCGGTATTGAGGAGGAACGCTTCACTGGCGGGCGTCCATGCTCCCATATACTCCAGGGTTGGTCGGATAACCTGATCTCTCAGGTGTTCTGCGGTAACGTACATAAGCGACTTCCTCGCAGGGATGACTAGTCCGTCAGATGCTGCTGTTGCACTCTTATCGTTTTCGGTGGCCCGGTTATCTTGAGGCGGTACTGGAGAGCGTACCCAGTGCGCGTCTGTTCCTGACTCACACCACAATTTTTAACACAAAGAAAAATTAAAACCAATGAAAATAAAGAGTTGTAGGTGTTAATTCACAAAAATTTTGGGAAAGATGTCTAACTTGACCTGAAATGATGCGCAATGACTGCTTTCCCCCTATGCCTGGATGAACGAAAATCCTCAAAAAGGTGGGTAAAAGTCATTAAAAGTCAAAAACGTCGATACGTTGCTCAGCCGCCAGCAATTTTTACGCAGTAGCCGAGTATTTCTAATTCTCCTTTCAGGACGTCGCGCTGGTCTCCCTGAATTTCGATGTTGCCGTCCTTAAGTGCACCGCCCACGCCACATTTCTTTTTGAGTTGGCTGGCCAGGGATTTCAGCGCGTCACCTGACAGGGGCAGCCCCTTCACAATGGTAACCGCCTTGCCGCCGCGACCTTTGGTCTCCCGGTGCAAGCGCACGACACCATCACCGGTAGCAGCCGGTTTGCTGTTGCCACACACACAGCTCATGACGGCGCGCAGGCACTGCGGACAGAGGCGGCCACCGTCGGTGGAGTACACCAGGCGGCCAGTGGTCTTTTTTTCTTTGCTCATGGCCAGACCGTGTATTTATGACAAGGTGGACAGTATATTAAGCCGCTGTGCCCGCGCCAACCCGGATTGTCAGGAGACAACTTGGAATGTCTACAGAAGTCGATACACTTAAACAACAGATGCTGGAGTTGCAGAGCCAATTTGCCTTTCAGGAGGACGCTGTAAGGAGCCTGGACGAGGCGCTGGCGCAGCAGCAGCAAGAGATTCTCTTACTGCGCCGCCAACTGGAGTTACTGCGCCAGCACCAGCAGGAGCAGGCGGCCCACAATGAAGCGGGGTCGGCGGGCGCCCCAGCGGATGACCGACCACCACACTATTAACCGCAGATGCGAGAGCGATAACTATGTCAGAAAGTGCCCGTCAGGATACCCCCGAACAGGTGGAGTTTCGCCGTTACTGTCGTGAGTGGTTAAAGCACAACAAGCCCGGGGAACCCCCGGTCAGATTACCGCTGTCCCCGTTGGAGATTATGACGGTGGAACAACTAAGCTATTTGCAGGCCTGGCAAAAATCGGCCTACGACGCCGGTCTGATAGGCTGCGATTACCCGGTCGCTGTCGGGGGCGGCGGACGCAGTGATTGCCAGCGTGTTGCCAATGAAGAAATGGTGAGTGCGCGCACGCCCTTTCTGCCCAACGTTATCGGCCTGGGGATGGCGGCCCCCACCGTGTTCTACCACGGGCAGCCCGCACTCAAGGAGCGCCTGCTGCCGCGCCTGTTTTCAGGCGAAGATATCTGGTGCCAGGGCTTCAGCGAGCCCGGGGCTGGTTCGGATCTGGCCAGTGTGCAGACCTTTGCCGAGCGCAAGGGCGATAAATGGGTGATCAACGGTCACAAGGTGTGGACCTCTCTGGCGCATTTTGCCGAGTGGATGATCATATTGCTGCGCACGGACCGCTCGCACAAGTACGACGGCCTGTCCTATTTCGTGGTGCCGATACGTGCTGCGCTGGGCCACGGCGTTACCGTGCGGCCCCTGATCAAGATCACCGGCGAGACCGGTTTTAATGAAGTGATGTTCGACAACCTTGAGGTCGATGACAGTTATCGGCTGGACGAGTTGGGTAAGGGCTGGCAGGTGGCCATGACGACACTGTTGCACGAGCGCGGCGCCGGGGAACTCAAGACACCGCACTCCGGTGGGATGAAGAGCAAGTCAACCCATGCCACCAATACGGCCAACCTCATCGAACTGGCGCGCACCACCGTGCGCAATGGCCGGCCTGCTGCGCAGGATCCCCTGTTGCGGGATCGCATCATGCAGTTGGTCATCCGCGAAACGGGATTGGCGCAAAACCAGCGCCGTGCAAGGGTGTCTGCCCTGCAGGACCATCCATTGCGCCTGCTGCTGCAGAATAAGTTACTGGCCAGCGAAATCGCGCAGGACATCGCGGCCGTGGCAGTCGAAGTGGAGGGTGCCAGCGCATCGCTGTACCTGGGGGACGACAACGCGCCTGCCGGCGGCCAGTGGCCCATGGCTTACATGAATTCCTACGGCATGACCATCGCCGCAGGCACCAGCGAGGTGCAGCGCAATATTCTCGGCGAGCGCGTGCTCGGCCTGGCCAAATCGAAATAAGGAAGCAGCTATGACACAACCGGACAATTTTGGTTTCGGCGAAGAGGCGGCCCTGTTAAAGGCGTCTGCCCGCAAATTTTTGACCGATAATTTTGCGACTGACAAACTGCACAAAATGGTGGCCTCCGATCACCGCCCGCAGCGCATGAGTGACTGTGCCTGGGATCGGAAGCTGTGGCAGCAGATGGTTGACCTGGGCTGGACGTCACTGGCGGTGCCGGAGTCAGGCGGCGGGCTCGGCATGCCGGTGGTGGCAGTCGCCGGATTGGTGGAAGAGTTGGGACGCGCCGCCTTTCCATGTCCGCTACTGGCGACGCTTAATGCGACCTACACGCTGGCCGCCTGCGGCAGCGGTGGTGACACAGCGCTGGCGGAAATTGCCGCGGGACTCACCGCCAGCCTGGCCATCACCAACAGCCACGGTTCCTGGGCGCCAGCCGATACTGAAGTGCAGTGCGCGCAAGGCAAACTGAACGGTACTGCCTGGTTTGTGCAGGACGCGCGCAAAGTCGATCGCCTGCTGGTCAGTGCGCAGACCAGTTCCGGACTGGGGCTGTACTGGGTGGCAACCGATGCCGCAGGCGTCACCGTGGTGCCGGACGCCATCGTAGACCTGACCCGTGACCAGGCGCATGTCAGGTTTGACAACGCGTCCGCCCAGGTCATCACCGAGAGTGGCCTGGAGGCGTTGCAACAGTCCATGCCGGCGATCTGGACGCTGTTGGCAGCCGATATTACCGGCGCTGCCGAGTGGCAGCTGCAGACCACAGTAGACTATGTGGGTACCCGCCAGCAGTTCGATCACCCCCTGGGCTATTTCCAGGCGGTAAAGCACCCGCTGGTCGATGTGATGGTCCTCATCGATCAATGCAAGTCCCTTGTCTACAACGCGGCCTGCGCTATCGACATGGAGCCCGCGCGGGCCGTTGCATTCGCGCATATGGCCAAGGCCTCGGCCAGTGACATTGCGGCTTATGCCGCGGGCCGCTCGGTGCAGTACCACGGCGGGATCGGATTTACCTGGGAGTGTTTTGTGCACCTGTACTTCAAGCGGCAAAAACACAGCCAATTGCTATGGGGCGACGCGGCGTGGCATCGAGCGCAGCTGGCAGACATCCTGATAGGCAGTGCCGCCTGAACGGACCTGTTGCAAACTGACCGGCATTGCCACGAACAATCGATGAGACCGACATCTTGGCCGTGAAATGGAAAACAGTCGTGGTGGTACTGCTCACTCTGGTGGTCGGTCTGGGCCTGTTGTTGATGATTGCCACGCGCACGCCGCAGGCGCCGGCGCATCAGGTGTTTATCAACGGCACCATCCTGACGATGGATGCGACTAATACCGTGGTGCAAGCGCTGTCGACGCGCGGCACACGGATCGATGCAGTGGGAACCACCGAGCAGATAATGTCCCTGGTGGGCGCGGGTACTCAGGTTGTCGACCTGCGCGGACGCACCATGCTGCCCGGCTTTGTCGACGCGCATGGCCACTTTCCCGGTTCTGGTATGCGCGTGGTTGCAGCGGATCTCAACAGTCCACCCATAGGCAACAAAAAGACCATGGCTGACGTGCTGGCTGCCCTGAAGGAGCAGGCCGCCAAGACAGCGCCGGGAGACTGGGTCAGTGGCTTCGGTTACGACGATACCTTGCTGGCTGAGCGGCGTCACCCGACCCGCGCCGAACTGGACCAGGTATCCACTGAGCATCCCGTGGTGGCCATGCATATTTCGGGGCATTTTCTTGTCGCCAACAGTCCGGCGTTGGCGAGTGTCGGCATCGGCGCGAGCACGCCCGACCCCGAGGGCGGGGTCATTGGTCGGATAGCCGGCTCCCGCGAACCCAACGGGATGCTGGAAGAAACCGCGCGGCTGGACGTCATGCGCCAGATGCAGGATCTAAGTCTCCTTGACACCTATCGGTTGATGAAAGCGGCCGCTACCGAGTACGCGGCCGTCGGGGTTACAACCGCGCAATCCGGTGGCGTCAGCAAACAACTGGCCACTGGCTTGTCCTGGTTCAGTAAGCTGGGTGTTATCCCGCAGCGCCTCATAGTGTTTCCCTTTGAAACGGAATTCGGTCCGGCGCTGCTCAATGGCGAGTACGACCCCGCACAATTCAATAGCGATAAGGTGGTGATGGGAGCCGTCAAGTTGGTAGCGGATGGCAGTATCCAGGGCTTTACCGGTTACCTCAGCGCGCCCTATTTCACGGCCTATCGCGGGGATGAGAACTACCGAGGCTACCCCGCAATGTCGCGCGAGAGGTTGTTTCAACAGATAGAAGCGCTGCACAGCGCCGGTTACCAGATTGCTGTTCATGGCAATGGCGATCAAGCCATTGAGGATATCCTTGACGCCTTCGAAGCGGCCCAGAAGGCCCATCCTGTAAGCGACCCGCGCTTCCTGCTCATCCATGCCCAGATGGCCAGGGAAGACCAGATTGCCAGAATGAAGGCGCTGGGTGTCACCCCCAGTTTTTTCACTGCCCATACCTGGTACTGGGGTGATCGACATCGGGATATCTTCCTTGGACCGCAGCGCGCGGCCCAGATTAGCCCTTCGAAATGGGCATTGGAAAATGGCTTGCGCTTCACGTCCCACCTGGACACCCCGGTCACGCCGATGCTGCCACTGCAAGCCGTGTGGAGCCAGGTGTTCCGTATCACTTACGGCGGAGAGGTGCTGGGTCCACAACAGCGTATCAGCGTCATGGCGGCGCTGCGTGCTGTGACGATAGACGCAGCCTGGCAGGTGTTTCAGGAAGACAACCGGGGTTCGTTGGAGCCGGGTAAGTATGCTGATCTGGTCGTGCTGTCGGGCAATCCAGTGGACAACCCCATCGCGCTGCGCGACCTGCGGGTAGAGCGCACGGTGATTGGCGGTGTGACGGTTTACCAGACCCACTAGAGCGCCTGCCGCACGGTAGACCCGAATGATTGCGCAGTGGCGACCGGTCCGCGGCCAGCACGCCGTTAGCATACCCCGGACAGGTTACTTTCTCGGTCATGGCGTGGACAGCTGGGGGGCATTCGGCTATAAATACGCGAACCTCTCAAATGGAGTCGGGCGTGCGCAGTTTCCAGGTCGTTGGAACGGTGGGCCGTAATTATGTACCGCTATAGTCTCGATCACGCCGTAACTTACACTCTGGACGATGTTGTCCTGTTCAGGGACTCGCCCTTTGCCGTGTGGATGGAGCGGCTGACGTTGGAAAATCCAGACCACGGCATCCCCCCTGACTCGGTCAATGTGGAACCACACGGCGGGGCGCAGCGCCGGGAAGACATTGTTGCAACGCTGCGCGCCGAAGGCAGGAACGTGGTTCTGGTCGACTGGGACCTGGATGAGCCTGATCGTCGCACCGCGACGCTGGCAGCGATGCGCCAAGGGGCGGATTTTATTGTCAACGGACAGTTGGCTGTCGGGGCCCTGTCAGGCAACGCCAATCTGTTGATGCGCACCAGCGGTTATTCCGACTTGGGCGATTTCCTCTATATCCCCTGTGAAAGCGAGTTTGTGAACACCTTTCGGTCGGCATTTCGCCTGTGTTTCACGGCTGATTTGTTACACAGTTTGCAGGGTCAGCTGCCGCCCCAGATGCTCATCATACGTGACGGGGCGGAGGTCGTGCCGCTGCAGACCGATGACTATATTCATTACTTTCGGGCAGTGCAGCAGCGTTTCATGCTCGCCATGACCAGTTTTCGCAAGCACCGCATGCCAGATCCTGCAGAGTCCGCACATTTTGGTCGCTGGTCGGAATGCGCCAGTGAGGTGCTCAAGCAACGCGCCGTGGCAGAGCAGCAGCGCGCCGAGGAGCAAGAGACAGAGGAGTCGCAGGAGGCGCAAGCGGAAGTAGCCGAAATGCCGCAATTGCGGGTCGCCAGCGGCTCCGGCGCGGTGCGTTCGCACTATGATGCCGAGGCGGTAAGCCACGAGGTGACAGTCTCCGCAACGCCGATACGTTCTACCTTACTGGAGACCACCGCGGCGCAACTGGACATCGCTACTCCCCGGCGCGGCGATATGTCTGGCACTACGCTCGCGGAGCAGGCGCGGCTGCTGTCTCCGCATAGCTACCGCAGTGGCACTGCCCCCGGGCACACGCCCAACCTCGCGAAATTTCCCCGTCCTTTAGCGGTTGCTGCCGCGCCGGACAACGGCGATCAGAACCACAATCGACATCGACGCAGTTCCGACGCGGCGTTGGAGAATCTGGAGTTTATCGGTAGCAATACTGCCGCGACGCCAGGCAATGGTGAGCTCTCATCCGAATCCAGTGAAGGGATCAGGCCAGCGCCGGCCCCCAATCTGCGGGACACGCTAACGTTGGAGGGCGCAGCGCCCCAGCCGGTGGTCAAAGCAAGCCCTGCCGGGCTTCCTGAGTTGGAGCCGCGGGCACCTGTATTTCTGCCTCCGGAGCAAACACTTGTCGTGGAGCCACCTCACGAGCGCTTGAAACCTGATCTTCTGGACAGTGATGCAGGCAATAACGGTGCGTCTTCTGTGATCGACATGGACAGTGCGCCGGCGCCATCCCTGGCGCCAGTGGTGCAACGCGCTGAGGCGGAGTTTGCGCGTATCGGCCTGAAGGACCCTATGTTTCGCAGGGTCGACCAGGCTCCTCCCACGCGAAAGTCCGAGGGCAATGGCCCGGTCGCAATGCCCTTCAGCAACAGCCTCATCACCAGCCAGGAACTCAACGACTGTTAGCCACGCCTAGCGCAACGCCGTGAAGCAGGTGCGCAACTCCTGTACAAAAAGATCAGGCTGTTCCAGCGCCGCGAAATGGCCGCCACGCTCCAGTTCGTTCCAGTGAATGAGATTCGAAAAACGTTTCTCCGCCCAGCGACGGCTGCAGCGAAAAATCTCTTTGGGAAATATCGAGCAGCCAACCGGCATGGTGATGGGATCCATGTTCGGGTTGTTAAAACTTTCCCAGTACAGGCGTGCAGAGCTGGCGGCGGCATTGTTTAGCCAGTACATCATGACATTGTCCAGAAGCTCGTCTTTGGAGAGGATGTTTTCGGGGTGGCGCGTGCCGTCCTTTTCACAGTCCGTCCACATATAGAACTTTTCCACTATCCACGCCATCTGTCCAACGGGCGAGTCGGCCAATGCGTAGCCCAGCGTCTGGGGATAGGTAGACTGTTGCTTGGAATAGCCAGAGCCTTTTTCGACATAGGCACCCATGTCTACCAGGGCCGCCTGCTCCCGATCAGTGAGATCTGCCATGGTGTCCGCATCCGGTGCCACGATCGGCATGTTGATGTGGATGGCGGCGCAGTGCTCAGTCTCCGTCAGGCCCATACTTTGCGTCACCAGGCTCCCCCAGTCGCCGCCTTGTGCCACGTAGCGGGAATAACCCAGACGTGCCATTAACTGGCCCCACATGCGGCCAATGTGCTCGGCGGAAGTGCCGGTGCTGGTGGGTTTTCCCGAGAAACCGTAGCCCGGCAGACAGGGCGCGACCACGTGGAAAGCATCCTTGGCGCTGCCGCCGTGGTCGGTGGGATTGGCCAGTGCGTCGATAACTTTGTGGAACTCTACAATTGAGCCGGGCCAACCGTGGGAGATGATCAGGGGGAGGGCGTCCTCGTGCGGGCTTCTGTAGTGAATGAAGTGGATATCGATGCCATCGATGTTGGTCACATATTGCGGCCAGCTATTGAGCTTGCTCTCAAAGCGCCGCCAGTCGTACGCGGTAGCCCAGTAATGCGCCAGTTCCCGAGTGTAATCCAGCGGTATACCCTGGCTCCAATCGTCACACGTTTCCTGCTCCGGCCAGCGTGTGCGCTCCAGTCGTTGCCTGAGGTCTTCCAGTACGGCGGAGGGGATAGCGACTTTAAATGGGACGATGGAGGTCTTCACATTGCGGCTCCTGTGGGTTGGGTTTGGGCAAAGGGTTGTAGGCTATAGAACGAGGCGGGATTGTTTACTCTTCCTGCCAGATCCGCCGCAGGGGTTCACCAAAATCGTCGTAGATAATTTTACGGCGTGGGCGCGCAGGGCGTCGCTGATGTTGTGGCTTACGACGAAATTTCTCCAGGCGGCGTGCCTCGATCGCGGCCACCACTTCCGGAATCGGTGTGCGCGGACTTTTAGGCTCAACGAAGAGGCGACGATTCAGGAACAGGGGCGGGTCGGTGGGATCCTTGCCGGAAATACCCTGGGCAATCTCGTTGACGCTGCCGCCCTGCAGGAGGAAGCGTTCGGTTTCCTGTAGCAGTTCGTCCCGGATGTCTGCTTTTGAAACGAGTTTCTTCAAAGGTTCCTGCTGCCGACACGGCTCTGTTTGCAAACAGTTCAGTATAGCGATGTCTAGCGTGAATGACAGCCGTGTGGCGCTGCTATCTAGCGACGCAGGTGTGTTTGCTCGGCCCCACCAAACCCCGCCAGGTGCGCCATCCTGCGCAGCAGTTCCAGCATGTCGGTGCGCGTCTGCTCCCCGGAAAATTCCCGGTAGAGGCTGTCCACATTCACCGCGATTCGCTCCGGGTCGGACCACGCGGAATACTCCGCCAGTTCGATATCCCTGGCGGCCTCGAAAGCACCCAAGCCTGCGTCATAGCGGGTGCGCGCCTGGTCGTGAACATATTGCAGATACTGTCGGACCTTGGCCACGCCATGCTTGTCCGTGATGGGGCCGTGTCCGGGGACGATGAGGTCGACGTCCATCCCTTCGATAAGGAGACAGGCTTTGATCCAATTTGCGATCGGACCCTGCCACATCACCGGGGTGCTGTCGATAAACAGGATATCGCCGGTAAATGCCACTCGATCAGCCGGGCAATGTACCAGCACATCACCGCGTGTATGGGCCGGGCCCACTTCTATCAGGTGCACCAGCTTGTCGCCTACCCGCACGTCCAGTGCACCCTCAAAGGTGCGCGTTGGGGGAGTGGATTGAATGCCCTCAAAACGAAACTGGCCAAAACAGTGGCGCAAATACTCACCCAACGGCCCCATCTCATGGGCGCTTCGCATAATAGCTGCCATTGCCTCTGGCGGTAGCCCACTCATTTCTACAGCAGAGGCGGTTGACGCAATGATTTGGGCGCCCGCGACGAGTTCGTTGCCATGACAGTGATCGCCATTGGCGTGGGTATTGACGAGGGTGCCGATGGTGTTGGCCAGAGGCTCCGCGGCGCGCATCTTGCGCAGCATTTCCCCGGTCAGCTCCAGATCGTAAAGCGTGTCAATCAGCAGCGACTCCTCGCCGTCGACAATCAGGCCCGCATTGCTCCACCCCCAGCTACTTAGCGCAGCCAGCCAGGCGTAAGCACCGTTTGCCAGCGGATGGAGACCGGGGCATTGCCTTGTCGTCATGAAGAATAATCCAGCGTCTGTTTCGGTCTTGATAGTAACGCGATTGTCAGAAGAAAGCAGGTTCCGGGTTTTCGTCCGAGCCAACAATCTGGTTTAATGCACCCCAGCGCAACGTGCGGAACCCGACAATGAATGCCATTCGATCGATTCTTGTCTTCACCTGGATCGTAGTGTCAGTGATACCGGTGGGTTTAACCCTGGTCATCTGCTCGCTGTTCCTCAGTGATGAAAAACTGTGGTGGTGGTTTGCTGCTCCCTGGCTCAGGGGGGTGATTGCGGCGGCACGCGTTGTCGGTGGTGTACGCTACCGGGTGCAGGGTGCAGACAACCTGCCGGCCGGTGATGACATGCGCAGGATCATACTGTGCCCCAAGCACCAGTCGACGTGGGAGACGTTTTTCTTTGCCAGCTTCACGTCCCACCCATTGGCCTACGTGTTCAAGAAGGAGTTGTTACGCATTCCCTTTTTCGGCTGGTGTATAGGCCGCCTCGGGATGATCCATATCGACCGCAAGCAACGCGTTAATGCCTGGGCCAAAGTGGCTGAGCAGGGACTGGTGCTGATGAATCGCGGCAAGTGGATCATTATGTTTCCTGAAGGTACCCGTATCGCGCGCGGCAAGAAGGGGAACTACAAATCCGGCGCAACGCGCTTGGCAGTCGCCACTGGAGCGTATATCGTACCGATCGCTGTGACGTCAGCCCGCTGTTGGCCGCCGCGTTCGTTTGCTCTGGTGCCGGGCATCATCGACGTGTCCATTGGGCACCCGGTGAGCGCCGATGGGCGCGAGCCGGGCGAGCTGATGGATGAAGTGGAACGCTGGATTGAAGCCGAGATGCGTCGACTGGATCCTGAAGCCTATCAAGGCAACCTATAAGGAAAACGATATGTCCATAGGAAAAATTATACTACTGGTGGTCTATGCCGTACTGGCAGGCCTGGCGCTGACGCAGGGACAGACCACCGCAGGTGTCTGGGCATTGTGGGCGCTTGGCATTCTCGCCGTTGTTCACCTGATCGAGACAGTGGTCTATTTCAAGCTCTGTAAAGCCGCCGGCGGCTCGCTGCCTGGACACTTATTGAGTGTCTTCCTGTTTGGCGTGTTGCACGTAAACGAGTTAAAAGCAGCGCATGACGTGAGCTAACAACAGTCTATCGATCAGATGATCAGCTTCAATAAGCGTTTCCATCAAAGAGGAGAGTAGGACGTGACAGATGCATACATAGTCGGTGCCGTGCGCAGTGCCGGTGGCAGGAAGAACGGACGGTTATCGAAGATTCACCCGATAGACCTGGGTGCTGCAGTGGTGGACGCCCTGGTGGCGACAACCGGTGTCGCTGTGACGGAAATTGACGACCTTATCTTCGGATGCGTTTCTCAGGTAGGTGCGCAGTCCAGCAATATTGGGCGCAACGTCTGCCTCTCATCCGTGCTCGGTGAGGTCGTCCCCGGCACTACCGTGGATCGACAATGCGGATCGGGCCAGCAGGCCATCCATTTTGCCGCCCAGGGTGTGTTGTCCGGTACCCAGGATCTGGTGATCGCCGGGGGTGTGGAAAGTATGAGCCAGGTGCCAATTGGCGCCAGTATCATCGATGGTTTCAAGGCTGACCACGGTGTGCCCTACGGTAAAAAGATTTCCGAGCGCTACCCCGGTGTGCAGTTCAACCAGTTCGCGGGTGCAGAAATGCTGGCACGCAAATACGAACTGACCAAGGAAGAGCTGAACGCCTTCGCATTGGACAGCCATGTCAAGGCGAAACGAGCAGTGGAAGAAGGCCGGTTCAACAGTCAAATCGTGCCGATTGAAATTGAACTGCAAGACGGATCCCTTGAATTGCATATCCAGGATGAGGGGATACGCATGGATGCTACGCTGGACGCCCTTGCGGGTCTTCAGCCGATGCAGGAGAACGGCCTGTTAACAGCGGCCAATGCCTCCCAGATTTGTGACGGCGCCTCTGCAGTCATGATCGCCAACGGCGCTACCTGTAAGCGTCTTGGCCTGACACCACTGGCGCGGATTGTAGCCATGAGCGTGATTGGCTCGGATCCGGTGATCATGCTGGAAGGCCCGATACCGGCAACCCGGAAAGTGTTGGAAAAAGCCGGCTTGAGCATGGACGATATCGACCTGTTTGAAGTGAATGAAGCATTTGGCTCAGTACCCCTGGCCTGGGCCAGGGCGCTGGGCGCAGATTTACACAAACTCAATGTCAATGGCGGCGCGCAGGCGCTCGGCCATCCGCTGGGCGGCACCGGCGCCAAGCTGATGACGACGCTGGTGCATGAATTGCACCGCAGTGGTAAACGTTACGGACTCCTCGCGATCTGCGAGGGCGGCGGAACCGCCAACGCTACGATTGTTGAACGGGTAAATGCGGTGCTGTGACAGCGCCAGAACCGGTTGTGGTGGTGCTTCGTGTGATAAGTTTGCCGGAGTGACCAGCGCGGTGCAGGGAGGAGCGTATGGGATTTTATGACCGGCATATCCTGCCGCGGTGTATCAACTGCGCCTGCGCGAGCAAGCCCATCATGAAGCAGCGCGAAAAAGTGGTACCCCTGGCGACGGGCACGGTACTGGAGATCGGTATAGGAACGGGTCTCAATCTCCCTTACTACGATGCCAGCAGGGTGCAGCGCGTCATCGGCCTGGACCCCTCTGCAGCCTCCTGGAAACTGGCAGGTGAGCGCGCCGCGCGTCTGGCGTTTGAGGTTGAGTTCATCGGCTTGCCCTCCGAGCAGATTCCTCTGCCTGATGCCAGCGTGGATACCGTAGTGGTGACCTATGCCCTGTGTACCATTCCCGATCCGGTCACCGCACTGCACGGTATGGCGAGGGTCTTACGACCGGGCGGCAGCCTGCTATTTTGTGAGCATGGCGCAGCGCCCGACGCCAACGTCCGTCTCTGGCAGGATAGGATCAATCCGCTGTGGCGACGGGTTGCGGGCGGTTGCAACCTTAATCGCGTTATACCGCGCCTGCTGGAGCAGGGCGGCTTTTCAATTGCTGACATGCAGGCCAGCTACCTGCCCGGTACCCCTAAATTCGCCGGCTATAATTACTGGGGTAGTGCGCGAGTAACCGAGGCGTTCTAATCTCAGTTTGCAGTTGCGGTCCAGCGCTTGATTATTTTCGTTAGGCATCAAATACGGCGCGAGCCGCAGGTAGGGCCTTGCCGGTGATGATAGCTGCACCCTGGCGCTGCAAAATAGCCTCCAGAGCATTCAGGCAATACACCACATTGCGTTCGTTACTAGCGAAACCCATCAGGCCGATGCGCCAGGTCTTGCCCGCGAGGGCGCCCAGCCCGGCCCCGATCTCCAGATCGAATTCGTTCAGTAGAGCAGTGCGCAGAGCGGCATCGTCGACGCCCTCGGGGATCATCACGGAATTCAACTGCGGCAGCCGATACTGTGGGGCCACCGCCATCTGCAGGCCCATCGCCTCCAAGCCTGCTACCAAGGCATGGTGATTGTGTAAGTGGCGCGCTTGTGCCGCCGTCAGGCCTTCCTCCTCCAGCATCACTAGCGCTTCATGCAACGCATAAAGATTGTTGATCGGCGCCGTATGATGATAAGCGCGCTTGCTGGCGCCACCCCAGTAGCCCATCACCAGTTGCATATCCAGAAACCAGCTCTGCACTTTGTGCTGGCGCCGGTTAATGCGCTCCACGGCTCTCTCGCTGAATGTGACCGGGGAGATACCAGGTACGCAGGAGAGGCATTTTTGGGTGCCAGAGTACATGGCATCAACACCCCAGGTATCCACTGACACTTCAATGCCGCCCAGCGAGGTCACTGCGTCGACAATGGACAGCGCACCCCGGCGCGTAGCCAGTGCACACAGGGCGGGCGCATCACTGCGCACTCCCGTTGATGTTTCGGCGTGGACAAAAGCCACAATAGCGGTGTCAGGATGCGCATCGAATGCCGCCTCCACCTTGTGCACGCTTACAGGATCGCCCCAGGCGTCTTCAACCAGCACAGCGGTGCCCCCGCTGCGCTCTACATTTTCTTTCATACGTCCGCCGAACACGCCGTTCTGGCACACGATAACTTTGTCACCCGGCGACACCAGATTGACAAAACAGGCTTCCATGCCCGCAGAGCCCGGCGCGGAGATCGGCAGGGTGAGTGTGTTGTTGGTCTGGAAAGCGAACTGCAGCAGCACTTTAATCTCATCCATCAGTTGCAAAAATCTGGGGTCGAGATGCCCAATGGTGGGGCGGGCCAGTGCCCCCAGCACGCGCGGGGAAACATCGGAAGGACCTGGTCCCATCAGGGTGCGGTGAGGCGGATAAAAGCTGCTCGTCATTGCTTTGGTTGCTCGGTGAGACAGGAATGGGGCGCAACGTTAGCAGATTTTTTCAGGAAGCTTAAGTCTGGGGACTGAAATTTTCTGCACGGGCTACTGCAATGCGAACGAAACTGATACGTGCACTGATGTCTACCGTGTATCGGCTCATGCTAGTATCTGCCTGCGCACATCGAAGCCTACAGAGCCCTGATTAGTCACTGCCAAAAAAGCCGTCCAGGAGTTAACCGTGAACAGACCTGCCATTGAACCGAACCTCGCCGCTACCCTGTTACGCCGGGTGGATCTCAATCCCGATCGAGTTGCGTTGATATTCGAGGAGCAGGAAATACGCTTCAGCGAATTCGGCGACCGGGTGCGCCGCCAGGCAAGTCTGTTCAGGGCCGGCGGTGTGTGCGGTGGGGATCGCGTTGGCTACCTGGGTTTTAACCATCCGGCGCTGCTGGAAACGATGTTCGCAGCCCAGGCGCTGGGCGCTATTTTTGTTCCCCTCAATTATCGCCTTACCGCGCAGGAGCTGACATTCATTGTCAATGATGCCGGGATTCAGTCACTCGTGGTGGATGACGCACTGCAACCCGTGCTGGCGCCGGCCATACCCGAGCTGTGTTGCACCCACTACTTTTCCAGCGAAAGTGACGCCACCGGATGGCGTCATTTGTCCACAGAACGGGCCGCCGCTGCACCGCTGGTCGCCGCAGCCTCAGTCGATACGCACGATGTGGCCGTCATCATGTACACCTCCGGTACCACCGGCTTGCCCAAGGGCGCTATGCTGACCCACGGCAATATCCTGTGGAACAACATCAATGCCATGCTGGCCTTTGGCAGTTCCCGGGATCAAGTCGTACTCACTGCGGCACCGTTATTTCATATCGGTGGCCTGAATGTGATGACCCTCGGCTCCTTCCATGTGGGTTCCACTGTTGTATTGCTGCGCAATTTCGATGCCGGGCGCGTGTTGACAGATATCGAACGCTACCAGGTCTCCCATATGTTTGGTGCGCCGGCTATGTTTCTTTTTATGTCCCAGCACCCCGGTTTCGCCGCCACTGATCTGGGTTCAATCAATACCCTCATCTGCGGCGCAGCGCCGGTTCCGGCATCCCTGATCGAGTTGTATGGCGCGCGCGGGGTAGATTTCTGCCAGGGCTACGGCCTGACCGAGACTGCGCCATTCTCGTCCTTTCTCACCCCTGAGTGGGCCGTCAGCAAGCTCGGTTCAGCGGGCCAGTCGCCGCTATACAGTGATACCCGCATTGTGGATGACAACAACCAGCCACTCCCGGCCGGTGAGCGCGGTGAGATTTGCCTGCGTGGCCCCAATATTATGAAAGGTTACTGGAATCGCCCTGAGGCGAGCGCTGCAGCGATCGACCAGGAGGGCTGGTTTCACTCCGGCGACGTCGGGTATTGCGATGAAGACGGCTTTTTGTTTATCTGTGACCGCCTGAAAGACATGGTCATTTCTGGCGGCGAGAACGTGTATCCCGCGGAAGTGGAGGGTGCCCTGTATAAGCATGCATCCATCGCCGAAGTCGCGGTGATTGGATTGCCGGATGAGAAATGGGGGGAGGCGGTGACGGCTGTTGTTGCACTGCATGACGGCCATCACCTGACGTTGGAGGAGCTGCGCGAGTTTGCCCAGCCCCTGCTGGCACGGTATAAATTACCGCTGCGCCTGCACGTTGTCGCAGCCCTGCCGCGCAACCCTGCCGGCAAGGTGCTGAAATTTGTACTGAAGGACGATTTGCTGAAATAGTCCCTATCGGGGGGAGGCGCGCTCGGCTCTGGCCTTTCATCGGCTGCCCTACCTAAGCCTACATTTGCCCAATTGATCAAATTTGGTCTGAAAAAATGTACCAGGGTGGGCATTGGTTTGCCGACTTGATTCTGTCCCTAATTAGTATGGACCGCTTATAATACGTATTACGTACTATATAGCATGGCGGTCCGAGTTGTATGGCAAATCGCAAGCCGCGTCCCGAAGACACACAGGATGCCTTTGGATTTTTAATCCACGATGTAGCGCGCCTCCTACGCAGAAATTTTAATCGACGTGTGCAGAGCTTTGGTCTCACCCAAGAACAATGCCGGGTCATTTTTCACCTGTCGCGCAATGAGGGAATACACCAAGTCGATCTGGCTGAATTACTTGAAATCAGGCCGATTACACTGGCCCGTCTGCTTGATAAATTGCAGGAAAATCAACTCATAGAACGGCGTCTCAATCCCGATGACAGGAGAGCGTTTCGCCTGCACCTCACGCGTAATGCCCATGCTGTACTGGAAAAGATTTTGTCACTTGGAGCGGCTACGCGAGTAGATGCCAATAGAAACATTTCGCGCACCGATCTCGAGAAGATGTTTTCCATCTTATCCCGGGTGAAAGTCAACCTCGTTCACGCCGAAGAAAATCAACTTTACGACCTCGGTAAATAAGCAAACTACGCACTATGATGAACTACCGCTCTCTTCTTTTTACTCTCGGCATAATAGTCGCCTGTGGCGTAGGTGCTTACTTGTATTTCACCGGTGACCATTTTGTTGAGACGGACAACGCGTACCTGAAGTTTGACAAGGTCACGTTAAGTGCCGAAGTCTCCGGGAAGATTACGTCCGTACTGGTTATGGAAAACCAGAAGGTTAATCAGGGTGAATTGCTGCTTACTGTAGACGATGCCACCTATAGCGTTGCACTGGAAAAAGCACAGGCCCGGTTGCTAAAGTCCGAATCCTTCATTCAATCACTCCGGGCCAGCTATCGGACCAAACAAGCGGAACTGGCTCTGGCCGCAAGCAACCTGGACTTCGCTGCCAAGGAATACCAACGTGAATTGAATCTGTCACAAAAAAAACTTACGTCAGAAGCCCTGATTGACGACAGGAAGCACAATCTCGATATGGCCAATGAGCACAGGATTATTATCGAAAAGGAACTCGCCCAATTGCTGACGAATTTGAATGGCCGGGCCGATGCAACCATAACCGAGTACTCAGAGGTGAAGGAGGCGCAGGCGGATTTGGATCTGGCGAGAATCAATCTGGAGCACACAAAAATCGTAGCTCCGTTTGACGGGTTTGTCAGTCATCTGCCGAAACTGGGGCAACACATCGACCCCGGCAGCCCGATCCTGAGTCTTGTTTCTGACAAAAGTCCATGGATTGAAGCGAATTTCAAGGAAACTGACCTGGTCGGCGTGCATATCGATCAGCCTGTGGAAATTACCATCGATGCCTACCCTGATTTACGCTGGAAAGGCACTGTTGAAAGCCTCAGCGCAGCAACCGGGGCGGAGTATTCACTCCTGCCGCCGCAGAACGCGACCGGCAACTGGATCAAAGTCGTGCAGCGCGTCCCGATTCGAATCAGGCTACAGCCAAATCAACAAGACCCGGTACTGCGCGCCGGTATGAGTGCCGATATCCAGATTGATACGCGCTCTTCTACCCTGTAATCCTGCAAGCCATTGAATCCCCTGATTCGCAGAATACACAATTTACCCGAGGAGACGCAGCACTTCCTCTTGGTTACTGCGGTGATGATGGCAGCCATTATGCAGATCATCGACACCACGATTGCCAACGTCGCACTACCCCATATGCAAGGCAGTCTGTCCGTTACCCAGGATAAAATATCCTGGGTACTCACCTCGTATATCATGGCGGCCGCTATCGCCATGCCCCTCACTGGCTGGCTAGCCGGGCGTATCGGACGCAAGCGTCTTCTACTGATCTGCGTGCTGGGCTTCACCCTGGCATCAATGGCTTGCGGCGCTGCACAAACTCTGGACCAGATTATCGCGTTTCGCGTCTTGCAGGGTGTATTTGGCGCCAGCCTCGTGCCGCTTTCCAATTCACTTCTGCTTGATTCCTTTCCCATGCACAAGCAAGCGCAGGCAAATGGTATCTGGGGTGTAGGAATCATGGTGGCACCCATCCTTGGGCCAACGGTGGGTGGATGGCTGACTGAATACTATAGCTGGCGTTGGGTTTTCTATATCAATGTACCTTTCGGGATCATTTCTCTCCTTGGCATCGTGGCGTTGGTCAAGGAGTCTTCATTAGACCGGGAACGTCCCTTTGATCTTTTCGGTTTTGTACTACTCAGTATTGCCATAGTCAGCCTGCAATTGATGCTGGATCGCGGTCAGTCAAAATACTGGTTTGAATCGACTGAAATCGTCTTTGAGCTAATTGTTTGTCTACTGGCCTTCTATTTATTTGTGGTCCATATGTTTACTCACAAACACAGCTACGTGGATCCCAGATTGTTCAACGACAGAAACTTTTCATTGGGATTGATCTTCATGTTTCTTCTTGGGGTAATCATGCTGGCAACAATGGCGCTGCTTCCCCCCTACCTGCAGAACTTATTAGGCTATCCGGTTTTTGATGCGGGCCTGATACTAGCTCCCAGGGGTATTGGGACCATGGTGGCGATGATGTTGTCAACGCGCTTCATGGAGCGATCGACAGTGCCACCACGTTATTTGATCGTAGCAGGCCTGGTGTTCATTATTGGTTCGCTGTGGCAAATGACGGGGTTCACCACCAATGTTACCCAAAGCATGATCACCTGGACGGGATTTGTGCAGGGGTTCGGCCTGGGATTTATTTTTGTGCCGCTCAGTACATTGGCTTTCGCCACCTTGGAACCTGTGCTGCGCACCGAGGCCAGCTCTATTTTTGGCCTGATGAGAACGATTGGCAGCAGCCTTGGTATTTCAATTGTGGTCAGTCAACTGGCGAGTAACATACAGCGTGAACACGCCGTACTCACGGAGCACATTACGGCATTCAATCCGTTACTTCAAAACAGCGCATCTGCCGGTATGTGGGACATCAATACCCCGCAGGGTCTGGCATTGCTGGAAGGCGAAGTGGCCCGTCAGGCGTTGCAAATTGCCTATATAGATGACTTCCAGCTCATTATGATCATGGCCCTGGTGGCAGTGCCAGCCGCGTTATTGCTGCGTAGCGCCAAACCAACAAGGCACTAATTCGGCTTTTCTCCGCCCACATTCGCCTGTGCCGCCGCAATGCGCGCGATCGGCACACGAAACGGACTGCACGACACATAATCAAGACCGATATCGTGGCAGAACTGTATGGAGCGCGGATCGCCACCGTGTTCGCCACAGATGCCATATTTGATGCCTTTCTTTTTGGCCCGACTTTCAGTGATCGCGATCTCCATCAGACGGCCTACCGCCCTTTGGTCCAGTGACACGAAGGGGTCCACGTCGATCAGTTTTTCCTTGAGATACTTGGGGATGAATTTACCCGCGTCGTCGCGGGAAAAGCCGTAGGTCATTTGCGTCAGGTCATTGGTGCCAAAGCTCATGAATTCCACTTCCGGGGCCAGGCGATCAGCGCCCAACGTGGCCCTGGGTGTTTCCATCATGGTGCCAATCTTGTAGGGAATGGAGACATGCTTAGCCTGGGCCATCTCCTGAATACACTCGTCGATGATCCCGGTGATGAGCCGAATTTCGCGCACATTGATGACCAGCGGAATCATAATCTCGGGGAGCGGTCGGTAGCCTGCCTCGATGGCGTCCGCCGCCGCACTCATAATGGCCTTGACCTGCATTTGTGTAATTTCCGGATAGACGACAGACAAACGACAGCCGCG
>JANNXP010000008.1:0-3246 GCA_031409615.1 Haliea sp. | reverse complement strand
GATCATAAGCGTGTATCCACAAAACATTGGCAGCAAGGCCCTGATGATCCCAATCGATGCCCAGGCCGATGCGCTTGGGTGGCAGCAATGGCACGTCGGTGTTGTCCGCCAGTTCGCCGTCGACGATGTCGCCAAAGCCGAACACCTGCCAGTGGCCGGAACTGTTGGGCTCAAAGCTGTAGCGCAGCTCGGCTTCAGCACCGATGAAATCGGCGTCCTGCTGCGACCAGAACAGTACCGGAAGGTCATCCTCCTCCAGGCCAGTGTCTGATTGGTAAATATAGTCGTTGAAGGTGTCGCTGTAGACAGTCGCGCTGCCAGTGAGGCCGCCCATTTCCATGCGCAACCCGCCTTCCACATGCAGGCTGGACTCATTATCCAGCGAACTATCACCCACTTCAAAGACCTGTGTGGCGATGTGCGGACCATTGGCGAATAGCTCATCCACGCCTGGAGCCCGTTCCGCATGAGCCACGGTAAACGTCAGGTCAATATTATCGTTCAGGTGATAGATTGAGCCAGCGGATGCACTGAACGGATTGAACTCGGCGTTTGCCCTTGGGCCTACCGCGCCTTCCTCCACCACCAGGGTATTGGGCACCTTGGTCTCGACATCATCGTAGCGTAGGCCCGCATCAAACTGCCAGGCGTCGAACTCGGCGCGCTCGATCCAGAAGATGGCGGCGGTTTTCGTATTCGAACCTGGTACAAACGCTTCCGCCCCGACTGCCGAAAAATCCAGGTCGGTATATTGCAGTCCGAAAACACCCTGCCAGGCGCCCCATGGATTGTGTTTTAACTCCATACGCGTGTTGGTAGTGTCGCTGTTGAATACGGTACCGACCTCACTGCCTTCGAATTCAGTGTGTTCATAATTGGTGTCGGCAAATCGCACCTTGAACTGCTCGAAGCCACGGAAGGGGTCGCTGCCCACCAGTTCGGCCTCGGTGCGCTTTGATTGAAGTTCAATATTGACAAACACCAACTCCGGTTCGCCGCCATCCTCGGGAATTTCTTCCTCAGCACCGGGAATTCCGTAGTCGGACTTGTAGTCTGTATACGACGCGCCAAAGCGCCACTGCTCGCCGATCCAGCTGGCCCCTGCGGTGGCTCCTTCATTGTCCAGGTAACTGTTCTCCAACACGCCGCTATCATTGTCTTCCTGTGAGGCCTCCTCATCAGGGTAAAGGTCTGCGCCGTCAGGGATCTCATAATCATCAGTGCGGCGGTGGAAGCCGTCGGCATGAAACGCGAACGTGTCTGCACCCAGGTCCAACCTACCCGCTGCGAACTCTTCGTTGGCACCGGTATTGGCCTGTGTAATCACGCGTCCGCTATAGCCTTTTTCCGGGACTGCCTGCGGTATCGAGGGCGAGACCATGTTCACCACGCCACCGATAGCGCCGGAGCCGTAGAGCAGGGTGGAGGGTCCGCGCAATACTTCAACCTGGTCCATCAGGAAGGGCTCCACCGAGACGGCATGATCCTGGCTGACTCCTGACGCGTCGCTGACCGCCATGTTGTTACTCAGGACGCCCACGCGTGTTCCCTGCAATCCGCGGATCACCGGTCGGCCGACGTTCTCGCCGAAACTTGCATTCGACAACCCGGGCATGCGGGCCAGCGTTTCACCCAACGAATTAGATAGTTGGCTGCGCAGTGCATCGCCTTTCAGCACGGTGGCGGACTGCGATAGGTCAGAAGAATCGCGGCCCAGAGGATTTGCTGTCACCACTACTTCTTCGAGGGTTTCGTGTTTATGGGCCGGAGCTGCGCCAGTGGCCGGGGCTTGCTGGGCGAGACTGACTGTCGTGAACAGGTTAGTGCACAGCGCCAGCGCGACGCCGCGTCGTATTGAAATAAGCATGGTTTGACTCTCTCATAGATCACGCATCACCGATGCGTGAGAACACCAAAAGGATTAGATCAGATGGGGTTTTGGGTATTCCAGAGAGTGCCGGGAGGGGCCCTGGCAAAATGAGTTTGGGTGCGGGCAAGCTGTACATCGAGGATAGAACAGGTCGGGATGACTAAATGGCCGATCTGCACCTGCAGAGCGTCGTAGCTGACGCTGACAGCAGCGCCCAAGCCATGACCGACGAGGCAGGTAGTACACGGATCGGAGTGCAGAGAATGGCTGTCACCAAGCTCATGTGCATTCACTATGCCCTGCGCTGCCAGCATCAGCAGCAGCAGCGAAAGGCGCAGGTAGCGACTCAGTGTGAAGGAGGAAAGTTTCATAGACTCGCCATTATTAGCAAGATCGAGTGTGGTTTACAACCGAATTTTCAGTGTGAAGGGCTATCAAAAACGACCTAAACCGCGCAAGGTCCTCGTGCTAGCATCCGAGCACGTCAATGCATCAGGTGCAATCTGCAAGCCATCGGGGTAGCGACATTATGAATCTAGGTAAAACAGCAACAACCGATGAAGGTTTCGATTTGTTGCGCAACGATTTGCTCCTGCGCTGGCAGCGCAAATTGCGGATTGCGCCCCAGCAAGGGCTGGGCGTCGTGCGCCGCGCCGTCTTTTTTGCCCTGTTCACCTGGCTGCCGATTGTGATCTGGGCTGTGCTGAACGATCGACTGGTGCATGTCGATACTGGCGAGCCGCTGTTTAAGCATTTTGGGGTTCATGTGCGCTGTCTGGTTGCCATTCCGCTATTTATTCTGGCTGAAGCGATGGCGGGCGGGGTGTTACACAATATTGTCGCGCAGTTTCGCGCGACAAATATTGTTGCCGACGAACAGCACACGGCATTTGCCGCAATTCTCGCCGGCATAGTGCGTTTGCGTGATGCCAGCCTCCCCTGGATTATTGTTATCGGACTGGCGCTTATCTGGATACTGGGAAATCCCGTGCATTCGGATTCGCATGACCTGACGTGGGCCGCGGAAGGTGCTGATTTCGGCTTCGGCGGTTGGTGGTTCCTCTACGTGGTCAAACCGATTTTCGTTATCCTCCTACTGGGTTGGTTCTGGCGTATCGGACTTGTCATTCTGCTGTTTAAACGTATCGCCGGTATGGAGTTGTCGCTGGTGCCTGCTCATCCCGATCGCTGCGGTGGTCTCGGTTTCCTCAAGAAATTGCCGATGGCTTTTTTTCTGGTCACGCTGGCGGTTTCCTCTGTCATCGCCTCGCGCTGGATGCACGACGAGCTGTACCACGGCTATACGTTGGCGTCCTTCAAGGCGCCCGCTGCCGTGTTTGTGGTGGTGTGGTGCGCCATGATGCTCTCCCCGTTAC
>JANNXP010000007.1:0-4724 GCA_031409615.1 Haliea sp. | reverse complement strand
GTTCGATTCCGAGTCACAGACGATGGAAGCGATCATCCTCGGCAAGGTGAAGGCTGGCGACGTGGTGGTAATCCGCTACGAAGGACCGAAGGGTGGCCCGGGCATGCAGGAGATGCTTTCACCCACCTCGGCGCTCATCGGCCAGGGCCTGGGCGAATCGGTCGGGCTGTTGACCGATGGCCGGTTCTCCGGTGCCACCTGGGGTATGGTGGTCGGTCACGTGGCACCCGAAGCGTTTGTGGGCGGGCCGATCGCGCTGGTGCGCGAAGGCGACTCGATCACCATCGATGCGCACAAACAGCTACTCCATCTCCATGTATCAGACGCAGAAATGGCGCAGCGTCGCGCCGTCTGGAAACAGCCCGCGCCACGTTACACGCGCGGCGTGATGGCGAAGTACGTGAAGCTGGTCTCGACTGCGTCAAAAGGCGCGGTGACCGACCGCTTCGACTGACGGCGCATTTGCGCCATAAGCGGCAGGTCGCAACGCTGCTATTGTCGCAACGCTGTTATTGTAGGTAGCACTTCGGCCCTCTGGAGGGTGCGGTCTAGCGCAAGCCGTCGCTCCCTAGTAGCCCGCGACCCAGCCGCCGTAGCGCCGGGTGTCCGCGGCGCCCAGTAGCCAGCCGTCTTCGAGCATGATGGAGCTGGTGCAGCCGGTGGTGCGATCACTGATACTCACCGGATGACCCATGCCCTGTAGCAACCGGACGGTATCCACGCTAAAGCCCTCTTCCATCTGCAGCACGTCTGGCATCCATTGGTGATGGACCCTGGGTGCTGCGGCGGCGGTGGCCACGTTCATATCGAACTCCATCGCGTTGAGCGTCATCTGTAAAACGGTGCTGATAATCACGCTGCCGCCCGGACTACCGGTGGCCAGCCAGGGCTTGCCATCGCGAAACACAATGGTCGGGCTCATGGATGACAGCGGGCGTTTGCCCGGTTCGATTTTGTTGGCCTCACCCTGTACCAGGCCGAAGGCATTGGCGCTGCCGGGGCTGGTGGCGAAGTCCGCCATTTCATTGTTGAGCAGCATGCCCGTGCCGGGCACCACAATGTTGGAGCCGAAACTGAAATTCAGCGTGTAGGTATTGCTGACCACATTGCCGAAGCGATCGGCCACACTGTAGTGGGTGGTCTCGGTACTCTCACTGTCGAGCAGGCGTCCGGGCGCGATGTCTGCCGAAGGTGTAGCGCGATTGCTGTCGATGAGTTGTCGCTGACGCGCGGCGTAGGTCTTGTCGGTGAGCTGTGCCACCGGCACCGTGACAAAGTCCGGGTCGCCCAGATACAGGCTGCGGTCGGCATAGGCCAGTTTCATGCTCTCAGTCAGGTAGTGCAGGTAGGCGGCGGAGTTGTGGCCCATAGCCTGCAGTTCAAAGCCCTCCAGAATGTTGAGCATCTGCACGATGTGGACACCGCCGGAGGAGGGTGGTGGGGTGGAGACAATGTCGAAGCCCCTGAAGGTGCCGCGCACTGGTTCCCGCTCCACCACGCGGTAGTCGGCAAGGTCCTTAGCAGTTATCAGGCCGCCACCGGCTGCCATCTCTGTCGTGATGCGTTGCGCGACATCGCCAGTATAAAAACCGTCTTTGCCTTGCGCGCTGATCTGGCCCAGCGTCCAGGCGAGGTCGGGCTGTTGCCAGTTGTCGCCCATAGCGTAGGGCGTGCCATCGGCCCGAAAAAACAACTGTGCAGCGGCGGGATTTTTGCGCAACTGCTCGGCGCCGGCGTTGATTTCATAGTTCAGGCCAAACGACACGATCAAGCCTTCCCGGGCCAAAGCGATGGCCGGTGCCAGCACCTGCTCACGGCTCAGCGTGCCGTATTTCTCCAGCGCGTAGAGCAGACCCGCCACGGTGCCGGGCACGCCTGCCGCCTGCAGACTGAAGTACTCCTTGTCATGGTCGAGGTTGCCCTGTGCGTTAAGGAACATGTCCCGAGTGGCAGCGGCCGGTGCAGTCTCGCGGTAGTCGATCAGGGTTTGGCGATTTTCGTCAGCCAGATGGATGAGCATGAAGCCACCGCCGGCCAGATTGCCGGCCCGGGGATACGTCACCGCCAGCGCAAAACCGGTTGCCACTGCTGCATCCACTGCATTGCCGCCCTGGCGCAGCATCTGCGCACCCACCTCAGCGGCCACTTGCTCAGGGCCCGCCACCATGCCGCTGCGGGCCACGATCGGGAGGAAGCGTTCCCGGTAGTCAATAATGGGCGTTGTTGTAGCTCGTGTAGCTGTTGCGGCACTGCCCGCTGGAGCAGGTGTTGCATTGATGCCAGAAGCTACCGTGCTGTGTTGATCAATGCTCACACAGGACGTTAGGGCCAAGCCCATCAAGCCCAAGCCCATGAAGCCCAGAGTCAGAAGCAATCGCCGTAGGTTGTTCACAGGCAGAGTTCTCATTGTCAGTAAAAAGTAGACTTTAACTGTTTTGTTTTGCCACGCATACTCGTAGCAGGGACGGGTTCGGTATGCGGCGCAATTGACTCAAGCAGAACGGGGTAGCAAGCGATGCACGTGTTACAAACGGAACGTGAGCAGCGCTGGCGTGCGATGTTTTCCGCACTGGCAAACGCAGACGATGTGCCACCCTCTCAGCGGCTGCGCACTGAGGGCGTGATACCAATGGCGTGGTAGTGAAGCTCCTCGATGGCAATTCAAACGGGGCGATAGATGGCCTCGACTACACCGGTGACGGTATAGCTGATGATATCGACGGCGACAGCCAGGTTGCGGACGAAGTGGTCGGTGTGGAGAACTACACAGTGGGTAAAACCTACTGGCGCAGAACAGCCACACATTTTAGCCCCGTAGACCCATCTCAGCGCAGTTATCCCTAAGTACCCCAGTTACCCAAAATGTAATGCGTCATTACAGCGGCAACATTGATGCCCTTGCCCTGATGACCAGTGACAGTGACTTTACTCCGTTGGTCCTTCGAATCCTGGAAAGTGGTTTCCCGGTATACGGATTTGGAGCGAAGAAAACGCCACAACCCTTCGTTGATTCCTGCTCTCCGTTTATTTACATCGAGAATCTTGTTACAAGTTCTGAGGGCGAAGCGGAGAAATCCAGGCAACCTGTAAAGACGACCAAATCCCAGCTTAGACAGGACAATTCGCTGGTACGATTGTTGAGAACAGCGGTTGACCAAGCGGCCGGAGACGATGGCTGGGCAAATATGGGTCAGGTTGCCAGCTATATCTCCAATAACAACAGTTCCTTCTCATCAATCAATTATGGATACAAGAGAACCAGCGATCTGATCAAGGCAACTGAGCTGTTCAAGATTGAGTTGAGGAACGGGACGGCGATGTATATTCGAGATTCGAAAGGCTGAAGCTATTCATCAGTATCGGCGGACACCGGCATTTATTAAAGTGATTTTGCGACGATCAATTTAATGGAGAATACCGATGTCCCATGCAGGAAGGATTACAGGCATATCTGGCCTTGAGATTGAACGGATCAGTCCAATCAACACTTACGCGTCCAACCGGATCTCCACCAGTATCAACTGTTCAGCAATTGCTGTCAGGCTTGCCTCGACCACCTCCCTATTAGCATCCAACTCCAGACCGTAGACCTTCGCGTCCCTGGGCAGAGCGTGGATGAAACGGCGCACCCCCTCCCGCAATGCCTCGCTATCACCTTCCAGTAATACCGCAGTGCCTGGGTAGTGCTGCCGGGCAATCTCCATTTCAACCTTCACGCCGTCCCCTCGGAAGTTCAGCCACCACCGGGTATTCTGGTTGGATAGCAGGCGCACAATATTGCCCTCCCGGGTGTAGCTCAGTGGAGTGCTGAGCTTGCGGCCGCTTGTGCGCCCAGAGAAGTGGATGATCCCGATATTGTGGCTGGTAATCCCATGCAGGGGCGAGCGGAGCAGGCTGCGCATGACCGGGTTGAGAAAGTAGCGGTAAAAGCTGTTGCTGGAACTCATAGTGTCACCGATGAAAAAGGAGGGTGGGCCCAGAGGGACCTAACAGGGCCGCCCAGGCCGACCAGTGTAGCTGAAGCGGCACTGCCCGCTGATGCAGCTACTGCACTGGTACCAGATGCGGGACTGCGGTGTTGATCCATCGTGACACAGGATACCAGGGCCAAACCCAACAGGCCCAGAGCCAGTAGCCATTGCCGCAGGTTCTTCACAGGTAGAGTTCTCTTTTTTGGTAAAAGGCAGACTTTAACGGTTTTGTTTTGCCACGCATACTGATGGGAAGAGTGGGTTCAGTGTCAGACGCTTTTGTCAGGCCTGCAAGCGAGTAGCAAGCAATGCACATGTTACAAACTGAGCTGGAACAGCGCTGGCAGACTATGTTTGCTGCACTGGCGGACGGTGACGATGTGCCGCCCGCCCAGCGGCTGCGCGCAGAGGGCATGATGGAAGCGGCTGTCCTGCTGGGCATTGCTACGCCCGCGGCGTTGGTGGCGTCTATGGACAGCTGCTATCGAGCCGCCTTCGGGCGTGCTATCGACGAGGACTTCGGCGCTGACTGGCAGGCGTTTTTTCCCTTCCCGCAAATTCCCGCGATGATGCAGCGGGCGCCGGTGTACCCCAGTACACGCGACTAAGAAATGTGGACGTCCGTTATCCTCGACACTTTTCTATGATTGCTTGTTACGGCCAGGTCGGTTTGCGTGCGACGGTCAGGTCGATTTGCCTCCGACGGTCAGGTCGGCAACGCCCCCCACTGCTCAGAGGGCTGAGATATTCGCT
>JANNXP010000006.1:0-15453 GCA_031409615.1 Haliea sp. | reverse complement strand
ATCGGCACGCCATCGGCCGCCTTGTCATTGCCCTCACGGTAAAGCTGGGACAAATCGATCCCCGACCAGAAGCGCTCCTCAAAGCGATACATCTCGTCATTGGCATTGCGGAAATAGAGAAAGCGATTGACGATCATGTACCACGACATCATGGAGGCCAGCAGCAGAATGGCCATCACCAATTGCACAGTGATGCTGGCATTCCAGACCAGATCGAGCAAACTTAATTGTTGTTCCAACTCTCGCCCCCTTAGACTTATGTCTCGTTTTGTTCCTGCGCCCGTAACCGCGCCGCCATTTCCAGCGGCAGGCGGCGCGGCTTGACGCCGACCCGGTCGACGCAGGCTATCGTCACCTCGGCTCGTGCCAGCAACTCATCACCGCGACGCACATTCTGGTGAAAAACCATGCCGGCACCGCGCAGCTGCATGAGCATAGCGGTTGCCTCCAGTTCATCATCGAGCCGCGCGGGCAGCTTATAGCTTACTTGCAGGTCCCGCACTACAAACATCAGATCGGCATTAAATATGTAGTTCTTGTCATAGCCGAGTGAGCGCATGAATTCAGTGCGCGCCCGCTCCATGAACTTGAGATAATTAACGTAATATACAATCCCGCCGGCGTCAGTGTCTTCAATGTAGACCCGTACCTTGTGTGAAAATTCCCCGGTGACCACTAGGACTCGCCACCCTCTCCCAGCTCCAGTGGCAGATTAGTGCTCGCTGCCACACTGGCGGGGCCGGGCAGGCCAAAGTGCAGGTAGGCGTTGCGCGTGGCCATGCGGCCCCGAGGCGTGCGCAACATGTACCCCTGCTGAATCAAGTAGGGCTCCAGTACATCCTCGATCGTGCCGCGCTCCTCGGAAATGGCGGCGGCCAGACTGTCTACACCCACCGGACCACCATCGAATTTCTCGATCAGGGCCAGCAGTAACCTGCGGTCCAGGTGATCGAAGCCTTTCTGATCTACGCTCAGCATGTCCAGCGCGCGATCAGCAATGACACTGGTAATATACCCGTCTGCTTTGACCTCGGCGTAGTCCCGCACCCGCCGCAGCAGGCGGTTGGCAATACGCGGAGTGCCGCGTGCGCGGCGCGCAATCTCCACAGCGCCATGGGCATCGATACCGATCTTTAATATCTGTGCCGCGCGCTCGACGATCCTGGCGAGGTCTGCCACCTCGTAAAACTCCAGGCGCTGCACGATACCGAAACGGTCGCGCAGGGGAGATGTCAACAAGCCGGCCCGCGTGGTGGCTCCCACCAGGGTGAACGGCGGCAGGTCCAGCTTGATGGAGCGGGCGCCCGGCCCTTCGCCAATCATGATATCGAGCTGGTAGTCCTCCATGGCCGGATACAATATCTCTTCCACCAATGGACTAAGGCGATGGATCTCATCGATAAATAACACATCGCCAGGCTCCAGATTGGTCATCAACGCAGCGATATCCCCGGCCTTTTCCAACACCGGGCCGGACGTGGTCTTGAGCGACACGCCCATCTCGTGGGCGATGATGCTGGCCAGAGTGGTTTTGCCCAGACCTGGCGGGCCGAATATCAGTGTGTGATCCAGCGGCTCCCCCCGGCCCTTGGCGGCCTGCAGGAAAATCGTCATCTGCTCCTTGACCACTTGCTGGCCAATGTATTCTTCCAGGCTCCGGGGGCGGATCGCCCGGTCCATCACATCCTCGCGGGGGCCATTAGCCTGTGGTGCAATCAGGCGATCGGTTTCAATCATGCCTGCGGCCTCATGCTCGCACCATGGATTTCAGGGCGCGACGTATCAGTTCCTCGCTATCAACCACACTGTCGTCGTTAATTGCCGCGACCATCCGACTGGCCTCCTGCGGTTTATAGCCCAAGGTAACAAGTGCGCCCTCGGCATCCGCCACGATATCGGTGAGCGGCATCCGGCCGACTGTACCGTCCCCCTGGCCCTGTGCGTTCTCGGCCCGCGCCAACCAGTCCCTCAACTTGTCGCGCATCTCCACCAGCAGGCGCTCCGCAGTCTTCTTGCCAACGCCGGGCAGTGCGACCAGCGCAGAAACATCGTCACGCTGGACACAGCGCGCAAAACTGTGGGCATCCATCCCCGACAGAATGGTCAGGGCCAGCTTAGGTCCTACGCCGCTGACCTTAATCAATTCGCGAAACAGGCTGCGGTCCCCTTCTTCGATAAAGCCGTACAACAACTGGGCGTCTTCACGCACCACAAAATGTGTCACCAACGTGACTTCCACGCCCAATTCAGGCAGTCGAAATAGCGTGGTCATGGGAACCTGCATCTCATAGCCGACGCCGCCCACTTCCACCAGAATGAGCGGGGCTTGCTTGTGAACGAGAGTACCTCTGATTCTGCCTATCATGCGGCGCGAGCCCTATCAGCGTATCCGGCGGCGGCGTACAGATTTGGCGCCGGCCATATTGATCATACTGTGTTGCGTGTGCGCGTGACACAGCGCAGCGGCCAGTGCGTCGGCCGCATCTTCCTGCGGTATAGCTGACAGCTTGAGCAGAACCTGAACCATGTGCTGCACCTGCGCCTTGTCGGCGGCCCCGGTCCCCACTACCGACTGCTTGATCTGACGCGCCGAATACTCCGCAACCGGCATATCCTGCACCGCACAGGCCACTATAGCCGCTCCGCGCGCCTGCCCCAGTTTAAGAGCAGAGCCGGGGCTTTTCGCCATGAACACCTGTTCGACCGCCAGTTCCTGTGGACAGTGCAGTTCCACCAGTTCCGTCACGCAGTCGAAAATAATCCGCAGGCGCGCGGGCAACTCACCCGCGGGCAACCGGATCACGCCACTGGTGACGTACTCACTGCGCCCCGACACAAAATTGATGATGCCAAAGCCCGTTTTGCGTGAACCGGGATCAATTCCCAGGATTAGCGACATACAAATTCCGGCGTGTGCGTCAGATACCCATTATGGACAAGTTTGCCGGCTTGGTCTGTAGGCGAGAGCTGCGATTTCGCCGCTCACTCGGCTTGCGGATTGGCAGCCGTTTGCGCGGGAGTCTCGCGGTTCTGGCGCAAACGAATATTCAGCTCCTGCAACTGTTGCTCGTTGACGTCACCGGGTGCGTTGGTCATCACGCACGCGGCACTCTGGGTTTTGGGGAACGCAATCACATCGCGAATGGACTGGGCGCCCGTCATCAGCATCACCAATCGGTCCAGTCCGAAGGCCAGACCGCCGTGAGGCGGGGCTCCGTATTGCAACGCATTGAGCAGAAAGCCAAATTTTTCCTCGGCCTCGGCGGCACCAATGTTCAGAATGCGAAATACCGCTTCTTGCATGTCGCGCGTGTGGATACGGATACTGCCACCACCCAACTCGCAGCCGTTCAATACCATGTCGTAAGCGCGCGACAGGGCCTCACCCGGATTTGCAGCCAGTTCTTGTGCGTCGCAGGAAGGCGCTGTAAAGGGATGGTGCAACGGGGTCCAGGCGCCGCTGGCATCCGCTTCAAACATGGGGAAATCCACCACCCACAGCGGTGCCCAACCTGGCGCTACCATGCCCAGGTCTTGTGCGACCTTAATCCGCAGAGCCCCGAGCGCCTCGTTGACCACCCGCGTGCGGTCAGCACCGAAGAAAATGATGTCGCCGTTGGCAGCACCCAGGCGCTGCATCATCTGTGCCACGATAGTCTCGGGCATAAACTTCAGGATGGGAGACTGCAGACCTTCCACGCCTGCTGCAATATCATTTACCTTGATCCAGGCGAGGCCACGAGCGCCGTAAATGGACACGAATTTGGTGTATTCATCAATATCCTTGCGGCTGATGGCGGCCCCCCCAGTCACTTTCAGTGCCGCCACCCTTCCGGCGGGATCGTCGGCCGGTCCGCGGAAGACTTTAAACTCCACCTGCTGCATCAGGTCATCGACACTCACCAGCTCCAGTGGGATGCGCAGGTCAGGCTTGTCCGAACCATAGCGATCCATGGCCTCCAGGTAGCTCATATGGGGGAACGCGGGCAGGTCCACCGCTAGGACCGCCTTGAATAAGCCGCGAATCATGCGCTCGGTGATGGCCATGATCTCCTGTTCGTTGAGAAAGGCGGTTTCGATGTCGATCTGGGTAAACTCCGGCTGCCGATCGGCGCGCAAGTCCTCATCCCGAAAGCACTTGGCAATCTGATAGTAGCGATCAAAACCGGCCACCATCAACAGCTGCTTAAACAACTGCGGCGACTGGGGCAGTGCAAAGAACTTGCCCGGGTGCGTCCGGCTGGGTACCAGGTAATCGCGGGCGCCTTCGGGTGTGGCGCGGGTGAGAATCGGCGTTTCGATATCCAGGAATCCCTCGCCGTCCAGGAAGTTACGAACTGCGCTGGTTATCCTGGATCGCAGGATCAGGCGATCCTGCATTTCCTGGCGTCGCAAGTCCATATAGCGGTACTGCAGGCGCACCTCTTCACCGACATTGGTGTACTCATCCAGCTGGAAGGGTGGCGTCGCAGCGGTGTTGAGGATTTCCAACTCTTTACCCAGTACTTCTATATGTCCTGTCGCCATGGCCGCATTCACGGTGGCGCCAGACCGCGCACGCACTCGGCCAGTCACTTTGAGTACATACTCGCTGCGTACCCGATCGGCTCGCTGAAAGTGTTCTGCGGTGTCGGGGTCAAAAACCACCTGCACAATGCCCTGGCGATCGCGCATATCGAGGAAAATGACGCCACCGTGATCGCGGCGCCGATCGACCCAGCCGCAGAGGGTGACTGTTTCGTCAATACTAGCTGTACTCAAAGCGCCACAATAATGACTGCGCATAGTCTGGATTCCGTTTGGATTGGCTGGCCCGGCCCACAGCGGGCCCAGGATTAGGCTGTCTTTTTGCTATCGCCTGATTTGGTGTCGCCTGATTTGCTCTCGCTTGCTTTGCTGTCGCCTGATTTGCTGTCACCGGAGCTGGATGCGGTGGCTTTGTCACCGGAACCGGCGCTGTCACCGCCACTGACCAGATTCTTCTTGTTGCCGGTTTTGAAGTCGGTTTCGTACCAACCGCCACCCTTCAGGCGAAAAGCGGCGGCCGAGACCTGTTTCTTCAGGGCTGGTTTACCGCACTGCGGACAGTCGAGCAACGGAGCGTCACTTATCTTCTGCAAAGCCTCAAGTCGGTTATGACAGGCTTGGCACTGGTACTCATAAATCGGCATGGAGCGGTCCCACCAACGGTTAACTCGCGAGGTAATACAAAAAACAGAGGGGCAAATTTTAACCCATGCGAGCTTGGAGGCCAAGCACAGAGGGTGATGGAATAGAAGGGCAGGAAAACCCCGCACCGGTAGGTGCTATGCGAGAGTGGACGACGACCAGCCTGCCATCGCAGGCTGGTCGCGGGCATCACCTAGGAAGCGGCGAATTCTTTCAGCTTTTTCAACGGGCGAACTTTGACAACGAGCCTAGCCGGCTTAGCCTTGATCGTGATCGGTAGTTTAGTAAAAGGACTGATGCCTGGGCGCGCCTTTGTAGCAGGCTTAGCCACCGTAGTGACTTTCAAAATACCCGGCAGCGTGAACTCGCCCACTGAGCGCTTCTTAATGCTGCGCTCTATCAGCGAGTCAAGTTCATCAATGACGGAGCCGATCTGCTTTTTCGTCAGACCAGTGCTCTCAGCCAGACTTGTAACTATCTGACCCTTGGTCATTTTTTGCTGGATCGCCGGTCCTACCTTCTTCACCGGTGCCGCTTTCTTGACTGCCTTCTTACGCGCAGGAGCTTTCTTTGCTGCCTTCTTTGGAGCCTTTTTAGCTGCTTTTTTAGTTGCCATGTGGTTTTCACCCTTCCCTAAAATTATAGTTGGAACTCGCTGCAAGCTCGCGCAATGCGTTTTCTAAACTCACGAAAACATCGGTGCAACAAGCTGCAAGAGGATGTATAAAACATGAAACGCTGTAATACAAGTGTTTTCTACGATTGCGCTAAATTTACCCTGTATTTTTAGTCCCGCAGACGCGTGCGTGACTGCTACGCAAACCTGGAACTGCTACTTTTGAATGCGAGAGAATCAGTCGTTCAGTCTGTTCGTGGCGACCGGGCGCCAACTCTGTACGCTCAAGTTATTCACACGTAAACTATACGCCCTCCTGCAAGCCAGACCATCGGATGTGTTCATGCGTACCAGTCAATTCCTGCTAGCCACACAGAAAGAAACCCCTGCCGACGCGGAAATCATCAGCCACCAATTGATGCTCCGCGCCGGACTGGTCCGCAAACTGGCTGCAGGACTTTACACCTGGCTGCCGCTGGGCCTGCGCGTGTTGCGCAAGGTAGAGGCGATCGTGCGCAAGGAAATGGACGCTGTGGGCGCGCAGGAAGTCAGCATGCCCGTAGTGCAACCGGCGGAGTTGTGGCAGGAATCTGGCCGGTGGGAGCAATATGGCCCGGAGCTACTGCGCATTCAGGACCGCCACCAGCGAAGTTTCTGCCTTGGCCCCACCCACGAAGAGGTGATTACCAGCCTGGTGCGTGATGAGATCAAGAGCTACAAGCAGCTACCGCTCAATCTCTACCAGATCCAGACCAAAGTGCGTGATGAGATCAGGCCTCGCTTCGGCATCATGCGCTCCCGCGAATTTTTAATGAAGGACGCCTACTCTTTCCATATTGATCAGGCGTCCCTGGAGCAAACCTATCGAGCGATGTTCGGTGCGTACACCAATATTTTCACCCGTCTGGGTCTGGAATTTCGTCCGGTAATCGCCGATACAGGCAGTATCGGTGGCAGTACGTCGCACGAGTTCCACGTACTGGCAAGTTCAGGAGAAGACGCTATTGCCTTCAGCGACGGCAGCGACTATGCGGCAAATGTCGAAATGGCGGCAGCTCTGGCACCCCCGACGGAGCGCCCGGCACCCAGTGCCAGCCTGCAACAAGTGGCTACCCCCGGGGTGAGGACCATTGAGGAACTGGCGGCATTCCTGTCGATTGATCCCGCTAACAGTATTAAAACCCTTTTGGTGGAGGGTGAGGAAAAGGGCGCACTGGTGGCCCTGGTGCTGCGCGGTGATCATCACCTGAACACTATTAAGGCAGAGAAACTGCCTGGCGTAGCGGCCCCACTACAAATGGCGAGCGAGGAACAGGTGCGCGCCGCCTGCAAAACGGGCTTTGGCTCGCTGGGCCCAGTCGGGCTGACCGTGGCGACGATCGTCGATCACAGCGCTGCGCAGCTGGCGGACTTTGTCTGCGGCGCCAACATGGACGATACGCATCTCACCGGAGTCAACTGGGATCGAGACTGCCCTCTTGGCCAAATCGCCGACCTGCGCAATGTAGTGCACGGGGATCCTAGCCCCGACGGCAAGGGGTACTTACAGATCAAGCGCGGGATTGAAGTGGGGCATATTTTCCAGCTGGGCACCAAGTACAGCGAGGCCATGAATGCCAAGGTTCTGAACGAGAACGGCAAGAACGTCACCGTCACCATGGGCTGCTACGGGATCGGTGTCAGCCGAATTGTGGCCGCCGCCATCGAACAAAACCACGACGACAGTGGTATTGTCTGGCCCGCGGCCATGGCCCCTTTCCAACTGGCGATCGTGCCGCTGAACATGCACAAGTCAGAGGAGGTGGCCCATTGTGCAGAGGATCTCTACCAGCGCTTGCAGGCCGCCGGCGTTGAGGTGCTGCTGGATGATCGCAATGAACGACCAGGCATTAAATTTGCCGACATGGAGCTCATAGGCATTCCCCACCGTGTCGTTATTGGTGATCGCGCGCTGGCGGACGGCAACCTTGAGTACAAGAGCCGGCGCGGGGCTGACTCCCAACTCATTGCCCGGGATCATATTCTGGCGTTTTTACAAGAGCAATTGCGCTAGCGATACGATCCCGGTGACTGCCCTGTCCATTTCTTGAAAGAGCGATGAAAGGCGCTGGGATCGGAGAAGCCGACTTGTTCCGCCACTTCACTGACCGTCAGGTGATCGCGACTCAACATTGAGATTGCCCGGTCGCGCCGGGCGTTATCTTTGATACGTTGGTAGGAAGTGCCTTCTTTCTCCAAGCGCCTGCGCAGCGTACGAGCCGACATATTCAGTAGCGTCGTCAGCTCTTCAAAGCTGGGCATCTCCTGTCGAAAATCGTCGCCAAGGATCCCCCGGATGCGGTGGGTAATGCTCAGGGCACTGGTCTGGGGTTCAATGACCATATAATAAGGCGCGAGTTTGAGAAATTCCATGAGATCACTCTCATTGCGAACCAGTTCGGCATCCAAGTGCCGGACGCTGAAGCTCACTGAATTGACCGCCGCGCCATATACCACCGGACAGGGGAAAAAGTGTCGAATACCTGCCATAAATTTCGGCTTTGGTCCGGCGCAGGTGGCACTGGTCACATCGATGCATTGGTCGATCAGCCAGCCACTAAAACGCAGCCACATGGCGAGGTTACATAGCACATTGTGCTCCTCCTCCCGGAAGTCATCCCCGGAAAGGTAGGTCAGCGTGGCCTCCTTGCGTTCCTCATCTACGATCAACTGGTTGATGATGTCGGCTCCGTGACGCACTCGGCAGACCTCGTTAAACTCAATTGCGCGATGCATTGCAGCGGCCAAAGTAGAGCTATTGATCATACTGAGGGCAATAAGGCGGGTGGTTCCTGGCGGCGTCTGCACATCGGGCATCACGCCGCCCGATTCATCACCGAGCTCCCTGATCAATTCAAGGCACAACCGGGAATACTGCTCACGAGAAACAAATACTGTTTGTACATCCTGGCGCAGGGGGTCGAAGGGGAAACGGGCGGCGCGCAGAATGGCGTCCACATCCCGATTGTAGGCTCGCGCCTGGGCCAATAGCGCCCGAGTAAACTGCACGGGCACCGCTTCATTGTAATACGCTGAATTGATCGGCTCTTTAGACAAAGTGCAGGTAGCCTCCGGACCGGCAGTAAAGCATAGCCCACCGAGACCGACAAGGTGAACTGCGCGAAGCTGCCTGACATTTAATTGATCCTTGGGTTTGACAATGCTGTGACGCCTCATCACTATGTAGGAAAAACGCTCGCTATAAGTAGCTTAAGGCCGCATGACAGATATAACTCAGCTGAGCAAATGGAATCGGGATATTTCCAGGGCAATCGCCGCCCTGGGGACCGAGCAGTTTTTCCCCACCCTGGTCGATGCCGTCAACGGGCAGGTTAAGATCGATTACCCGCAGATCTGGCTCTACCACAAAGACCTGCCTCCGAGGCTTCTCTATCACGGCATACCCAAGCATGCGGTAGGCGCGCAGGTCGACAAGTACCTGGAGGGGCCCTACCGCGAGGATCCGTTTTACCAAACGTCGATGCACCAACCTCGCTCCAAGATTTACCGTCTGTCGCGGGTAACCATGGGCAAGCTGCATGACTCGGATTACTATCGCCATTACTATGCCGACACCGGCACTTGCGACGAGGCGGTATACCTTGCCAAATTGCAGGCTGGCAACGTCATCAACCTGAGCATGATGCGCGTGGCAGAGCGCGGCCCGTTCAGTGATCAGGAGTATGAGTCACTGTATCTGCTGGCAGAACCGGTATCCGAACTGCTCAAGAGTCACACAGAACACAATGACTTTGCGGCAACCAACCTGATCCAACCGGGCATCGACCACCAGATCGATCTCGCCTTTCGCACATTTGGGGCTTCACTACTGTCGCCTAGGGAAAAAGACGTTCTGGAACTGATGTTGCGCGGCTACGGCACAGACATCTCTGCTGAGCGCCTCCATATTGCTGTTGAAACTGTTCGTCGGCACCGCAAGAGCATCTATCGCAAACTCGATGTCAGCTCTCAAACCGATCTCTTTTCCCTGTTTCTCAACGCCATGTCCTGCATGGGGGAAGCCGCGGGCAAGGATCCTCTGAGTATCTATATGTCGCCGCGCTGAAACCAAGGTTCGCTGCGGAAAAACATGTAGGCAGCAGCTCCGAAGCGCTGTGGCGCAGAATCTGAACAGGAGCGACAAACCCCGCACCTTCCTGCCCCATGTAGGGCATTGAGCGGTCGGGTTTAAGCGTGGATAGTGCGCGCTTACCGATCACTGTACGGTGGATGCATGTCGCTTGAAGCCGATTGGTTCCTGCGGGCTCACCCTGAAATCACTACCATAGAAGCGCTGCTCCCCGACTGCAACGGGATCATGCGGGGCAAGTGGGTCCCCCGCCACAAACTCCGCACCATCTTCGACGGCGAGTTGAAACTCCCCAAAACGGCACTCAGCCTGGATGTCTGGGGTCGCGATGTGGAGCAACTGGTGTTCGCCAGCGGGGACGCTGACGGCATCTGTCGTCCGGTGGAAGGTTCGCTGTTGCCTACACCCTGGGCCGCCGGTGGCCAGCATGGGCAGGTGATGCTCTCCATGTTCAATGCCGATGGCTCAGCCTATGGCGGCGACCCGCGCCATGTGCTGAAGCAGGTACTGACCCGCTATCAGGCTGCAGGCTGGCGGCCGGTAGTCGCTGCCGAATTGGAATTCAGTCTGGTCCGCTGGGACAATACGGTTCCCCTGCACACCTGCCCGGCTCCCGCCGGCGGCTCCCCGATCGGCGGCAACACCTATGGCCTGGATGTGCTCAACCATAACCAGGCTATGTTGGAGGAGATCCGCTTGGCCTGCGAACTGCAGGATATCCCCTTCGACGGCGTGGCCAAGGAATCGGCCCCTTCCCAGTATGAAATCAATATGCAACACGTGGATAACCCGGTGCTGGCCGCCAAGCAGATTCTTATGATGAAACGCCTGATCAAGGGCGTGGCGGCCAAGCACGGCCTGATTGCCAGCTTCATGCCCAAGCCGTTTGAAGATGAAGCGGGCAACGGCATGCATGTGCACTGCAGCGTACTGGACGAAAATGGGGTGAACATTTTCGACGACGGTACTGAAAAGGGCTCACCCCTGTTGCTCAATGCCATTGGTGGCTGCCTGCTGAACATGGCAGATTCAGCGGCGATTTTTGCCCCGAGCTACAACGGCTACCGACGCTTCCAGCCCGGCTGTCATGCCCCCACATATCCGAGCTGGGGCTACGAGAATCGCACGGTAGCGGTGCGTGTGCCCGCCGGCAGCCACACGGCCCGCCGTCTGGAATACCGGGTCGCAGGTGCCGATGCAAACCCCTATCTGCTGCTCGCGGTATTGCTCTCGGCCATGCTCGATGGCATTGAGCAGAACCTCTCGCCGGGAGATCCTATTACCGGTGATGGCTACACTCAGGAGAAAGAGAAACTGCCTGTCTACATGCCCGATGCGGTCAAACTGTTTAGCGAGTCGGATTTCATCCGCCATAGCCTTGGGAGCGAGTTACAGCGCATCTACACCCTCACCAAACAACAGGAGCTCGAGGAGTTCCGCAAACGCATCAGCTTGCTGGAATACCAGTCCTACCTCGAAAAACTCTAGCGCCCCGTGGCGCAGACGCGCGCCAAGACTTTTGCTACCAAAAAAGTTAACATTAGCAAAATGTTCGCACCTTGCGAGACCCGATGCCCCTCATGATCAACCCGCGCACAAAACCGCCACTGAACCTGGTGAATGTCGTCATTTTTATTGGCTTTCCCATCGCAGCACTGGTGCTGGTGCCCCTGTGGGGTATTTATCACGGCTACGATGCTTTTCAGTGGCTGTGGGCGGTGGCCTTCCTCTACCTGAATGGCATGTCCATTACCGGCGGCTATCATCGCCTGTGGGCGCACAATGCTTATGAGGCGCGCCCGGCACTAAAATGGTTTTTCGCGTTCTGGGGTGCGGGTGCACTGCAAAATAGCATACTGATCTGGGCCTCTGACCATCGCCGGCACCACCGGCACGTGGATGATAATGTACTCGACCCCTACTGTGCCGGACGCGGACTTTGGTTTAGTCATATGGGCTGGATACTGCGTGAGTACAATGACAATGCTCAAGACTTTAGGAATGCCAAGGACCTGCAGCGTGACCCCGTGGTCAATTGGCAACACAAGCATTATGTGCCTATCGCCCTCGTCATGAACCTGGTCCTGCCACTGCTTTTAGGCATCTGGCATGGCGACATCATAGGCACGCTGTTGCTCGTTGGACTGTTACGCCTCGTGGTGAATCACCACGTGACATTTTTCATCAACTCGCTGGCGCACTACTGGGGCAGCCGACCCTATACCGATACTAACAGCGCCCGCGACAATGGCTTTCTCGCCTTCCTTACTTACGGCGAGGGTTATCACAACTATCACCACATCTTTCAGGGCGACTATCGTAATGGTATTCGCTGGTGGCAATGGGATCCGACCAAATGGATGATTGCCCTGTGCCACCGTCTGGGTCTGGCCAGCAACCTGCACCGTGTCCCAAACTTCAAGATACAGCGCGCCATACTGGATACTGCCTTTGAACGAGCCCGCAACAAACTCGAGCAAGCGCAAGCCAGTGAATCCCTTTTGGACATACTGGAGCGCGAATATCAGCTGTTCACCGACTCCATAAATCAGTGGACAGCCCTGCAGACTGAGCGCTACGAACGTACCAAGGAACAACTGAGCGATGCCCTGGAAGAAAGTAAGCAGCACCTCCAGCTAAAATGGGAGAACGCTGCACTGCTCACCAAATTGAAGACCTTGGAGTACTCTCTCAAAATGCAGCGCAAGCGCCTGAGCCTATTGTTGGAGCAGGTCCATTTTCAACAGGTCCAGATGGCCTGATCAATCCGCTTTGGAGTAACCACCATGACTAACTCTGTGTACGATTTCAGCTGCCAAACTCCCGGGGGCACGAAAAAGTCTCTGCAGGATTACAAGGGCAAGGTTCTGCTGGTGGTAAATACCGCATCAAAGTGCGGCTTCACACCACAGTTTGCGGGACTAGAAGAAATGTACAGGGACTACAAGGACAAGGGGCTAGAAATTCTCGGCTTTCCCTGCAACCAGTTCGGCAGGCAGGACCCGGGCAACAATGATGAAATCGTAGAGTTCTGCCAACTCAACTACGGTGTCAGCTTTCCCATGTTCGGAAAAATCGAAGTCAATGGAGCGGACGCCGACCCGCTGTTCAAGCACCTTAAAAAGGCAGCTCCCGGGGCATTGGGTACCGAGGGTATAAAGTGGAACTTCACCAAGTTCCTGATCGACTCTACCGGCAAGGTCGTCAAGCGTTACGCCCCGAAGGACACACCCAAGGCTATCGCCAAGGACATCGAAAAACTGCTGGCCTGACCGACTCAGTGCTCCCGAGTGGCCCTGAACTCCAGGTCGGGCCATCGTTCTTCCATCACTGCAAGATTGACCCGCGTCGGCGCCAGATAGGTAAGGTGGTCACCACCATCCAATGACAGATGCTCCGCGGCTTTCTTGCGGAAATCTTCCAGCTTGCGCCTATCGTCACAGCTGATCCAGCGCGCGGTATAGACACTCACCGGCTCATAGCGGGCCTCCACCTTGTACTCGTCCTTGAGGCGATAAGCCACGACCTCAAATTGCAGGGGACCCACCGCTCCTACAATCAGGTCCGTTGAATTGAGCGGTGAAAAAACCTGGGTGGAACCCTCCTCCGACAGCTGTTGCAAACCTCTCTGCAACTGTTTCGATTTCATCGGATCAGCCAGGCGAATGCGGCGAAACAATTCCGGTGCGAAGTGTGGGATACCGGTAAATTGCAAGGCTTCGCCCTCTGTAAAGGTATCACCGATCTGGATAGTCCCGTGGTTATGCAGGCCAATAATGTCTCCGGAAACCGCATCTTCCACCAGCACTCGCTCGCCTGCCTGGAACGTTACTGCATCCGCAATTTTCACCTCTTTAGCTATGCGCACGTGCTGCAGCTTCATACCCTTGAGGTAGCGCCCGGAGCATATCCGCAGGAAGGCAATGCGGTCCCTATGTCGCGGATCCATATTGGCTTGTATCTTGAAAACAAAGCCGCTGAATTTTTCCTCAGTGGCCGCCACCGTGCGATCGGTTGTATCCCTGTCGAGTGGCGCGGGAGCCCACTGCACAAAATCATCCAGCATTTCCCGCACCCCGAAATTACCCAGGGCAGTACCAAAAAAGACTGGGCTTAAGCGACCAGAGAGAAACCCCTGGAGGTCGAACGCGTGGCTGGCGCCTCGCACCAGTTCAATTTCGTCGCAAAAACTCTCATATTGATCATCTAGCAGAGCGCGGGCAGCGGCGCTGGCTAGACCCACAATGCGCAAATCATCCGGCAGCACGCTGCCCTGCCCCGGGGTGTACCGATGAATGATATCCGTGTACAGGTTGTACACGCCCTTAAACTCAGGGCCCATGCCGATGGGCCAGTTGATGGGCGCTCCGCGTATCTGCAACACCGCTTCGATTTCATCTAACAAATCGATTGGATCACGGATATCACGGTCCATCTTGTTGACGAAGCTGAAAATCGGCGTATCACGTAAGCGGCAGACATTCATGAGCTTTATGGTGCGATCCTCCACACCCTTGGCCCCATCAATCACCATCAGCGCGGAGTCTACTGCAGTAAGTGTACGGTAGGTATCCTCAGAAAAATCCTCGTGTCCTGGCGTATCCAACAGATTGATCGTGCGCTCGCGGTAAGGAAACTGCATGACTGAAGACGTCACTGAGATACCTCGCTCCTGCTCCATACTCATCCAGTCAGAGGTTGCATGAGGGCCCTTTTTGCCTTTGACGCTCCCCGCCACCTGTATGGCTTTCCCCAACAACAGGAGTTTCTCCGTGATGGTAGTCTTACCCGCATCCGGGTGGGAGATGATAGCGAACGTTCTTCTTTTGCCAATTTCAGAGGATAATGTTCCGTCGGATTTCACCCTAAATCTCCACGTAAATGCAGACTTCTAATGCCGCGTGATATAAAAAATCCCGTAGTACGTTGGTACTACGGGATTTGGGATTAAAGCCTGGCGATGACCTACTCTCACATGGGGAGACCCCACACTACCATCGGCGATGCATCGTTTCACTTCTGAGTTCGGGATGGAGTCAGGTGGTTCCAATGCTCTATGGTCGCCAGGCAAACTGGCTCGATGGTCCTGGGTCTCACCTGCTCAGCAGTGCCCGGTGCCCATCAAATAAGGCGGTAAATCAAGCTGTCTGTTCTTGTATGTCGTTAACACTATGACCTGCCACAACATCCAGCCCTCTCATTGGTGCACTCTCGTGCCCAAATAACTTGGATTATATGGTCAAGCCTCACGGGCAATTAGTACTGGTTAGCTCAACGCCTTACAGCGCTTACACACCCAGCCTATCAACGTCCTGGTCTTGGACGGCCCTTCAGGGGACGTAAAGTCCCAGGGAGAACTAGTCTTGGGAGGGGCTTCGCGCTTAGATGCTTTCAGCGCTTATCCTGTCCGAACGTAGCTACCGGGCAATGCCACTGGCGTGACAACCCGAACACCAGGGGTTCGTCCACTCCGGTCCTCTCGTACTAGGAGCAGCTTCCCTCAATTCTCCAACGCCCACGGCAGATAGGGACCGAACTG
>JANNXP010000005.1:0-8048 GCA_031409615.1 Haliea sp. | reverse complement strand
AGCTCTTGGCAAAAACTCCCAATCATCCCGGCGCTAATCATTATTACATTCATGTAATGGAGCCATCACCGTATGCAGCCAAAGCATTACCAGCACATCACGGATCAGGGGTGTCCAGGATTTAGCTAAAGATAAGCGCCCATCCCGGCTCGGAACAGGCTTGCACCGCCCTGTGTGGTGCGGATCTACGCTGCCAGGGCTTGCGACTCATTCTGTTTCCAAGCGTGCAGCAGCGGCCTGGTATCGCGGTCCCAGGGATGGAACCCGTCGCGAAAGTACTCTTTATAGGCGGGCCAGACCCGGCGCAGGATGCCGCCTTTAAAAAACAGGAATTTCCAACCCTGTGACCACACACTCGCGCTCCACAACTTTTTGTCCTTTCGCAGCATGTGCACCAGACCGATCAGGATATCCAGCAGCAGAAAAAAAGTCGCCTGGCGCATGGCCCTTTTACGCATCTTCTCGGTTCCGCCGACCGCCTTAAATACATCGAAGGCTACGGCCTTGTGCTCCATTTCTTCGGCTGCATGCCACTGCCACAACTCCCGCATGGCGCTATCGGCGGTAGCAATCATGGGGTCGTCCTCACTCAGGGCAGATTCGGCCATGATTGCAGTGATATGTTCAAATGCCGCGGTCGCCGCCAGGCGTTCCAGCGGAGACAGAAATTTATTGCCCCGCTGAATATTTCTCTCAAGACGCCCTTCAAGAGACTCCAGGTCGTAGCCACGCTGCTGGCACAGTGTCTGGTTGTAGCGCTGGTGTTCGCGACGATGAAAACCTTCCTGCCCGCAGAAACCGCGAATCTCCTCATTCAATTTCGGGTCATCAATCTGATCGGCAAAATAGCGCACGCTGTCGATAAAGAATTTTTCACCCAGTGGAAAGGTGATCGACATGGCGTTGAACCAAGCGGTTTTGAAGGGGTGGTTATCAAACCAGTCCCGCTGCAGCGAGCGAGCGATATCGTACTCCCTGTTGCGCGGGAGCACCTGAACGTCAGGGGGTGTGCGGGAAACGTGGTGCATTGTAGGCAACTCCATCTGAGGCTTCTCCCCAAGTCTAATCCCATAGCGGATAATGCCATTGGTCAATTATGGCCAAATTCCGGTGCTGGTGAGGCCACGGTATTTTTACCTCAGCCCATGCCTCCCCAGGCCCGTGGCATCAGCATATTCAGTCGTTCCAGACCGCCGTTGACGCCAAGGATTTCACCTGTGACATAGCTGGCGGCCGGCGCGCAGAGGTACAGAGCGCCCAGAGCGATATCCTCGACTTCTCCCAAGCGCGCCATTGGGGTCAGATCTACCATGGTTTGTTCTATTTCGGGGGTAAGTACCGTGTTAAGGGCGTCAGTTTTGGTGGAGCCCACCGCGATGGCATTGACGCGCACTTTCGGAGCGAACTCCTGGGCCAGTTCCTGGGTCAGCAGAGACAGTGCGCCCTTGGCGGTGCCGTAGGCGGAAAAACACGGAGTGGGCTTGTGCCCTGCGATCGAAGAAATATTGAGTATGGCGCCGCCGCCGGCAGACTCAACCATCAAGGGCGCACAAATGCGCGACAGCTCAAACGCGGTCGTCACATTAAAGCGAAAAGCGCTTTCGAATTCCCGTGCAGTGGTTCTGGACACAGGTTTGGGTGGAAACCCACCGGCATTGTTAACCAGGATATCGATATGCCCGAACGCCTGCAGCGCGCGATCAGCGAGGTGTTGCAACTGCGCAAAGTCCAGCACGTCGGTTGGCACCACGAGGGCGCGTCGGCCCAACGCCTCGATGTCTCGTGCCACGCGCTCCAGATCAGCAGCAGTGCGCGCCCCAATCACCACATCCGCCCCCGCCTCGGCGAACGCGCGGGCAATACCCGCACCGATACCCTTGCCGGCCCCGGTGATCACTGCCACTTTGCCATCCAGCCTGAACTTGTCCAACAACGTCATGTGACTCTCCTTAGCAGGGCCCAGCGCGCTCACTGCAAATTGCGCTCAACAAAATCCAACAACGGACCAACTACCTGGTTAGTCTCGTCATCATCGGCAGTCAGAACATCCACATGGCTGTAGCCTTCCGAGATATAGACTTCGAAGCCGCCGCCAACATTTCCGAACGTGGGAAATGCTTCGTTCGGATTGGTCCGATCCAACACTCTGGGCGTCACGCCGTCGCAACTGGGTGCTGTGCACGGCGCAATGGCGTCTGCAAAACCCAGCCAAGCCGCGGGCACAGGCGCAAGCCCATTACTGCCGCCAAAGGCTATGACCGGCACATTGACAGCAGTGACCTGGGTGAGATTCTCAATATCGCGGCGGCCGCGACCGAGTGGCGGCGGCGCCGACAAGGGCGTGGTGTCCAGGCCAAGTCCGGGCGCGCCTTGGCCGACTCCACTGGTAACACTCAGACCCGACGAGGAGTAATACCACTCGGAAAAGTTGGTGGCACCACGGTAAAACAGCGGCAGCATTCTGCCTTCCAGATCGGAAGGCTCCACCTCTTGGCCCCAGACGCGACGATCAGCGATCGACTGTGGCGCAGCGCCGTTATTGACCAGTGCGGCCGCTGGCAAAACCTCTCCCTTGCTCAACCAAGTGGCGACGCCATCGACCAGCGGACCTTCGAAGCCGACCGAGGTGGCCAGGAAGCTGGCGGTCGCTGCGGCCACACCGTCATCATCCAAAAATTTACCCAGCAAGGTGATGGATGAGGCGGGGGTCGTGCCGACGAGCGGTATCAAGATTCTCAGCTGCGGCACTTTTTCCACCGCGTTATTGCCTTCAATGCCATTCTGGTCAGCCTGTAGAATGGATGGCACCGTATCGTCGGTGTTGGCCGCATCCAGCGCATTGACCTCAGAAACGGCCAGCAACTCGGGCGATAACAAACCTTGTAACTCCGAAAAGGCGCCCACCGGCAGCACACAGGACGTATTTTCAAACGCTGCACAGTCAGCAGCAGCGGTAGCGACGGCACACGCGGTATTGCCATCGATACAGCGCGGTGCCTTGTCGCGCACGGCGCCATAAAGACCGCCGTCAAATCGCGCTTCAATCATATCCAGTGTCGCCTCGTCCGGCGCAGTAGACGCGAGACCCCCGCCGCCGCCCTCCAGCAGTATCAAGCCGCGCAGTTTTTGGTAACCCGGCTCGGGGTCGCCTCCTGTGAGATTAAAATCGGTAGCCGCGTAGCGCGCCGTATAACCCGTCCCGGCCGAGTGTCCACCGAGGAATACATTGGCGTCACGCGCCGCACCGCGGGCTGCTTCAACTACCGCGTCGATATCCTGTGAGTGGACCAGCGGTGTCCACTGGGCCATGAAAGCGGTGTCGCTGCTGCTGTTATAGAATACCGCCCGACGGTTGGGGCCATCGACCAGCGCCGGACTCAAATCCAGGCCCAGGGAGTCGCCAAACAGGAAGTCCAGGCCAACTAACGGATCATCCAACTCCTCCGCGATGTCCAGGCCCACGGTATCTTCCAGTTGACTGGAGCGACGATCCACAGCCCAGACCTCTAACACCAGGTTAGCTTGCGTCGCGGCGCGGCGCAGGAGATTTTCAGCCAGAAGATAGAACCCTGCAGCGCCGCCCTCAAATCCGGGGACAAGCACGATAATGGCATCCGGTACTGCGCCGTCCTGATTCGACAGAAAGTAGCGCGTATAAATAGCCTGGTTAAGATTAATCTCGCCAGAGCCGAATTGAGCCAGTAGTTTTTGATTCTCCACCACTACGCCAGCGGTTCCCGGAGTGAAGGCTGGGGCAGCCTTGCTGGGTACAATAACGGTAGTTTGGGAAAATGTGCTGTCGGCTTGCAGCGTGAAGAAAGAGTCATTGCCATCGGAACAGGCAAGGAGAACGCAGCTTGTGGTGATGACGCTGAACAACTTGATGACTGGATGCATAAGATGCCTATAGGTTAGGTGATGGCGAAGCATGCTCTTACAGCATAGGACCACAACGGGGAATCTGGGGGGACGATTTTGGCCTATCTGTGCCCACAGTCAACGGGGGACTATTTGTCTCGCTGCCTGTAAACTTTACCTGAGTTGTCTCTGTTGAAACTCCACTTCCAGCATACCAGATGGAAGTCCAGAAACAGGTATCAGAATGAAATATCTCGCCGGAATGTTCCTATTTTTGTCCCTGCACGCCCTTGCGGGTCCGAAACTCTACGTGTTCGACTGTGGCAGGGTCAGTATGGACAGCATGGACATGTTCAATATCACAGAAAGCGAATCCACTGTGCGCGAGCTTTTTGTTCCCTGCTATCTGATCAAGCATGAAAAGGGGCTTCTGTTATGGGATGCAGGTCTGCCCAAGACCGTTGCTGATGCCCATGGCCCGGCGCCCTTCGAGGGCGGAACTATGATCTATGATCGCTGGATTGTGGATCAGCTGGCGGATATGGGAATAACGCCGGCCGCTATCACTCACACGGCTTTTTCCCATTTGCATTTTGATCACGCAGGGGCGGCGAATGCGCTGGCGGCCAATACGGTGATCATGCAGAGGACCGAGTGGGACAGCGCTTTTGAGAAGGGCCATGAATTTGTCGACACCACGCTGTTTGATGGGCTAAAGCAGGCGAAGCTCAACCTCATTGACGGTGATTACGATGTCTTTGGCGATGGCAGCGTGCGCCTTATCTATGCGCCTGGTCATACCCCGGGACACCAGGTGTTGTTGTTGCAGCTGGGCAATTTTGGACCGCTGCTCCTCTCGGGAGATCTCTATCATACTCAAGCCAACCGCAAACTGCGCAGGGCGCCCAGATTCAACTACAACGCCGAACAGACATTTGCTTCGATGGGTAAAGTAGAGCAGCTTCTGGCCACAACCGGGGCGACGCTATGGATAGAGCATGACAAGGAATTGGCGGACACCCTCCGAAAGGCGCCCGACTATTACGATTGACCGCCGCACTTTAAAACCATTTTCGTGCTACAAAATCTGGCGAGTAGCGAGTACACTCGCGCCACACAAAACTCCAGGCCAACAGGCGCAAAAATGAAGCGTAGACAATTTCTCGGGTACACCGGTTTGGGCGCACTGGGCGTCGCCACAGCTACCGTCATGAGTGGCTGTTCTGAAGAGCAGCCCTCGGTCAAGTTCTGGCAACATGGCAACTTCAGGCCAGTGTCCGAAGAAGTCACCGCAACAAACCTCAAGGTCGAGGGCAGTATTCCGCCTGAGCTGAACGGCCTGTATGTGCGCAACGGCACCAACTCCTCCAGCGGTATCGCCGACCACTTTTTTGGCGGCGATGGCATGATGCACGGTGTACGCCTCGAGGGCGGGCAGGCCAAGTGGTATCGCAATCGCTACATTGATACACCGGCCTATCGCAAAGAGGTCGGCAAGTTCAGTCCACCCACCGGGGAGAATACGACCAGCGCAGTTTCGCTGATTTACCACGGCGGTGAACTGATGTCCCTGGGGGAGGTCGGCTACCCCTATCTGATTAATCCCGACGACCTGTCGACCAAGGGAGCTTTCAATTACGGTGGCAAGCTGACCGGTAACATGACCGCACACCCGAGGATTGATCCGGCGACCGGTGAACTGTTGTTCTTTGGTTACAACGTGATACGGCCATATCTGACCTATATGCGCGCGGATGCGGCCGGCAATATGTTACAGGTGGAGCCGATCGAGCTGACGGGCCCCAGCATGATTCACGATTTCGCCGTCACCGAAAATTACGTCGCGTTTATGGAAATGCCGGTCCGGTTTTCCTGGCTCTCGATGATCTCCGGCAGCCCACTGCCGTTCAAGTGGGATGATGCAGCGCCCTCGCGCATTGGCGTCATGCCCCGCACCGGCACCAATGCCGATGTGAAGTGGTTTGATGTCCCCACCTGCTTTGTTTTCCACATCATGAATTCATTTGAGCAGGGCGATGAGGTGATTATCGATGCGGCGCGCTATGATAACTTGTGGGTGAAAAGCTCAAGTGACTTTTTCCATCCCGCGCGCTTGTCACGCTTTGCCATGAATATGAAAACCGGCAAGGCGTCGGTGCAGCAGATACACGACCATTCCATGGAATTTCCGCAGGTCAACCGCAGCTACTGGACCAAGGACTATCGCTACGGCTACAGCTTGGTGGTGGATGAAAAGAACGATTCTCCCGAACGTATTGCAAACGCAGAGGGCGGTATTCGAAAATACGACGTGAAAACCGGTGAGGTAGACAATTACCTGCCCGGCCCGGCGCTGAGCCCCGCTGAAGCCATCTTTATACCGGCCGTGGAGTCTGGTGGCGGCGAAGATGAGGGTTATCTAGCCAGTTACGTCTACGACAAAAATAGTGAGACCAGCGCATTTTGCCTGTTCGATGCGACCAATGTCTCGGCTGGACCGATAGCCAAAGTGCCATTGCCTGTGCGTGTGCCAGTAGGCTTTCACGCCGTGTGGGTACCGGATTCAGCGGTGAGCTGAGCCGCGGCCCATGATCCAGGGCAGATCGAGAAAGGTCTGTATGCCAGTCGCTGACTCGCAGACATAGGGCACTGCGTTTACCGCGTGCATGGTCGTAGTGGAGCCTGGATCATCGTTCCAGTGGTGATCGAACTCCAGATGCATATTGGGTTGCCCTTTTAGGGTGATTGAGTGGTTGCCTCGTGGCCACTGATCACCGATCGTATCGTGCACTCGCCATATGGTTTCGTGCACGATACGTTTCTTGCCGTTGACCATCCCTGCCCACTCCCAGCGCTGTCCCGCTACGCTGCCCTTGGGAATTCGTCCTGCTGCGACGTGTAACTCTTGGGGCGCGAGCACGCGGCTGAAGCGTGTGTTGATGCTGTCCAGGGTCAGGCCAATACCATCGGCCACCATCTGGATACTTTCACGAAACAGGCCAGTGAGCCACGATGAATAGCGCGCCGACATTTTTTTGAAGTGCGCAGGACTCGAGCCAAAACCCATGGTGTCGAAGATGATATGGGCAGAGGGGTAGGATTCGAAATTGGAAATTTCCTGGATCACGATCTGGTCTATCCGTCCCGACAGCGCACTCATCGTCAAGGGCACTAAATCACCCAGCCAGCCTGGATTGGCACCGGTACCATGAAAGCTGCTGTCGCCTCGGCGACACGCTGCCGCCAGCTGTTTCACTACGCGGGAGCCGTAGACTTTCGGATACATATAGCCCACGGTGCTGATCACGTTTTTTCCTGAAGCGAGCAGGGCGCAGATCGTTTTCAGGTCAGCCTCGGGATCTTCGCCGTAAACCAGCGAGGGCAGCGGCGAATGGAGAACACAATCGGCCTTCATCGCCAGAATTTTATCTACGTCGTTGGTGGCCTTTACACCGACCTTTCCAATGCCCGCGATGTCTCCGGCATCCTTACCGACTTTATCGTGGTTGTAGACAAAGAGGCCCTTCAGTGTGAGATCACGACGCTGTGCTATCGCTGCTATTGCCTGGGAACCCACGTTGCCACTACCCCATTGAATAATGCTGTATGTCATGGCCATGCCTCGTGTGATGTGCCGGTAGCTTGCCATAGTGCCGATAAAAGATGCTATGGTTAGATTCTCTTGAGGCAACTCATCCGGGATGTCGATGAAAAAGGGTGACAGAAAAGTCGCAGTGGTCACGGGAGGCGCCAGACGTATTGGCCGCGCTATCGCTGAACATCTGCACGGCTTGGGATTCGATATCGCCTTGCACTACCGCCGCTCACAAGACAGTGCGCAGGCGCTGGCGGAAGACTTGTGTGCGCATCGCGCAGATTCCTGTCGGGTGTTCCAGGCTGATCTTGAAGATCAGGTGCAGGTTGCTGTATTGGCGAGGGACATTCTTGCGCGATATGCGGACATCGACCTGCTGGTGAATAATGCCTCGGGTTTTGCACCCACTCCCATCGAAACCTGCACGGCGGCGCAATTCGACAGCATGCTGGCTTCCAATTTACGCGCGCCTTACTTTCTGATTCAAGGTCTGCTGCCCGGGCTGCGTGCGCGCGGTGCCAGTATTGTCAATATTATCGATGTCCACGCGGATCGTCCCTTACGCCACTTTAGTGCTTATAGTGCGGCTAAAGCG
>JANNXP010000004.1:0-1555 GCA_031409615.1 Haliea sp. | reverse complement strand
GTATTCCGAACTACCGATATCATTTACAGATGCACCGATCATAAATATACTGTCGCCAGAATTTTTAAAATCTAAAGACATTTTTTTCTTTTTGTCCTGAAGTACACCAAGCATTCCAATCACCGGTGTTGGAAAAACCGGACCATCATCGGAACTTTGATTATAGAAACTAACATTTCCACCTGTAACCGGTGTCTTGAATTTTCTACAAGCTTTAGACATTCCTTTAATAGCTTGTACAAACTGCCAGTAAACTTCTTTATTGTATGGATTACCGAAATTAAGACAATTGGTAATAGCCAAAGGTTCTCCTCCACTGCAAACTATATTTCGTGCTGCTTCTGCAACAGCAATAGCACATCCCTGTTCAGGATCAGCATATACGTAACGGGAATTACAATCAACAGTTAAAGCCAATGCTTTGTTTGTGTTTTTGATATTAATGATGGCAGAATCAGATGGAGAATTGGTATTCATATTTACTGTGCCAACCATAGAATCATATTGATTATATACCCATCGTTTGGAGGATATATTAGGATGGCCTAAAAGAAATTCGGCAACCTTTTTAAGATCCTGAGGCTCTTCAATGGAATCAATATGAAATCTTTTATTTTCATGATAATAAGCAGGCATAGAATATTCACGTTCATAAACAGGAGCACCACCACCAAGAACGAGTGATTCGGCAGGTACGTTTGCAACTACTTCTCCATTCATATAAAACTTCAATTGGTTACCGGAAACTACATCACCGATTTGAATGCAGTTAAGGTCCCATTTTTCGAAAACTTTCAATACATCATTTTCCTGTCCTTTCTTAACAACAATAAGCATTCTTTCCTGAGATTCACTTAGAAGAATCTCCCAAGGGAGCATATTTTTCTGCCGGGTTGGAACTTTATCCAAATAAATATTCATTCCATATTTTCCTTTTGCCGACATTTCTGATGTTGAACAAATAATACCAGCAGCACCCATGTCTTGCATACCGATAACAGCGCCAGTAGAAATTACTTCCAGTGAGGCTTCCAGTAAAAGTTTCTCAGTAAAAGGATCTCCAACTTGAACAGAAGGAAGATCTTCGGCTGAATCTTGATGTAAATCGCCAGAAGCGAATGTTGCACCATGAATTCCATCTTTTCCAGTTGCAGAACCAACAATAAAAACCGGATTACCAATACCGTAAGAAATCGCAGAAACTGTTTTTCCTTCTTCAACAATTCCTACAGACATAGCATTTACCAAAGGATTCATATTATAGCTATCATCGAAGAAAAGTTCACCGCCAACAGTCGGTACTCCAAAGGCATTTCCATAATCGCCAATTCCTTTTACGACACCACGCATTAGCATCCGGGTTTTTTCGAGCAAAGGGTTACCGAAACGAAGTGAATTTAACTGAGCTATGGGTCGAGCACCCATGGTAAAAATATCACGATTAATTCCGCCTACACCTGTAGCTGCTCCCTGATAGGGTTCAATGGCCGAAGGATGATTGTGTGATTCAATTTTAAATGCACAAGCCAGACCATCGCCAATGGCAACAAGACCA
>JANNXP010000003.1:0-18572 GCA_031409615.1 Haliea sp. | reverse complement strand
GGCCAACAAGCGAAGAGCAGGCCGGCGATCACGCCGATGGACCAGCGGTGACGCTTGCCATCGACGCTGTGCAGTCGCCGCGAGCGGGCGTACAACTGGTCCCCCGTCACGACAAGCGCCCCGGCGGCGACACCACCGAGCAGCGCCTGAAGCAGCCCAACAATGAGCACCAGATGGTCGCCAAGGCCAACCGCTTGCAGCAGCCACTGCAACCCACCCAGGAAGAAGGGATAGCCCGGAGGAAAGTACGCGGTGGGGTGACCCAACAACGAGTTGTATCCATCACCGGAGGCGATCGACGTGGCAAAGCTCAGATAGATGAAGGGGTCCGACAAGCCGACCGGCTGCCGCGACGCGAACAGCACCCACATGACACGGAGCAGGGCCGCGAGCAACCCGACGAGGATCGCCGGGCGAAGGTTCCGTTGCTGCACCGGATGGAAGTTAGATCGATACTCGCTCATGTCCGCCACCATAGAGGGTAAATAGCCAAAAATGCTTCCCTTCCAACTACTATCAAGAGATCACTCATTATCCACGGCACTTACTTTTTCACGCGCATGATTCGACAAAACGCACCATCTAAACAAAAAAGGCCACCCTTTTGGGGTAGCCTTTTTTGTTTAGATGGTGCGCCTGACACGATTCGAACGTGTGACCGCCTGGTTCGTAGCCAGGTACTCTATCCAGCTGAGCTACAGGCGCATGAAGGGCGACACTATAGGTAGGAAGCACTTTTCCGTCAAGGATTTATGTGCCACGACGTGTCAGCCGCGGATACCCCTCTGCGCGATCAGAAGCGTTCCGCAATGGTCAGATGCGCCGACACAGCGCCGGCCGGAGGGCCCATACTGGCGGCACGGCGCAAGTCGGCGATGCCCTCATCGACACGGCCGAGCAGCAGCCGCATGACACCGCGGTGATACACATAGCTCCAGGCGGATTCACCGCCGGCGCGCACAGCCTCATCGCAAGCGCGTTCCGCACTGACATAGTCGCCCTTCTCGAAATAGGCCCTGCACATCAAGTCACTGCTGAGGCCCTCAGCCTGCCAGCGACGCATCTCGGCGCCGCGGCCTTGCAACAGCGCCAGGACGTGGTCGGGATGGCCGTGCTGCAGAGCCAATTCGGCCTTGCGCAGTACCGTGGGCTGATAATCGCCGAGGGTGTCAGCGCCTACCGGCCCATGCCAGAGCAGGGCGATGATGGACGCTGCAACAATCAAATTGAAAAGCATTCGGTGGGTTCTCATGGTCGTTCCTCCTACCTATTTCTCGGGACCTGAGGCAAACACTATACCCACCACAAACGTATAGCCATTCCATATCTATATAGTTACTATGCGTTTATGCATGGAAAAGACCCACTGCGCGACTGGGCGGATATCCGCCTGTTTCTGGCCATCCTGGATCGGGGCAGCCTGGTTGCGGCCGCCGAACACCTGGAACTGACCCAGCCCACGGTGGGTCGGCGGCTCACGGCCATGGAGGAGCGCTTCGGGACATCGCTGTTTGTGCGCGCCGGGCGCCGCATGCAACTGACGGATGCGGGCGCCGCCATTTTAGACAGCGCCCGGCGCATGGAGCGGGAAATGCTGGCCATTGCGCGCAGCCTGGAAGTGCAGTCCACGGCGCTGTGTGGCGAGGTGACGATTTCCGCGACAGAGGGCACCGGGACCGAGTGGCTGACGCCGGTGCTGCTGGATTTCCATGCCAGCTACCCGGAGATCCGCCTCAAGGTACAGATCGAGAATCGCGCGGTGGACCTGATTCGCCGCGAAGCCGATATTGCCCTGCGCCTGGGCCAGCCGACGCAGCCTGATCTGATCGCCAGGCGGCTGGTAACCGTAGGGTTCGGCCTGTACGCCAGCAAGGGCTACCTGCGACGCGCCCCTGCGCTTAACTCGCTGGAGGATTTGCAGGCTCATCAGTTCGTGGGACTGCAGGCCGCTGGCGCAGGCATGAATTCCCCACTGACGTTTCCCGCCTCTGTGCTGCTGCAAGAAGGCAACTATGTGTATCTGAGCAACAGCTCTGCGGCGCAGCTCGGCGCGGTACAGGCGGGATTCGGTGTCGGCATCCTGTCCCACCGCTGGGCGGCGATCGCGGGCAAGCTCACACGCGTCCTACCAGACTACACGGCGGGCGCGATCGACCTGTGGCTGGTGACGCACGAAGAACTGCGCCACAGCGCGCGCATCCGCGCGGTGTTCGACTTCATCGCCGATCGCGCGATCGCCGACACAGACCTGTTTGAGCGGGGTACCCGCGGGTAGCTTGCTTAAACGGGGCTTGCGCACGCCCCACTCAATTGTCCACCACGCGCCCCAGCGTCGCATCGCCCATGATGGTAGTGCGGTGAATCACCCGCGCCACACCGGGCCGGGTACCCGTGGCGCAGTGCATGGCGCGCCAGTTATCCCACAGCACCATGTCGCCCGGTTGCCATTGGTGGAAGTAGTGAAACTCGGGTTTGCGGGTGTGCGCAACCAGGCGCTGCAGCAGATCAACGGCTTCATCGTTGGACAGTCCCACGCGGTGCGGCGCCACGATACGCTCCAGAAACTGCTCGCAGATTTCCAGCACCTTGCGGCCGGTGACCGGGTGCGTGACCACGGCGGGGTAGGCGACTTCCGGGAAGTTGGGGTACTTCAGGTCTGATGGCTTTTTCGGGCTGTAAGGCCCCGGCTCATAGCCGTGCAGATCGACATAGCGCATATGGCGGCGCTGCATGCTGAAGGCGTATGTGACTTCAATGTCGGCAAGCAGCTGGCGCGTCTGCTCGTCCAGCGCATCATAGGCCTTGGCCAAATCGCCGAAGCCGGTCAGGCCGTCCTCGCTGGCGCACACAACAGCGCGCAGCAGCGCCCCGCGATTGGGCTTGCCGGTGTAGTGTAAATCCATATGCCAGTCGAGCTTGTTGACCATGTCTTGCCCGCTATAACGCGCGGTCATGAACTTTTCCTGCTCCGGCTCATTCACCAGCATAAACAGCTCGGGGTACTCGCGGGAGGTGGTCGCTGCCAGTGGGTGCATGGCCAGCTCGCCAAAAATACGGCTGAAGGCAATCTGGCTTTGGGGGTTCACGTCCTGGCCGCGAAACAGCAGGATGGCATGCTCATTCCACAGCGATACCAGTTCAGTGGCCAGCTCCTGATCGATCGGCCGGGTCAGGTCGAAGCCGCTGACTTCGACCCCGACATTGTCCAGGGCGCGCACTTGCAAGGTCATACTTGGTGCCTCGATTAATCCAGGATGCCAGGATCTGCGCGCAGTTCACGCCGCGCCATGGCTTCCCACAGAAAGGGAAAGCCATTGGCATCCGGCCGCGCAATCGCGGCGACCTGTTCTGTGGTGAGCGGCACACCGCCGCCGGCCTGCTCCACCTGATAAGCGCGCATGCTGCGCCACTCCAGAGTGATGGCGCGCAGGTGCGCCTGGCGCAGATCTCGTCCCACCACCAGGGAACCGTGGTTTGCAAGCAGGGCCCACTTGGCATCGCCCAGGGCTTTTGCCGCCGCCAGCGATTTGTCCTCATCCTCGAACGTGCCCCCATACTCATCGAACAGCGGCAGCGGGCCATCGACATAGGCTCCGGCCTGGTCATACACCGGCGGCACCCGGTGCATATTGGCCCAGATTCCGCTCCAATGGGCGTGGTTGTGGAGCACCACGTGCACGTCGGGGCGTAGTTTATGCAAATGCAAATGCAGGCCAATGGCCGGTGTGGTATTCCACTCGCCCGCGATGATGGCGCCGGTTTCATCCAGTGTCAGGATATCGCTGGCGGTGACTTCATCCCAGGCCAGTTCCCAGGGGTTAGTCAGCACCGTGCCATTGGTCAGGCGGTAGGTGATATGCCCGGCGATATGCTCGTTCCAACCCTCGCGAAATAACATGCGGCACATCAGGGCGACCTGCGCCTGCTCGCTTAACGGGGGCAACAGAGGTCTGCGCCCGGGGTTGGGCGCGAAGCGTTTGAGAATGTCTGCGTTGATACCGGGGATCAGGTGCACGGCAAACCTCTGGTGACCGGTGTCGGCCCCGTGCGGCGCACGCTATGCCGCCGCAGCACCGGAATCTACCGCTTAAACCCCGGATCAGAATTCATGTAGAGGCGAATGGGCCAGTTAGTAAAGCGGCTCAGACGAATGACCAGGCCGTAGTTGTCGCTGTCGTAATCGGCCGCCCATTCATAGGTGATATCCAGTGGTTCTGGCTTTTCGGGCTTTTCCGGCCGCTGGCCCATCACTACCACCTCCTCGATGCCGTCCGGGCTCACAATGGATTTCTTCGGAATGGCCAGGGTGATCTTCTGCGTATCGGCGGACTCTCCGGGCTCGACTCTCACCACCTCGGCGCCAACGGTACTGTCGCGAGAGCCTTCTACCAGCTCCAGCCAACCCGTTTGCACCTCGCCGTCCTGAGCGCGGGTGGCGATCGTCGGCAGCGCAAGTAGCAGCGCACAAGCTGTGGCTTGCCAGAAATTACGTGAACGCATGGTGAAGCCTCGCTGTGTCATATCCCATCCTCTGGTCTTTAGCATAACGGAAAATCCGAGTCGAACAAGCCTGGTTAACGCTGCGTCAAATTTATAGGACTTTTGATTGAAAAGGGCCATGGCCTATTCGATAATTTGTTTACTGTCACGGGGCTGAGCATACAGCCTGCCTGCCAGACCCACCCGCCTTATTTCAGAGTGTTACGCATGTCACGACGCCTGCTCGTTATCACCTTAATATTGTCTGCTGTGAGCAGCGCCGTGGCCAACGCGCGCCCCTATCCATTAGGCACAGGGCTGGCCGCGTCGGCAGACAGCGCCCAGACCGCGAGCTCCAATCCCGCGGGCATTTCCCGTTTTTCACAGCGCGCCGTGGAAGGCGACATACTGCTGTTCACCAGCGAGTCCGAATGGGAAAGCGAATTCAGCGGGAACGGTACCCAGTTCAACTCGAAAGACTCTGGCGACACTGTCGTGCCCCGGTTTGCGATCATCCGGCCCATCAACGACAAATTCACGACGTCGTTTACCTTTCTAGGGACAGGTTTCTCCGACGATCTGGGTGATTGGCCCGGTCGCTATTTCATTGAGAGCTACGACTCTGTCTACATCAGTGCGTTTCCCAGCCTTGCGTGGCGCGTCGATGACCAGTGGTCGGTAGCCGCCAGCGCGGCCATCACCTACTCCAGCTTCGAGCAGGAGCGGGCGGTGCGCAATATTTTCGACCCGGGTTTCGGCGATGGCCGTTCGAAAATAGAAGCCGACAGCATTGAAGTCGGTTTCGGGCTCTCGACGCTTTATCAGAGCAGCGAGCGCACGCGATGGGGGCTGACCTACAGCTCCGAGATCAATCCATCGCGAGATGCTGACAACGAACTCTCCGGACTGGGACCGCGAACGGAAGAGGCCATGAGACGGCTGAATATCCTGAATGCCGATATCACCATTGAGAGTACCTCACCGCAATCCATGGTGGGCGGTGTCTATCATGAGTTCACTAACAATGGCGCTGTGACCGTCGATCTGGCGTGGCTCAATTTCAGTAACTTCCGCCTCTCGGAGTTCTACTACAACGGCCAATCCTTCTCACGCACCGACAGCCAGTACAACGACATCTACGCCCTCTCCAGCAGCTATAGCTGGCCGGTATCCGAGCGCTGGATGCTGGGCGTTGGCGGTCTGGTCACCAACCAGATGATTGACGACGACGAGCGCACGATGACCCTGCGGCTCGATGCCCTGTGGTCGCTCGGCCTCGCCAGTGAATGGCGCTGGACGCAGTCGCGTAGAGTAAAAATGTCCGTGAGCTACATGGGGATGGATGATGCGCCGGTATCCACCCCCAGCATTCCGGGCTTCGGCTCGCTGGAGGGAAAATTCACCCGTCGCGACACCCTGCTGTTGCAGGTCGGCATGAGTTGGGGTTCGCTGTAGCATCTAAATTAGCGCCTACATTAGCGCCTACGTTGAGAATCTCGCCAGACCCAAATGACTCAGCTGTCTCAACGTTTACACCTCGCCCGGGTCGTCTTGCCGCGGAGCATCGAACGGCGGGCGCCCTCCCCGGCGGCGCAGCCAGTTTAGGCCGTGCAATACGCCCGCGCGTGACACCAGCCAACGCTCGAGACGATACTTGCCCGGAAAATTCATCAACATGAGGCCGATAAAGAGCGTCAATAGTCCCTGGCCCGGCGTCACCAGCAAGATCACTCCAAGCATGATTAACAGCAAGCCCAGCAGATTTTTGAGCGCCCCGACAATCAGGGCAAGCACGGGCGCAGAGGACACCTCCCGCCACACCACCCGCTCTGGACGCGAAAAATAATCCTGGGGCAAACGAACGACTACCCAGGGCACGCCGATAAGGGTGCCAACCACCGCGAGCAACGACAGCCCGCTGGCCCACAATAGCGGCTGCTGCCAATCTGAGAGAAATTCCATCGTGTCATCCTACCACTGCCGGGGAATTACCGCCGCGCTCAACTTGGATCGCGGCCGCTGGCATGCGATCATCCACCCCACCGCGCTTTCAATGCAATCATCAAGCTCACCTAAGGCGCACATGGCACTGAAATTATCGGTTCTGGATCAATCACTGGCCCGCGCGCCCGATCAGGCGGCGATCGCTCTGCAGGAAACCCTGCACATGGCGCAGTATTGCGAGCAGCTCGGCTATACCCGGTTCTGGGTGTCGGAGCATCACGCCTTTCCCTCCGTGGCGGGTAGTGCACCTGAGGTGCTCATCGCCGCGCTGGGAGCGGCCACCAGCCGCATCCGCATCGGCTCCGGCGGTATCATGCTGCCGCATTACAGTGCCTATAAAGTGGCGGAAGTGTTTTCCCTGTTGGCCAACCTGTATCCGGGGCGGGTCGACCTTGGTATCGGCCGCGCGCCAGGCGCGGATATGGCCACCGCCGTCGCCCTGGCCACCGACGGGCGGCCCAAATTCGATGCCTTCCCCGCATTGACGGCGCAGCTGAGTGACTATTTGTGGTTAGACACTACGAGTCCGATCGTCAGCCCCCGCCCGCCAGAAAAGATTCCGCTGTGGATGCTCGGTTCCAGTCCCGACAGTGCGGTGCTGGCAGCGCAGCGCGGCCTGCCGTACAACCTCGGCCTGTTTATCAACCCTCAGGCGGATACCCGACTCATCAGCCTGTACAAGACACATTTCCAACCCAGTGCGCTGCAGACCCAGCCGTATGCCATTCTTACCCTGAGTGTGTTCTGCGCTGACACGGAAGAACAGGCCAGGGCCTTGCAGCTGACCTATGACCTGAACCTGTTTCGCTTTTTTACCGGGGTGTCCAACGGGCAGTCAATGACGCCGCAGGAGGCACAAAGCTATCCCGTTGGGCCGCAGGAACGGGCGTTTATCGCGAGTCGGGAAAACAGTCGCGCCGCAGGCACCCCGCAGCAGGTGCGGGAAAAACTGGAACAGCTCGCCGCTCTGCATCACGCGGATGAGATTATGGCGGTGACTAATATGTATTATTTTGAGGATCGCAAACGCTCATTTCAATTACTGCACGAGGCGTTTGGGTAGTCGCAGGGGTAAATGAAAAGCGGGATTGAGCCGCTAAAAAGAAGCTCAATCCCTATGGACGAGAATTAACCTCCCATCGCCTTTTTGGCTTCTTCGGCGGCGGCATCAGCGGCATTTTTGGCGCTCTCGGCGGCTGCGTCAGCGGCCTCCTTGGTGCTCTCGGCAGCAGCATCAGCGGCTTCCTTGGTGCTTTCGGCCGCAGCATTGGCTGCATCCTGGGCATCTGCGGCGGCATCTTTAGCGCTGTCGACGGCAGCATCGGCTGCATCACCGGCAGCGTCCATGGCATTGTCGGTAGCATGCGCTGCGTCGTCAGCCATAGCGTGCACGCTATCCTTGGCCTCGGCGGCCATATCGGCCGATGCATCAGCCGCATCAGTGGCTTTCTCGCTGATCGTCGCGGCGGCATCCTTCATAGACTGCTGAGCCGCATCGACCTTTTGCTCCTCTTTGGCACCACAGCCAGCGAGGACGAATGTCACCAGTGCAAGCGACAGTAAACCGGGCAATTTCTTTTTCAACATAATGTTCTCCATAGGTTTTTTTGATATCGACTGGGAACTGCGCAGTGCCTGTTCAGAGTCAGAGACAAAACGCCTTCGCGCCTCAATATAGCACCCTCACCGGAATGCGTCACCCCACGTTATGGTATACGTTCTGGACGTCTTCCAGGTACTCGAGCATATCGACCAGATTCTCCAGCACACCCAGCTCTTCGGGGCTGAGGGAGGCATTTGTTTGCGGGACAAACTGAATGTCATCCACCTCGAACTCGATATTCCCGAGGGCGTCCAGCAGGGCCTGTTTGGCCTTGAAATATTGCGAATGTGGTGCAAATACCGTCACCTTGCCATCGTCACTCTCGATATCAGAGACATCCACGTCGGCCAGCATCAGTGCCTCCAGTGCCGCCTCTTCGTCGTTGCCCGGGAACACCAATATGGCGCTGTGATCAAACAGGTGGCTGACACTGCCCGGTGTACCCAGCTTGCATTTGGCTTTGGTGAAGCACTGGCGCACGTCCCCAAAGGTGCGGTTGGGATTGTCCGTCAGGCAATCGACAATCACCACACAGCCCCCCGGACCAAATCCTTCATAGCGGGCGATGGCGAAATCCTCACCGCCTACGCCCCGCGCCTTGTCCAGCGCTTTTTCGATAACATGGGCGGGCACCTGGTTCTTTTTGGCCCGCTCGATCAGGCCGCGCAGCGACAGATTGCTGTTCGGGTCAGGCCCCCCCATTTTGGCCGAAACGTAGAGTTCACGCGCGTAGCGACTGTACACCCGGGCCTTCATGTCCGAGGTTTTAGCCATCGAGTCCTTGCGATTCTGATAGGCCCTGCCCATAGCAACACTCCGTTTTCAGTGAGAATCAGACTAACGAATTAGATCAACGAATCAGGTCAGCAATATAATCGCTGCGGCCGGCAGTATCCAGAGACGCCGGTGGACTTTATACTCATGTCGCTTTGTTAACAGGACATCAAACCGGCGTGAAAAAACTCATTATTGTTCTCAGTCTTATCGCAATTGCAGTTGGCGTCATCTGGTACATGGGCAGGCAACCGCCAGCCGAAGTTCTTCTGCATACGGTTGCCCGTGGCACAGTGGAGAAAACCGTCTCCAACACCCGCGCGGGCACGGTGGATGCCTGCCGGCGCTCCAAGCTCTCCATGCCCTCGGGCGGACGGGTGGATGCGTTGCTCGTTACCGAGGGCGACCGGGTCGAGGTTGGGCAGGTGCTGCTGTCCCTGTGGAACAAGGATCGCAAGGCGATGCAGGCCCAGGCCAGCGCACAGCTGTTGGTAGCGCGCGGCAATGCAAAAAAAGTCTGCGTGGAAGCGCAGAATGCCGAGCGCGAGGCCACGCGCCTGGACACGCTGCTGGAACGCAAGCTCGCCTCCAAGGAGTCAACCGAACTTGGCCGTACCCGGGCGCAGAGCGGCAGTTTCGCCTGCGAGGCGGCAAGGGACGAGGAACAGGTGGCACAGGCCAATCTGGATATCAATAATGTCATGTTGGAAGAAACCTTCCTGCGCGCCCCGTTTGCCGGTGTCGTCGCTGAGATCAATGGCGAGATCGGCGAATACGTCACGCCCTCCCCACCCGGCGTGGCGACACCACCGGCCGTTGACCTGATTGACTACAGCTGCATGTATGTCACAGCACCCATTGATGAGGTCGATGCCGGAGCACTGCATAAGGGCCTACCCGCGCGCGTGACGCTGGATGCCTTCCGTGGCGAGAGTTTTCCCGGCACCCTGAACCGCATCGCGCCCTATGTGCTGGATCTGGAGAAGCAGGCCCGCACCGTCGAAGTCGATGTGGTGTTTGACGATCCGGGCACGCGTGAACGGTTGTTGGTGGGCTACAGCGCAGACATTGATATCCTGCTGGAAACTCATGCAGACGTGTTGCGTGTTCCCACGGAAGCGGTCATGGAGAACGATCAGGTCTATCGCTTCAACCGCGACAGCGGCACGCTGGAACTGGTGACCATAGAGGTGGGCCTGCGCAACTGGAATTTCACCGAGGTCACAGGCAAGTTGCAGGCCGGTGACGAGATAGTGCTGTCGCTGGACGTGCCGGAGCTTGCTGATGGTCTCGAGGTGGTGCCGCGGGATGATTGACGTCAGCGGTATCAATAAGACCTTCATTCTGGGCGACACCAAAGTGCATGCGCTGGCTGACATCAACTTGCATATCGAGCAAGGTGAATACCTGTCGGTCATGGGGCCCTCTGGCTCGGGCAAATCCACCCTGATGAATATGCTCGGCCTGCTCGACCGCCCCAACACCGGACGCTACTTGCTCAATGGCGTCGATACCGGCGCGCTGGATGAAAATGAACGCGCCCGCCTGCGGCGCGAGCAGATTGGTTTTGTGTTCCAGTCATATCACCTGATACCGCGCCTGTCGGCGCGCGAAAACGTGGAGATGCCGCTGATGTTAGCCGGCGTCCCGGCGCGAGAGCGCCATGCGACAGTCACGACCATTCTGGAAAAACTCGGTATTGCGCGGCGCGCGCACCACCTGCCCAACCAATTGTCCGGAGGCGAGCGCCAGCGTGTGGCTATCGGCCGCAGTATTGTGATGAAACCGGCCATCATTCTCGCCGACGAACCCACCGGCAATCTCGACTCACGTTCCGGTGGCGAGGTGACCGAAATTCTCGAGAACCTCAATCGTGAGGGCATCACCCTGCTCATCGTGACCCACGACAACACCATGGGCGAGCGTGCGATACGCCGCATACGCATGGCTGACGGCGCGATCGTCAGTGACCACACCCACGAGCGGGCGGCCTGACATTGCGACTGCTTGACCTGCTGCGTTTTACCCTGCTGGCGCTGCGTCGCCAGCGCTTTCGCAGCACCATGCTATTGACTGCGGTTGGCCTGGGCGTCGCCGCTGTCGTGGTGCTGACCGCGCTGGGCGAAGGTGCGCGCGGGTACGTGTTGGGCGAGTTCGCCATCATGGGCAAGGACAGCGTGGTCATGTTTCCCGGCCGCAAAGAAACCACCGGCGGCATGCCACCCATGATGGGTACGGCCGCCCACGCCATTACGCTGGACGAAGTAGAAGTGTTGCAGCGATCTGTTCCCGGCGTGACGTCTTTAGCGCCCATGGTGTTGGGCAATAGCCCGGTATCCTTTAAATCCCGCGAGCGCGACAGCATGGTGATCGGCACCACCGCCGCATTCTTTACCATCCGCAAGCTGGAGATCGCGCAGGGCAGCAGCCTACCGGACCTCGCACTCGGCGAAGGAAAACAGGTCGCCGTCATTGGCCAGAAGCTCAAGGAGGCACTATTTGACAACGGTCGTGCCGTTGGCCAGTGGATTCGATTGCGCGACTATCGCTTTCGGGTCATCGGCGTGTTAGCCGGGTCTGGCGATTCCTTCGGCGCAGATCTCAGCGAGGCCATCTTTATTCCCGTGGCCTCGGCGCAGTCTGTATTCAATGTACATGGCATGTTCCGGGTGATGTTAAAGGTGAAGGAAAACCACCAGATGGACACGGTCAAATTAGCCATCTCGAAAAAAATGCAGGCGCTGCACGACGGCGAGCTGGATGTCACCGTGGTGAGCCCCGACTCGATGCTCAGCACCTTCGATGGCATCCTGCGAGTAATGACCCTGGCCGTTGCCGGCATCGGCGCCATCAGTCTGGTGGTCTCGGGCATACTGGTGATGAACGTGATGCTGATGTCAGTAAAACAACGCACCGCAGAAATCGGCCTGCTCAAGGCCTTGGGTGCGCCCGCCGCTCAGGTGCGCACCCTGTTTCTGACTGAAGCAGGACTGATTGCAGCCGCTGGTGCGGTCGTGGGCATGGTCGTCGGTAAAGTGATCGTCATCATTGGCAGACACCTCTATCCATCGGTGCCCTTTGCAACGCCCGGCTGGGCACTGTGGTCGTCACTCGGCCTTGCCATTGGCACTGCACTGTTGTTCGCCTGGCTGCCCGCGCAGCAAGCCGCTGACATGGAGCCCGTCGATGCGCTCGGCAAGAAGTGACCTGACATGTTGTTAAGCGACTGGCTGCGCTGGGTATTCCAGGCGGTGACCACCGCGCGCCTGCGCAGCCTGCTCACGGCGCTGGGCATCAGCATCGGTATCGCAGCGGTGACCCTGCTCACCTCGATCGGTGAAGGTATTCGCGTGTACATGCTGGACAGTTTTTCCCAGTTCGGCACCCGCATCATCGCGATCACTCCCGGCAAGACCACCACCGGAGGGATGGGGGGATTGTTAACCACCATTCGGCCGCTGTCATTGGACGATGCCAGCGAGCTCAGCCGATTGCCACACGCCGATGCCGTGGTGCCAACGCTACAGGGCACCGCCAAAATTGAAGCAGACACTTTCAGCAGGGATACGGATGTCTTCGGCGTGGGTCCGGATATGGCCAGGGCCTGGAATTACACCATCGCCCAGGGCCGCTTCCTGCCGGCGGGTGACCTACAGAACTCGCGCTATTTCGCCGTACTCGGCTCCAAGGTCAAGGACGAACTGTTTGCCACCAGCAACCCGCTGGGTCGCTACGTACGCATCGGCGGCACCCGCTTTCGCGTGATCGGCGTAATGGCCAGCAAGGGGCAAATGCTGGGCTTTGATCTGGACGATGCGGTGTACATTCCGGTCGACCTGGCCATGCAGATGTTCAACAAGGACGGCCTGAACGAAATCGACATCGTGTTCCAGGAAACCAGCACTGCGACGGAAATGCGCGAGCGGATCAAGGAGACACTGATTCGCCGCCACGGCGATGAGGACTTCACGCTGTTTACCCAGGAAGACATGCTGAGCTCGCTGGATAAAATTTTGTCTATGCTGAAGGTGGCCGTGGGCGCACTCGGCGGTGTCTCGTTGGTGGTCGGGGGTGTCGGAGTGCTGACCATCATGACCACCGCACTCAAAGAGCGCACGCAGGAAATTGGCCTGTTGCGCGCGGTAGGCTGCACGCGCCGCCAGATACTGTGGATGTTCCTCGGCGAGGCGGTATTGCTGTCGGGCATGGGGGGTCTGTTGGGTCTGGCCATTGTCGCGGTGCTGGTCGTCATCCTGAACACCTTCGCACCCGGGCTGCCGGTATCGCTGCAACCGGGCTATATGCTGGCGTCTCTTGCCTTGAGTTGTGGTGTGGGCCTTGCGGCAGGTATTCAACCGGCGCTGAATGCAGCGGCGCTGGACCCTATCGAGGCCTTGCGTTCGGAGTAATGGTTTAAAAAAAAACCGGGTTGATCTCTCGAGGCGGTCGGTTGTAGCATTGTCTTGCCAGTTTTTTCCCTGCATCCATTTCGCATCTTACCGCCGGAGGCAACAATGAAAATCGCGCGCAGGTCCAACTACCCCGTCTGTTTTCTGCTCGCATCAGCGGCACTATTCGCTGCCTTGCCAGCGACCGCCCAGACCATTACCGGCACACTCGGGGATCCCACCGCCACTCTCACGCTTGAGGGGAGTCAACTTCCGGCGCCGGCGCTGCCGTTCGGTGGCGTGATCAAGGAAAGCGCACTGGATTCCAAACAGTGGTGGCCGCCGCGCGTGGTGCCGCCCAAGGGCGCGCCCAACATTCTGCTGATCATGACCGACGACCAGGGCTATGGCGTGTCCGGTACGTTCGGCGGCGTGGTCCCGACACCGGCGTTGGACCGCATCGCCAAGGCGGGTTTGCGTTACACCCAATTTCACTCCACCGCATTGTGCTCGCCCACGCGGGCGGCGCTGATCACCGGCCGCAACCACCACTCGGTGGGCTCCGGTGTGATCGGCGAACTGTCCACTGGTTTTCCCGGTTACGATTCGATCATCGGTATTGAGAACGCGACCATCGGCAATATCCTCAAGGAGAATGGTTACGCGACCTCATGGTTCGGCAAGAACCACAATACGCCCACCTATCAATACAGTGCAGCCGGTCCCTTCGACCAGTGGCCGTCGGGCATGGGCTTCCAATACTTCTACGGCTTTATGGGCGGCGAGACCGATCAGTGGACGCCGTACCTGTTTCGCGATCACACACAGATTTTTCCGTGGCTCGGGCGCAAGGATTACAACCTGACCACCGACATGGCGGACGAAGCGATCAAGCACATGCGCGACCTGAACGCGGCGGCACCGGACCAGCCGTTCTTCGTCTACTACGTGCCCGGCGGTACCCATTCTCCGCACCAGCCAAAGGCGCAGTGGCGCGAGAAATTCAAAGGGAAGTTCGACATGGGGTATGAAAAGCTGCGCGACGTGATCTATGCCAACCAGAAAAAACTCGGCGTGATTCCCCCCGATGCACAACTCACGCCATGGCCGGACGTTATCCCCAAGTGGGATTCGCTGTCCTTCGCCGAGAAGAAGCTCTTCGAGCGTCAGGCAGAAAACTTTGCCGGCTACGCGGCCTACACTGACGATGAGATTGGTCGCGTCATTCAGGCTGTGGAGGACATGGGTAAACTCGACAATACGATCATTATTTATATCGCCGGTGACAACGGTACCAGCCCGGAAGGCACGCTCACCGGAGCCTTCAACCAACTCACCGCCTACAACGGGATTTTAAAAGCGCCCGAGGCATTGCAACTGCTGCATCTTGAAGACTGGGGCACCGACAAGACCTATCCACATATGTCTGTCGGCTGGACCTGGGCCTTCAATACACCATTTCAGTGGACCAAGCAGGTGGCCTCGCACTTCGGTGGCACGCGGCAGGGTCTGGCCATTTCATGGCCCGGCCACATCACCGATGTCGGCGCGATCCGCAGCCAGTTTCACCACATCATTGATATTGTGCCGACGCTCCTTGACGCCACCGGCATCAAGGCACCGCAGACGGTGAACGGCATTGCACAACGCCCCATTGAAGGCGTCAGCATGGCGTACACATTTGATAAAGCCAATGCCAAGGCGCCATCTGCACGCACCACACAGTACTTCGAGATGGCGAGCAATCGCGGCATCTACCACGACGGTTGGATGGCTAATACCACACCTTTTGCGCCGCCCTGGGATCTCGCCACCGGCACCTTGCCCAGCGTGATCGACGGCTACAAATGGGAACTCTACAATCTCGCCGAAGACTTCACCCAGAGCAACGATCTTTCCACCAAGATGCCCGATAAACTGAAAGAAATGCAGGCGGTGTTCGAGTCGGAAGCGGCGAAATACAACGTCCTGCCCCTGGATAACACGGCGTTCTCGCGCCTGTTAACGCCGCGTCCGAGTGCGGTGGCCGGGAAAACGCTGTTCACCTACACCGGTGCGAATGCCGGCATCCCCATCGGTAACGCACCCGAGTTGATGAACAAGGACTACACCATCACGGCCGACATCACCGTGCCCAAGGGTGGAGCGGAAGGCATGATCGTGACCTTTGGCGGACGCTTCGGTGGCTACGGCATGTTCCTGCAGGACGGCAAGCCAGTGTTTGTCTACAACCTGCTCGATCTGGAACGCTTCCGCTGGCAGGGCGGTGTCGGTGGACTCGTCGGTAAGGATGTTTTGGGCAAGGCGCTGGAGCCCGGCAAGCACACGCTGGTGTTCGACTTCAAATACGACGGCCCTGGGCCCGGCAAGGGCGGCACCGGTGTCTTCACCGTGGATGGCAAAGAACTGGCTAAAAAGACCATCAAGCACTCGATCCCGCTGATGATGACCATCGACGAAACCCTGGATATTGGCAGCGATACCCGCACGGGAGTGGATGGCAGCTACGAGTTGCCGTTCACTTTCACCGGCACCATCGATAAGCTGACTTTCAAGCTCGGACCGTCGCAAATGGCGGCGGCCGCACAGCAGGCCGCCGCTGTAGCCGTCAAGAAAGCCACGGACTAGGCATTAACCAGCAACGAGACAGGCGGTGCGCAAGTGCCGCCTGCGTTGGGACTCCAGCATCATGAACCGACTGCTTAAAGGCACCGCGATCATTGAAGGGTTAACCGGATTGGGCTTGATCGCCGTGCCCGGCGTCATTGTCCACCTGTTACTCAACGCGGACATCGCCGGTGCGGCCATTCCATTAGGTCGTGTCGCCGGGGTGGCATTGCTCGCGCTGGGTGTGGCCTGCTGGCTCGCCAGTCACGACGTGCAAAGTCGGGCCGCGCGAGGAGTGGTCAGTGCGATAATGATCTATAACGTTGGCGCTGTGTTGGTCCTCGGCGCTGCAGGACTCCAAATGCACCCGACTGGCATCGCCTTATGGCCTGCCGTCATCGTTCACGCCGGCATGGGCGCCTGGTGTGTCACGTACCTGCTACACCAGCGACAGTGATTCAAAGGCAACAGTGCTAATGCCTCAATTGGCACCCATCAACACACCCATCAACACACCCATTGGAGATTGTTCATGAAAGCATTTACATCGCTTGTATTTTTGTTCGCGCTTGTTTCTGGTTGTTCAACGCAGGCACCCGCTCCGACCAATCAGGTACAGGCGAATCTCGCCAAACCTATAGATTGCTCGACCGCAGCTGCTGACATTAAAACCTTGACCAGTGAGAAAGCCCGCACCTCGCAGGAAATAGAGGATGGCGCCAGCTCAATTGTTCCAATAGGTGCGGTAGCGCATATGTTTGGGGGCAGCGAGAAGGAAGGCCTCGAGATCGGCACCGGCGAGTACAACAAGAAACTGGATACAAAAATTGCTGCAATCCAAGCGCAGTGCAATATGCAGTAATTCCCGGAATGCGGCCAATGAGGACCTGAGCTAGCCGGCGATGAATCACGATTGTAGGCTTCGTTGCGGCGAGTGGCAGTGGCCATGCCCCGCTTGCTCAAAGTGCTGAGATATTCGCCGCGGAGCATGCCCACTGCCACTCGCCTGGAATCGCACGTACGTCACAACTGTGGAGTTCACTGCGCTGGAGTCCCGCCGGGGATAAGGCCTGAAGAGCGCATATCCCAGCCTTCTGAGCGATCAGGCCTTATCCCCGGAGGGACGGTTGGTGCGTGCCACTACCATGCAAGACGTTTCCTAGGCAGAAGCAGGAATGCCACAGGCATGTTTCCACATGTCCTCAGCCAGGGTTCCTGCTTCGACAGGCGTCACCTGCGGCGCATCGGGATTTTCATTGATCAGTTCGCCACTGCCCATGTGTCCGGCGTAAGCCGAGGTGGCTATGATGGACAGGGTTTTTTCCTTGCAGCTGTATTGATAATGCAACTTGTCTGACAACACCTGCTTACCAGTTTTGTCGTTTTGTGGTTGCGTGTAGTCAATCAACACCCACATCCGGGCGTCGTCACCTTCCTTGTGAACTGTCGAAGGATCAGTATAAATATTCGCTTCCGGCGCGGCATGGAAGACTACCCATTTCGGCTCTGACGAAGGGTTACAGGCTGCGACACCGATTGCGGTGACCGCCAGGAATGTTCGAAAATAGTTTGAACTCATGGCACTTCCTTTTACTACATTTACCTGAGCGTACCGAAAATAATCGTTTGGACTAAAACAAGCTGGCCGCGATGTTAATGGTCAGCGCCAGCACAGTGGTGTTAAAGAAGAACGCCAGCACACAATGCAGCAGGCCAACGCGGCGCATTGCCGTCGAGGTGATATTCACATCAGCGGTTTGTCCGGATGTGCCTATGACGTAGGAAAAATACAGAAAATCACCATAGTCAGGCGCGTCATCACCGGGAAATTGCAGGCCAACGGACTTTCCGTTAGTGGGCGCCAGATAATATTCGTGGGCGTAATGCAGCCCGAACATCATATGCGTGAACGCCCACGAGGCAACAATGGTAAATACCGCCAGGCCGATATGTGCGTACTTAGCCGAACCATGGAGCTCACTGGCAGCCGCCAACTCGGCAACAATAGCGACCAGACTGGCAATCGCTGCCACCATCACCAGCGTCAAAATCAGCCACTGACCTTCATCCTGCAAACGCGCCTGGTGACGAATGTGTTCGTGCGTGGAGCGGCTGATCATGACCACGCACAGCAGCAGATATAAGCAGATGCCGACGTTCCAGCCCAGCAGTCCGCGCGTCACTGGCAGCAAACCCAGACTCTGAGGGATCAACAAGCCGACCAGCAGCCCGACTACAGCACAAATGAATAATCGGCGCCGGGCCCTCAGGTGTCGAATCAACCGGTTGGTGTGCATTTCAGATTCATGCAGCGATCCTGCGATACCGCGGATGCTGACACTGAATGGCGGCTTAGAACGTCCAGTTCACGTTGGCGATCAATTGCAGTGCACTGTTGGCATCACCAAAGTCACCGCCCCAACGCTGGCTTGCGATGCGCGCCTTGCCCAGATCGGCGTAGTTGGCGTAGCCGCCCACCGTCAGGGTGTCGCTGAGCGCGTAGCGCGCGCCGACGGCATAGCGTGTCTGCTCGTCAATCGGTAGCTGGGCATTACGGAATTCCGCATCGACCGGATTGCTGTCATAGGCAATGCCAGCGGTCAGCGCCCAGTTCTTATCCAACTGGTACTGGGTGCCCCAGGCCACATGATAGGTGTCTTCCCATTTGGCCGGTATGGCGACGCCCCGATTCTCCGTATCAAGGGGCACAGTACCCA
>JANNXP010000002.1:0-28673 GCA_031409615.1 Haliea sp. | reverse complement strand
GCACGGTGCAGGTCATTCCTCACATCACCAATGAGATCAAGAGCAAGATTCTTGAGAATGCCAAAGGGGTCGATCTGGCGATTATTGAAGTTGGCGGCACGGTCGGCGATATCGAATCCCTGCCGTTTCTCGAAGCGATCCGTCAGTTTCGTTACGAGCGCGGTTCTGAAAATGTCCTCTATATCCACCTCACCCTCGTCCCCTATATTGCCACCGCCGGGGAGATCAAAACCAAGCCCACCCAGCACTCGGTCAAGGAGCTGCGGTCGATAGGCTTGCAGCCCGATATTTTGCTGTGTCGCTGTTCGGTGGAGATCGAGGAGAGCGCGCGCAAGAAAATATCCCTGTTCACCAATGTGGAAGAGCGCGCTGTCATCCCGCTGTTGGATATGGATTCGATCTATAAAATCCCCGGCATGCTCCGCGACTTCGGTCTGGACAAATTTGTCGTGGAGCGTTTTGCCCTCGATTGCAAACCGGTGGCCGATCTGTCCGATTGGGACGAGGTGGTAAAGCGCGAATTTACGCTTAATCGTGGCCAGGTGCGGGTCGCCATGGTGGGCAAGTACGTCGACTTGCAGGACGCTTATAAATCGCTCAATGAAGCATTGGTGCACGCCGGCCTGCAGACGCTAACCAAAGTAAAGATTGAATATATCGACGCTGAGGACATCGAACGCCATGGCACCGATGCACTTAAGGGGGTGAATGCCATCCTGGTGCCCGGCGGCTTTGGCGATCGCGGTGTGGAAGGCAAGATTACCGCAGTGCGTTACGCGCGGGAGAATAACATTCCGTTCCTGGGCATCTGCCTCGGTATGCACGTGGCGTTGGTGGAGTACGCGCGCAATGTCTGCGGCCTGGCGGGCGCAGATTCCACTGAGATGAATCCATCCACGCCGCACCCCATCGTGGCACTGATCACGGAATGGATGGACCCCGATGGCAGCTCACAGCAGCGCAGTGAATCATCCGATAAGGGTGGCACCATGCGCCTGGGTGCCCAACCCTGCCATCTGGAAGCCGGCAGCAAAGTGCGAGAAATCTACGGCAAGGACGTTATTTCCGAGCGCCACCGTCACCGTTATGAGGTCAATAACAACTACCTGGAACGATTGCAGGACGCGGGCATGCGCGTCGCGGGTTGGTCGGCGGATCATTTGCTGGTGGAGATGATTGAGTTGCCTGCACACCCGTGGTTCGTTGCCTGTCAGTTCCATCCGGAGTTTACGTCCCGGCCCCGCGGTGGACATCCACTATTCACCAGTTATATCGAAGCGGCTATTGCCCATGCTCAGGCCCAAGTCGTTAACCAGGTAGACTGATAAAGAGTAACCGTTCGTGACTGACCAAACCGTTTCCGTTGGCAAACTGCAGATCAATAATAGTGCCCCCTTCGTCCTGCTCGGCGGCGTAAATGTGTTGGAGAGTCGTGACTTCGCGTTGCGCGTGGCGGAGCATTATGTCGAGGTGTGTCACCGGCTGGCCATCCCCTACGTTTTCAAGGCGTCTTACGACAAGGCCAACCGCTCCTCCATTCACTCGTTCCGAGGGCCTGGCCTGGAGGAGGGCCTGGCCATTCTGGCTGCGGTGAAGTCGACGTTCGGTGTTCCGGTCATCACCGACGTGCACACACCGCAGCAGGCGGCGCCGGCGGCCGAGGTATGCGATATTCTCCAGCTGCCGGCATTTCTGGCGCGCCAGACCGATTTGGTAGCGGCGCTGGCGGCGACCGGTGCGGCGATCAATATCAAAAAACCACAGTTTTTAAGTCCCTCGCAGATGGCCAATATCGTGGAAAAATTTGCCGAGTGCGGCAACACCCGCGTCATGCTGTGTGAGCGCGGCAGCAACTTTGGTTATGACAACCTCGTGGTGGATATGCTGGGTTTCGGTGTGATGAAGCGCGATTGCGGCAATGTCCCCCTGATTTTTGACGTCACTCATGCGCTGCAGTGTCGGGATACCGGGGGCGCTGCATCCGGTGGGCGTCGGGCGCAGGTGGTGGAGCTGGCGCGCTCGGGTATGGCGTTGGGCCTGGCCGGTCTGTTTCTGGAAGCGCATCCGGATCCGGACAAGGCCCGCTGTGACGGCCCCAGCGCACTGCCGCTGGCCCAGCTGGAGCCCTTTCTGGCGCAGGTGAAGGCGGTCGATGATCTGGTGAAATCATTACCCCCCCTGCACATTGATTAGCAACTGCCATCAGCAACTACCATCAGCAACTACGGAGTTGGACCGCATGACATCGATCACGAACATTCAGGCTTTTGAGGTTATGGATTCCCGCGGTAATCCCACGGTGATGGCCGAGGTGACCCTCAAATCGGGAGAAGTTGGCGCGGCATGCGCACCTTCCGGCGCCTCCACCGGTTCGCGCGAGGCCCTGGAACTGCGTGACGGCGATACGGGTCGCTACCTCGGCAAGGGTGTGCTCAAGGCGGTCGGTCACGTGAATGGCCCCATCAAGGCTTTACTGCTGGGGCGCGACGCCGGCGCCCAGCGCGAGCTGGACGCGGCCATGATCGAGGCGGACGCGACGGACAACAAGGCGACGTTTGGCGCCAATGCCATTCTTGCGGTGTCTCTGGCGGCGGCGAAGGCAGCGGCCCTGGCCCGCAAGGTGCCGCTTTATCAGCACATTGCCGATATCAATGGCACATCAGCGTTCTCCATGCCGGTGCCGATGATGAATATTCTCAACGGTGGCGAACACGCCGATAACAATGTGGATATTCAGGAGTTCATGGTGCAGCCGGTAGGGGCGCCCAGTTTTGCGGAAGCGTTGCGGGCGGGCGCGGAAATATTTCACCAGCTCAAAAAAGTGTTGTCGGCCCGCGGCCTGAGTACGGCTGTGGGAGACGAGGGCGGTTTCGCTCCCAACCTGCCTTCCAACGAGGCAGCCCTGGAGGCGATTGCCGAGGCGGTGGGCAAGGCCGGCTATAAACTGGGTACCGATATCATGTTGGCCCTGGACTGTGCGGCGTCGGAGTTTTATCGGGACGGCATGTATACGTTAGCCGGAGAAGGCAAGCAGTTCAGCAGCGCGGCGTTCACCGATTACCTGGCTGACCTCGCCGCCAGCCATCCCATTATCTCCATTGAAGATGGCCTGGATGAGTCGGACTGGGACGGCTGGAAGTTGCTGACTGACAAGATCGGCGACAAGGTGCAGTTGGTAGGCGATGACTTGTTTGTCACCAATACCAAAATACTGAAAGAGGGCATCGACAAAGGTGTGGCCAATTCTATCCTGATCAAGTTCAACCAGATTGGCAGCCTGTCGGAGACCCTCGATGCTATCGCCATGGCCAAGGCGGCCGGATACACCGCCGTTATCTCCCACCGCAGTGGTGAGACCGAGGACACCACCATTGCCGACCTGGCGGTGGCCACTGCCGCGGGTCAAATCAAAACCGGCTCACTGTGCCGTTCGGACCGGGTGGCCAAATACAATCGCCTGCTGCGGATTGAGGCGGAACTGGCCGGTCGAGCGCCCTACCGTGGTCTGGCGGAATTCTCGCGAGCGTGAAGGTCTAGCCCATGCGCTGGCTGTTGCTGACACTGCTGTTACTGCTGGGTGCACTACAGTACCGCCTGTGGTTTGCCGAGGGTAGCCTGGCGGAACAGCATCGACTGGAAATCCAGATCGTGGAGAAGACCCGCATCAACAGTGAGCTGCAGGCGCGCAATGCGATACTGGAGCGGGAAGTTATGGAGCTGCAAAGCGGTAACAAGGGTGTGGAGCAGCGTGCCCGAGAGCAACTTGGGCTGGTCCGGGAGGGTGAGACCTTTTACCAGATCGTCGAGAGTGTTGAGTCTGAGCCTGAATCTGAATCTGGGCCTGAGTCTGGGCCTGAGTCTGGGCCGAAGTCTGGGCCGAAGTCTGGGCCGAAGCCTGAGCCGAAGCCTGAGCCGAAGCCGAAGCCTGAGCCCGGGCCTAAGTCGGAAGGCGTCGAGACTCCTGCGCCTGCTGTGGCAGACCAGCCATGAGCCGCGCTGAGGCGCGCTGCTGGGCAGTGTTGCCCGCCGCTGGCACTGGCAGTCGCATGGGAGGCGATCTACCCAAACAATATATGCAAGTGGCCGGAGCCACGCTGCTGGAGCACAGTTTGCGCGCCGTGTTGGCGTGTGAGCAGCTCGCCGGAGTCGTCGTCGCGCTGCATGCCAAGGATAGCCGGGCGGCGACACTCCCGGTATTTCAGGATCCGCGCGTGCAAACCGTCACCGGCGCGCAGCAGCGCAGTGGCTCGGTGCTGGCTGGCCTGGATGCGTTGGCAGCCATCGCTGCGCCACAGGATTGGGTATTGGTGCATGACGCGGCGCGGCCCTGTCTGCAAGCGCACGATGTTGCACGGCTGATCGCAGCCGTGACTGCCAGCGGCACGGGCGGGATACTGGCCGAGCCGATTGTTGATACCGTCAAGCAGGCCTCGCACGATGGGCTGGTCGTGCGTACCCTGGACCGCGCTACCCTGTGGCGCGCCCAGACTCCACAGATGTTCCGCTTCGATGAATTGCGCCGGGCTTTGGTGCAAGTGCGCCAGAGTGGTCTAACCGTGACGGATGAGGCTGCTGCCATGGAGATGGCGGGTTATCCGGTCCAACTGATCGCCGCATCGGCAGGCAATCTTAAGGTGACCGTTGCTGCAGACCTGCCGCTGGCGGCCTGGTATTTGCAGGCGCATCCCGTGAGTGCACCGGTGTGAATAGCAACAGGCGGAGCGGTCATCGATGCGCATAGGCCACGGCTACGATGTGCACTGTTTTGGGCCGGGCGACACGCTGGTGCTCGGTGGCGTGCGTATTCCTCATGCTCGCGGTCTGGTCGCCCACTCCGACGGAGACGTGTTGATTCACGCTGTCTGTGATGCGCTGTTGGGCGCATTGGGTCGAGGTGATATCGGTCAACAGTTTCCCGACACCGACCCGGCCTTCGCCGGTATCGATAGTCGACTGCTGTTGCGCCGGGTGATGCATCTGGTGCAGCAGGCCGGCTGGGCAATCGGCAATCTGGATGTGACGCTCATTGCGCAGGCGCCGCAGATGGCGCCCCACATTGCCAGCATGCGTGACAACCTGGCGGCCGATATGGCTACCACCGTGGCGCAGGTAAATGTGAAAGCCACTACCACCGAGAAACTCGGTTTCGTCGGCCGCGAGGAGGGTATTGCAGCACACGCAGTCGTGCTGCTGCAGACCGCAGTCCTATGATGCCACTGTGGCCCCGTGCGTGGGGCTCCCCTGTGGGTAGCGCCTTGCTGCGCTGCTGCCCCGAGGATTTTCAGGTCAGTGAACAACTGGGTTTTGATTTGTCGGGAGAGGGCGAGCACTGTTTTCTGTATGTGCAGAAACGTGGGCTCAACAGCATGGATTTGCTGCAGCGCCTGTCCGCCCTCAGCGGAGCGGCGCCGCGCGATATCGGTCTTAGCGGCTTAAAAGATCGCAATGCCGTAACTCGGCAGTGGTTTAGTGTTGGTATGGCCGGGCGTGCTGAGCCTGACTGGTACGCCCTGGAGGCCGCCGGCGATGCACAAGTCTTGGAGGTGGGGCGGCATTTGCGTAAGCTCAGGCGCGGCGTGCATCGCGCCAATCGCTTTACGCTGGTGTTGCGTGCGTTGACCGGAGAGCGAGCGGCGCTGGAGCAGCGTTTGGAAAAATTGCGCGATGCCGGTGTCCCCAACTATTTTGGTGAGCAGCGCTTTGGTCGCAATGGCTCGACACTGGAGCAGGCGCGGCGTTGGATGCGCAGCGGACGACGGCAATCGCGCGACAAGCGCAGCCTGTATTTTTCAGCGCTGCGCGCGTATGTGTTCAATCGGCTGCTCGCGGAGCGGGTAGAACACGGGGATTGGAATGCAGTGAACCCGGGTGATGTCTGTTTTTTGCACGGGACACGCAGTTTCTTCACCTGCGATGAAATCAGTGACGACCTTCGCACGCGTGCAGCCAGCGGTGATATTCATCCAGGATTGCCACTGTGGGGGCGGGGGCAGTCCAGTGTGGGCGCGCGACACGCGGACGCGCTGGTGGAGTGTCGGGATATCTGTGACTTCCTGGAGGAGTCGGGGTTGGAGCTGTCCTGGCGCCCCACACGCATGGTGCCGGATGACTTTTGTTGGCAGTTTTGTGATGATGAGACACTACAACTGGATTTTGCCCTGGGCGCTGGTAGCTATGCCACTGCACTGCTGGCTGAGTTTGTGCAGTATAGAGAAAAAGAGAAAGAGAACGAGGGGTCTATAGACAGTGGTATCGGTAGTGAACAGGATTGATCTCCATGGCATTGGGATGACATCCCAGCGCACGCGGGAGCGTTTGGTGCAGCGCCTGGTGGAGCAGGGAGTGAGCAATGCGGCGGTGCTGGATGTGATGCGCACCACGCCGCGTCATCTGTTTTTGGATGAGGCCATGGCACATCGCGCCTATGAAGATGTGGCATTGCCTATCGGCTTTGCGCAGACCTTGTCACAACCTTACGTAGTGGCCCGTATGACGGAGTTGCTGTTGGCGGCGGGACCGCGTGCGCGGGTCCTGGAAATCGGCACCGGCTCCGGGTACCAGACGGCGATACTGGCGCAATTGGTCGATGAAGTGTATAGCGTGGAACGCATTAAGGCCCTGCAGCAAAAGGCGCGCCAGCGCTTGCGTCAGCTAAAGCTGCGCAATGTCCACATGAATCATGCCGACGGTGGCATGGGTTGGGAGGAGTGCGGCCCCTTTGACGGTATCCTGGTCACGGCTGCCCCAGAGCGAATTCCCGAGGACCTGCTCTTGCAACTGGCGACCGGCGGTCGCATGGTCATACCGGTAGGTGGTGATATCCAGCATTTGCAGGTGGTGACGCGCACTCACGAGGGCTACCAAACAGAAATCGTCGAGGCCGTCTATTTCGTTCCGTTGCGCTCCGGCAAAGAAAAGTAATGGCCAACATCCGGTTGACACAAGCCTGTTGGAGTTATGCGCTGTCGCGGTGAATCCCATGTTGAGGAAAGCTTTTGCTAGCGAGGATCGTGTTGAGCCTGGTGTTGTGCGGCCTTGTTGCATGTGGCGGTAATGCGCGCGCACCCGTGGAAGACCGGGCGGTGCAGTCGCAGCCTTCCGCCTACACCGTAAAGCGCGGCGATACGTTATATTCCATTGCGTTTCGCTATGGTCTGGACTTCCGCAAGGTGGCGGCGGCCAACAGGATCGTGCCCCCCTACACGATTTATCCTGGGCAGAAAATCAATTTGGATGAGGCTGTCCCACCCGGGAAGCCCAGTGTGGCCGCAGCAAAACCCGCAGCCATTCCTGTGCGTCGGTCCTTGCCTGTGTACGCGCCTGTGCGCACGCCCCCGCCGCCCCCGCCTTCACCTATCTACACGCCCTCGCCGAGTTCTCTGCCGCCGGATAGTGTGGTATCTGAGGTGCCGTCTCCGGTCACTGTCACCAAGCCGGCTGTCAGTCAGCCGATCCCGGCACCCGCGCCGGTGGGCGCACCTCCAATAGCCTCAGCTAAGGTGGCAGCTGGCGCGAGCGCCTACGTGGGGGGGGAGGTCAAGTCCTGGCTCTGGCCGACGGCAGGGACGGTGACTCGGGGATACTCCGAGAGTGTGCACAAAGGCATCGATATCAGCGGCGCGCGAGGCGACTCAATAGTGGCAGTGGCGGCCGGTAAAGTAGTCTATGCGGGCACGGGTATCGTCGGCTTCGGGGAGCTGCTAATCGTCAAGCACAACGAGGTCTACCTCAGCGCCTACGGGCACAATGACCGCCTGCTGGTCGCCGAAGGCCAGACGGTCGCGGCGGGACAAACCATCGCGGAAAAGGGCAGTTCTGGAACTGATACGGTCAAACTGCATTTCGAAATCCGTAAGGAGGGCAAGCCAATTGACCCGCAAAGGGTACTGCCGCCACGGTAGTCCCGCGCCCAATAGGGCATTATTGGTGGGGTGCAGGCCGCCAAATAGTAGTAAGGACTAGAATAATAGTGGGTTTCTGAACCCTGATTGCATTTTGCAATGTACCTGGGTTAGTCTGGTGGGCCCGGCGAAAAATACTCTGAGTATTTATTAAAAGAAGAGTGGGTTAATGTCATGGATGCTGATCCGACAATCGCAGGTTCGAAACGGAATTCAAAACACGGCACGGACCTGAAGCGGTCCATAGTCGTTGGTAAAGCGCGACCTGTCAGTGCCTCCTTTAGCAAGCCCCCGGGCAACTCTCCAAATAACTCCGAAGCTAACTCTGAAGAGATGGAACAGGCAGCGCTGACTCTCGGAGATTGGCTCGAGCCATCGGTTGATCACAGTGATGACGATTTCGATCGCGCCAAGGGCGAACTGTCTCCCCGCGCTGAAAAGTCCCTCGATGCTACCCAGTTGTACCTGAATGAGATCGGCTACTCGCCGCTGTTGAGCGCGGATGAAGAAAAGTATTATGCCCGTCAGGCGCGCAGTGGCGATGAGTCGGGGCGTAAGCGCATGATCGAGAGCAACCTGCGTCTAGTGGTAAAAATTTCGCGTCGCTACATCAACCGTGGACTCACCCTGCTGGATCTGATTGAGGAGGGTAATCTCGGTTTGATCAGGGCGGTCGAGAAATTTGACCCCGATCTGGGTTTTCGATTTTCTACCTATGCCACCTGGTGGATACGCCAGACCATAGAGCGAGCGATCATGAACCAGACCCGAACCATACGGCTGCCTATTCACGTGGTGAAGGAGCTTAACGTGTACCTGCGCGCCGCGCGCGAACTGACGCAAAAGCTCGATCACGAACCCTCGGCGGAAGAAATTGCAGCAATGCTGGATCGGCCGGTCGCAGACGTGAAACGTATGTTGGGTCTTAACGAGCGTGTCATTTCGATGGATACCCCCGTGGGCCCTGATTCAGACAGCTCCATGGTAGATCTGATTGCCGATGCTCAGGTCTGCGATCCCTCCCAGCTGTTGCAGGACATCGATATCAAAGACAATATCGCGGTCTGGTTGGAAGAACTTTCAGAGAAGCAGCGGGAAGTCGTATCGCGCCGTTTCGGCCTGCGTGGTTACGAGAGTAGTACGCTGGAAGAAGTGGGTCGCGAGATTGGCCTGACCCGCGAGCGTGTGCGACAGATCCAGGTCGAAGCGCTCAAGCGCCTGCGCTGTATCATGGAGACGCAGGGACTGAGTGGTGACTCGCTGTTCAGCTAGCGCTGTCATGTTTAAGCGGGGCGCTGCCAAAAGCGTTTTGATCAAAGTCTCAATCGTGGTGGGAAGAATCGTTGCTTGCTTATGCTGTGCGATACCACTGGCCCACGCGCACCCTGTCGCACTGTTCGATGGACACAGCCTGAACGGCTGGCATCCGCAAGGCGCTAGCAAGTGGTCTGTTGTCGATCAGGTCATCGTCGCCAGTGGCAGCGATGAAGGGTTTCTGGTCAGCGATAAAGACTACGGTGATTTTTACCTGCGGGCGGAGTTCTGGGTGGACGCCACCACCAACTCAGGCATTTTCATTCGCTGCAAGGACCGCTCCCGCATCCACCCCGAAACCTGCTACGAACTGAATATCTACGACGAACACCCACAGCAGGAAGCGCGCACCGGCGCAATTGTTTTGCAGTTTATGCCCCCCATGGCCCGTGTGGAGACAGTGGGGCAGTGGAACACGTATGAAGTAAGGGCCAGGGGCGCGGCCATTGAGGTGAAGGTAAACGGCGTGACTACCGCGGTGATAGCGGATGCCGACCCGACTCCCGGTTTTATCGCCTTGCAGCATTGGGCAACGGGCACGGTCAAATTTCGGACGCTGGAACTGCACACCCCTTAATGATTGGGGGGAGCTCCCATCGGCGGTGGCGTCACCGGGCCCAGCGTCATGTCCAGACGGATTTCGCCTTTTACGTGCGCGATGATACGGTACAGCAGGCCCTCTGCGGAGCCGTTGAGCAAGGCATCGGTGATCATATCGTCTGTATCGACGGCGCGTGCAGCGTCCAATAGTTTTCGAAACGTTCTGCTGTAATTTTCTGTATGGCGGGTGCGGACAGCAGTACTAAAGAAAATGTCCTGCATGCGGTCGTCGTTAACGATGTCGCCGGACACCAACCCAATCATTTTTCGAATAAACCAGGCGTGATCGCCGCTCGCCGCGTGGGCGCGCTGTTCCATAAATTCCTGTGAGGAAATTTCGCCGGTGCCCGTTGGGCCACAGACCGACATAAAGTGAAAGCCGGCGATCGCACCCAGTTGATCCTGCACCAGGCCGAGCAGCTTGAAATAACTGTCCTGGCGAGAATGGAGTTCCAGTCGTCGCGCGCTCTGTTCCTGTAGTTTGATGGCCCTGGTATTGGAGCTGATCTCCTTCTGCTGCATAAAATGCCCGATGACCAGCCACAAAAACGCCAGAGGTGCGAAGGCGCCCTCCAGAAAGCTGCCGATATCGGCGGTAGGCAAGTGGATAAAATTATCCGGGCCCACAATCTGCACCAGGTAGGCCAGTCCCGCAGTGATCCAGACGAGGGTGACGGTCAGCCCAAAGCCGACGCGCCAATCAATAGTAAAGGGAGTTTTCGGTTCGGTCATCGTGCAGTGAGTGAGCTGGCGTGCACGGCGCGGTATTCAGCGCTGTAGTAAGGCAAGTTTATTGGGCTTGCCGACCCACTCTTCCGCGTCGGGCAGGCCATCCTTCATCTCGGTAATGCAGGGCCATATCTCAGCCAGTTCGGCATTCAGCTCCAGAAACACGGCCTGGTCTTCTGGTAACTCGTCCTCAGAGAATATCGCATCCACGGGACATTCCGGTTCACACAGGGCGCAGTCGATACATTCATCCGGGTGGATGACCAGAAAATTAGGGCCTTCATAAAAACAATCGACCGGGCAGACCTCAACACAGTCTGTATGCTTACAGTTGATGCAAGCTTCTCCTACAACAAATGTCATTCCTGAAATGCCTCTTGGGTGTGGGTGGCGGGACTGAAGGGCGCCAGTTTACCTGCTGGAAGTGCAGAAAAAAAGGTCTAAAAGTGCGGTATCGCCATGCGCTGTGAGGGTGGTCACACACGGTGGTGAGGCTGCATTACACCTTGCATGCGGCGCACAATTAATCCAGTTGGGCCTGTAGCTCATAGAGTTTGTCCAGCGCCTGGCGCGGGGTCATCTCATTGACATCCAGAGCCTGAAGCGACTCGATCACCGGGTGCGGCGCGGATGCAGTGAACAGGTCATTTTGAGCCGGGAACCCTGCGCTGGCCTGTTCTGTTGTGGGGCCGTGCAACGCGCCACGCTCCAGTTCCATGAGCTTTGCCTGCGCGGCCTGCAGTACCGGCACCGGAATGCCGGCGAGCTTGGCCACCTGCAGGCCAAAGCTGCGATTGGCCGGCCCCTCCTGAATATTGTGCAGGAACACCACATGATCCTGGTGCTCGGTGGCGTCCAGGTGCACATTGGCCATGGTGGGACACACATCGGGCAGGCTGGTCAGCTCGAAATAATGCGTGGCAAACAGGGTAAACGCCTTGACCGAGCGCGCCAGTTGCACGGCGGTAGCCCAGGCCAGGCTGAGGCCGTCGAACGTACTGGTGCCTCGTCCGACCTCGTCCATCAGCACCAGGCTACGGCGGCTCGCGTTGTGCAGGATATTGGCGGTTTCGGTCATTTCCACCATGAAGGTGGAGCGGCCACCGGCCAGGTCATCGGAGGAGCCGATGCGGGTGAAGATGCGATCGAGGGCTGCCAGTTTCGCCGCGCTGGCGGGCACGTAGCTGCCAATGTGGGCGAGCAGGGCAATGACCGCGTTCTGGCGCATATAGGTGGATTTACCGCCCATATTGGGTCCGGTAATGAGCAGCATGCGCCGCTGTTCGTTGAGCAGCGTATCGTTGGCGATAAACGGTTCCTGCAGCACCTGCTCCACGACCAGGTGGCGCCCCGCGATAACCTCGAACACCTGTTCATCACAAAATTGGGGCTGGCATAAACGCAGTTGATCTGCCCGCTCTGCCAGATTGGCCAGCACGTCGATCTCGGCGACAGCGGCGGCGGTCTCCTGCAGGGGCGGCAATTGCTCATTGAGGCGTTCCAGTAGATCCTCGTACAGGAATTTTTCCCGCGCCAGCGCACGACTTTTGCTGGATAAGGCCTTGTCCTCAAAGGCCTTCAGTTCGGGAGTGATGAAACGCTCCGCATTTTTTAGCGTCTGGCGCCGCATATACTCGGCGGGCGCCTTGTCGGACTGAGCGCGGCTGATCTCTATGTAATAACCATGCACCCGGTTGTAGCCGACCTTTAGCGTGCTGATGCCGGTGGCCTGCTTCTCGCGTGTTTCGATGTCCAGCAAAAAGTCTCCGGCATGGCTGCTGATCTGGCGCAGTTCATCGAGGTCCGAATCGTAGCCGTCGGCGATGACCCCGCCATCGCGGATCACGACGGGCGGATTGTCGAGAATGGCACTGCCCAACAATTGGCAGAGATCGGGATACTCGCCGGCCTGTGCACTCAGCGCGCGCAGTAGCGGTGCGTTGATGTGCGCCAGTTCGATGCATAATTGCGGCAACGCCTGCAGTGAGCTGAGCAGTCGCGTCAGATCCCGGGGACGGGCGGAACGCAGCGCCACCCGGGTGAGAATGCGTTCCATATCGCCCACGGGTTTGAGCGCACTGCGCACAGTCTCATAGGCATCGTGTTCACACAGTGTGTGCAGCGCAGCGTGCCGCGTACGCAGGATTTCGACATCGGTCAGTGGTCGGTGCAGCCAGCGCCTGAGCATGCGACTGCCCATGGCGGTGACGCTGCGGTCCATCACTGACAGCAGTGTATTGCTGGTGCCGCCGCTCATATTGACGTCGATCTCCAGATTGCGCCGTGTCGCTGCATCCAGAATCACGCTGTCGGCCCGGTTTTCCGGCTGCAGCGTACGAATGTGCGGCAGATTGCCGCGCTGTGTATCTTTCACGTATTGCAGCAGGCAGCCGGCGGCGCCGATGGCCAGTTCGAGACTGTCGCAGCCGAAGCCCTGCAAATCGTGGGTCTGGAATTGGGTATTGAGGGCACGGCGGGCGCTCTGTGCGTCAAACTCCCAGGCGGGTTGGCTGCGCGCGCCCCGGCGGCTGGTAATGGCCGGGTGATAGATGGATTCGTGGTACAGGGTCTCCGCCGGATCCAGGCGTTGCAGTTCCCCGGTCAACGCTTCCTCGCCAGTGATCTCCAGCACTCGAAAGCGTCCCGTGCTCAGGTCCAGATAGGCCATGCCGTAGTGTTGCTTCTGCTGGCATACCGCCAGCAAAAGATTGTCGACTTTGTCGTCCAGCAGGGCTTCATCAGACAGCGTGCCGGGCGTGACGATCCGCACCACCTGGCGATCCACTGGACCCTTGCTAGTGGCCGGGTCGCCGATCTGCTCGGCGATCGCCACTGATACACCGGCCTTTACGAGGCGCGCCAGATAATTTTCTGCCGCGTGGTAGGGTACGCCGCACATCGGAATGGGTTCACCGGCGGACTTGCCCCGCGAGGTGAGCGTAATATCCAGCAGTTGGGCCGCGCGCCGCGCGTCCTCATAGAACAACTCGTAGAAATCGCCCATGCGGTAAAACAACAGGTCTTTCGGGTGATTTGCCTTGATGCGAAGAAACTGCTGCATCATGGGCGTATGCACGTTCGAGTCTGTATCTATTTGATTCATATTGATAAAAATTCTCAATTCACGCTGCTTGCTGCAACGGGCATTGTACGCAAGTCGAAGCAAATCCCCAATGAATGCGACCTGTGGCATCTTTACACCCTTTTGATATCCGTGCTGACACAACGGGTCTGCACTGATCGTGGGTATCCTCGATCCGCTTAGGTGGAGTCGTTATGAAGCTAGCCCGGAATACAGTTTGGCACCGAGCAACACGTTATCTGGTAGCCGTGTTGCTCGGCGCCGCCTGTGCTGTACTTTGTCTGCCCCTGGCGGGTTGGTTGGAGCTTGCCAACATCGTTATGCTTTTTCTGCTGACGGTGGCGATAACGGCAGCCTGGTTGGGACAGGGTCCTGGTATTCTGGCCGCGTTCCTCAGTGTGGCATTGTTTGACGTCCTGTTTGTCGAGCCGCGCTTTTCCTTTGCCGTGAATGATAGCCAGTATCTCGTGACCTTTGTCGTGATGTTGCTGGTGGCACTGCTGATCAGTCATTTATCCAGCTTGCTGCAGCGACAACTGCACCAGGCGCAGCAGCGCGAGCAACGTACCAGGGTGCTGTACGGGCGTCGTGGCGCTGACCATTCCACGGCGTATGCGCACGATGTTACTCATATCTCTGCCGGTTTTATTCCTGCTGGAGCTGGTATTTTTTGGCTCCAATGCCACCAAGTTGCTGCATGGCGGATGGCTGCCGATTGTACTGGGCCTGGCGATTTTTACGTTGCTAATGACGTGGGAGAAAGGTAGCAAGGCAGTATCGATGGCACGCCAGAAAATTGATGTGAGTATGGCGGATTTCCTGCAGGCGGGTATGTTCAACGTGACACGCGTGCCCGGCACCGCGGTGTATCTCACTTCAGATACGGAGTTGGTGCCCAGTGCCCTGTTTCACACCCTGAAGCACTTCAAGGTCATGCACGAGCAGATCGGGTTCCTGCACATTGTCACCGAGGATGTTCCCTGCGCGCCGGTATCACCGATGGGCCCGGTGCCTTGCCAGCGTGGCAGACAGGTTTGTTTGGATGGATGAGCAGGCAGGCCGACAGTGCGGCGAGTTATTACCAGTTACCGGCCAACAAGGTAGTTGAGTTGGGTACGCAGGTAACCCTGTAGCGTTCGACGAGCAGCATCAGCCGGCTACAGCCGCTGCCAATTGTCGGCCAAAACTGCGGACATTGCCCTCCGCGCCTGTGGCGATCAGGGCCCAGGGTTCGTTTTGTTGCAAGCGGGTATTGCTCATTAGTCTACGCCCCGACTTTCTGCGGTGATGACCTCTGTATCGACTTTCATCAGATATACTGATTTTCCAATAGTGCAAGGACGTCGGTTTATGACATTGAAAGTAGTCGTATGGGGAACAGGAAACGTGGGCCGACCGGCAATTCGCGCGGTCCTCTCGCACTGCGATCTGGAGCTTGTTGGCGTGATCGTGGCCAGCAAGGATAAAGTGGGTCTGGATGCCGGAGTGATTGCCGGGGTAGCGACCACGGGCGTACTCGCCACGGATAACTGGCGCAGTGTGCTCGATGCCAAACCTCATGCAGTGGTCTACACCGCCACGGCGGATATCCGTCCCGTCGAAGCCATGGCGGATCTGCTGGCCTGCCTGGAGGCCGGCATCAATGTAGTCTCCACTGCCTTTTATGCCTATTTGAATCCTGCCTCGTCACCACAGGAAGCACTGCAGCCAGTGAACGATGCGTGCGCCAGGAGCGGTGCGTCGCTGTTTGTGTCCGGCATAGATCCGGGTTGGGTTATGGATATGCTGCCCGTCGTGTTGAGCGGGGCGGTCTCCGGTATTCGTGAGATTCGCACCCGCGAAATTTTTAACTATGCGCTTTACGATCAGCCGCATGTGGTACGTGAGGTGATCGGGTTTGGCGGGCCCATGGATACCGTGCCGATGATGCTGCACGACTTCGCCATCGAATTTGTGTGGGCACCCATGGTGCGCCTGGTCGGTGAGGCGCTGGGAAAACCGGTAGAGCAGCTGGAGGTCAAGGTCGAGCGTATGCCCCTGGAGCGCACGATTGAGGTGCCGGGTATGGGTACCTTTGAAGCCGGAACGCAGGGCGCGTTTCGCTTTGAAGTCCTCGGCTATCACGGTGGGCAGCCGCTGTATGCACTGGAACATATCACCCGTATCGACGATGAATGCGCGCCCCACTGGCCCTATCCGCCCCAAGGCCGCGGCTGCCATCAGGTGATTATCAGTGGCGACCCGGATTTGCATGTGAGCGTGCACGCCGAGGATCACCACGAGCCCGGCGTGGCCGGCGGCGGCAATGCCTCCGCCGCTAACTGGGTGGTCAATGCCGTGCCGGCGGTGTGTAGCGCGCGACCCGGAGTTGTCACCGTACTCGACCTGCCCCGCATCACAGGCGCGGGACAATTGCGCAATGGATAACACCGCCATGAACAGCGATGCACCCGCTGCCAACGAGCGCGCTGGTGAACCCATTGAGGCGTTTTCACCCGATTCTGCGAGTGGTCCAAAAAAAGTATCTCGTGGACTGTCCCGCAGTCAGCGGCTGGCAAAATTGGCCGGAACACACGCGCTGGTATTGCTGGCAGCATTGTCGGCGTTCGCTGCCGCCGACAGCTGGTACATCGTGACCGGACTGGGCATCGCAAGTCTGCTCGGTATCATTACCGCAGCTCTGGCGGGCATCACTGTCGCCACACTGGTGCACGAGTGGTTCCACTACCTGGGTGCGCGGTTCAGTGGTGCGCTATTCGATATTCCCGCGCGACAGGGGCTCTTCGTCTATAGCTGGGATTTCGACAGTAACAGTGTGCGCCAGTTTCTTATCATGAGTATCGCGGGCAGTGTTGGCGGTTTCCTGGCAGTTGTTGCGTTGTGGAACGCCGTCCCCGCTGACAGCTGGGCTCGCGCAGCACTGCGCGGCGCTGCTGCTGCCAGCATTATCTATGCGGCATTGATCGAATGGCCGGTGATAAGGCGGATTCGCCGCGGTGGTGACCCGCTGACTGAGTTGTCGAAAATTGACAAGGCACTATTGACGCGCAGCTTTAACATCGCTGGCGTTGCCGGCATCGTGATGACCTTGCTTGCTGTATCCTGAGCCTTGCACTTGCCCGGATTGGTAAAGGAAGGCCAGGCGTGATAACAGTGCAGACTATTTTCAGCTACCCATTAACGGAGAGACTAGCGTGAGAACGACTCTGACCGGCCGAGTTGCGGCCTCGATTGCATTGGTGGCGTGTTTTATCGGCGCAGGTCAGGCGGTATGGGCTGGCGACGACACGACGGCCCCACGTATTCTGGTGACGGGCGAAGGGAGCGTGGATGTGGTGCCGGACATGGCGGTGCTGGCCGTGAGTGTCATGCGGGAAGCGCCAACTGCGCGGGCAGCGCTCACCGCCAACTCCGCCGCCATGCGCAAAGTGCTCGATGCCATGGAAGGACTCGGCATCGCCAAGCGGGACCTGCAAACCGCCAACTTCGATATCCAGCCCCGTTACACCTATCCCCAACCGGCGAATGGCGTCGATCAGTCGCCGCAATTGGTGGGTTACACGGTACGCAACTCGCTGACTGTGCGGGTGCGCGACATTGCCAAGGTCGGTGAGGCGCTGGATACCGCGGTCACCCTGGGCGTCAATGAAGGCGGCAGTGTCGCGTTTACCAACGACGATCCCTCGGCAGCCGTCACCCAGGCGCGAGTCAAGGCGGTAGAGAACGCCAAGGCCAAAGCCCACACCTTGGCCGCAGCGGCGGGGGTAAAACTGGGTAAGGTGCTGGAGATATCCGAGCATTCCTTTAACCCACAACCCATGGCGATGGCCAAGATGGAGATGGCCATGGATAGCAGGTCGGGCGCTGCACCGCCAATTACGGCAGGCGAAAATAGCTATAAGGTCACCGTAAACATGGCGTGGGCAATACAGCAGTAGTGCGATAGCCGCTGTTGGTATAGCGCAACAGCTGCCGCAAAAAAAATAAGAAAACGTCTCGCACCATTGTGCGCCATCGACCGAGGCGCGTGAGCAAATACAGTGCAAAACACACGCTCGTTTACTCGCTGAGCAGCAAAAAACAGCAAAACGCGTTCATCTATTGACCAATTTCCAGTTGGCACGGGCTTTGCTATGCAGTGAAGACGGTCATGACTCTCATGACAGTGATTGCAACGATTGCACTCATGTCTTTCGGCAACTACGAGGTTCCCCATGCCAATAGCATCCAGTAAGAAACGGTCTTCCTTCAAGCGCGTCGTCAGCGCTGCGGCACTGTGTGCCATCTCCCTGCTGACCATTGCACCTGTCGGTGCCACTGATATGCCTGAAAAATGGGAGCTGAAGTTCGGCTTTATCAAACTGACTGACATGGTGCCGTTGGCCGTTGCGTATGAAAAAGGCTTTTTTGAGGACGAAGATCTAACCGTCACGTTAGAAGCCCAGGCTAACTGGAAGGTGTTGTTTGACCGTGTCTCCTCAGGTGAACTGGATGGCGCGCATATGTTGGCGCCAATGCCAGTGGGCACGGCAACCGGAGCTCTGGGTAATACCCCGATCATTGCGCCATTCACTATGTCCTATAACGGCGCAGCGATTACCGTGTCAAACGCCGTATGGGCCCAGATGCGCCCTGGTGTTGCGCTGGAAGGTGACAAACCCAAACACCCAATCAGCGCCGCCACCTTAAAGCCGGTACTCGACGGCTATGCCAAAGACGGAAAAAACCTGAATCTTGGCATGACATTTCCTGTTGGCACACACAATTACATGTTGCGGTATTGGTTGGCGGCCGGTGGCATTGCGCCCGGATTGTATGCACCCGAGAAAGGCGACAGCAGCGGTACGGTCGGTGCGCAAGCCTTTTTGTCCGTGGTGCCGCCACCGCAAATGGTACCGACCATGGAAGCGGGGACTACAGTGGGTTATTGCGTAGGTGAGCCGTGGAATCAGCAGGCCGTGGCAAAAGGCCTGGGCGTACCGGTGATTACCAGCGAACAAATTTGGGCGGGCGGCGCAGATAAGGTCTTTGGGATACGTGAAGATTTTTATACCAAGTACCCCAACACCACTATCCGTACGGTTAAAGCGCTCATCAGGGCATCGCATTGGTTGGACGCAAACAGCAATGGCAATCGTCCCGAAGCGGTCAAAATGATATCGCGACCTATCTATGTAGGCGCCGACGAAAAAGTGATTGCCAACAGCATGACGGGAACCTTTGAATTTGAACAGGGTGACAGGCGCGCTATTCCCGAATTCAATACCTTCTTCAAAGACCAATATGGCATCCCCTACTATTCGGATGCCATTTGGTGGATGACGCAAATGCGTCGCTGGGGCCATGTCACGACACAGCAGCCGGACAGCTGGTATATGGATATGGCGAAGAAAGCCTATCGCCCGGATATCTTTGTGCTCGCGGCAAAAGAACTGGTGGAAGAAGGAAAAATGCAAGCCAGTGATTTCCCCGACCTTGCCGCTGCGGATTTTACCAAAGCGCCGCAAACAAGCCGGCTGGATGGCGCAGTATTTGATGCCCGTAAGCCAAACCAGTTTATTGACGGCTTTGCCATCGGCTTGAAAGGTGAATAAATGAGTCGCGCCAGATCAATGCTGCTAAGCGATCAATCTCTCAAGAATTTCGGCTTACCGCTAATAGGTATAGCTCTTTTCCTAAGCCTGTGGCAGTTCGCATCGGTCCGTATCGATACCTCTTTGGGAAAATTTCCCGGTCCCGCTATGGTGTGGGAGCAGGCTCAAGGGTTGTTGCAGGAATATAGGGATGAAAGACAGCGCAAGGTGGATTTCTATACGCGGCAGGAACAGCGCATTGCCGCAAAGAAAATTCAGAGCCCAGATGCAGTGATACAAGTGCGATCCTTTAGCGGGGCACCAACGTATCCGGAGCAAATTCTCACCAGCCTGAAAACAGTGTTTACCGGTTTTCTATTTGCAGCTGCGATTGCCATTCCATTTGGGATTGTTATCGGGCTGAGTAGCGCCGTGTATAAAGCCATAAATCCGATTATCCAGTTGTTCAAGCCGGTGTCGCCGCTGGCATGGCTGCCGCTGGTCACCATCGTGGTCAGCTCAGTGTACATTGATGTCATTGACAGCATGCCAAAGTCGTATGTTACCTCTGCCTTTACGGTGATGCTTTGTTGCTTGTGGCCGACGGTTATCAGTACGGCAGTAGGCGTCACTTCAGTTAGCAGTGACTGGGTTAATGTCAGTAAAGTGCTGCGTCTAAATTACTTCCGTCATATCCGTTACATTGTTTTTCCCGCCGCAGTTCCCATGATTTTCACCGGATTGCGGCTGTCATTGAGCACCGCATGGATGGTGCTGATCGCTGCTGAAATGCTATCGCAAAATCCGGGTCTGGGTAAATTTGTGTGGGATGAGTTTCAAAACGGCAACAGCAATTCCCTGGGTAGAATCATGGTGGCCGTATTAACCATTGGTTTGATCGGCTATGCACTGGATCGTGGGATGCTATTTTTGCAGCAACATTTTTCATGGGATAAGCAAGCCCTACTACGCTAGCGCTATGAACCCGTTCCGGGCACTACACAATTGGCGCGAGCAGGACAAGAATCATCGAATATGAGGTTGCTATGAAGAGTTTGCTAGAGCTCACCCAGGTAGGTATTGACTTTAAATCCGCAAAAGGCACGTTTAATGCATTGCAAAATGTAAACGTAAAAATCCAGGAAGGTGAGTTTATTACGCTGATTGGTCATTCGGGTTGTGGTAAATCAACCGTCTTGAATATCGTGGCAGGCTTACTGCAAGCGACTACGGGCGCCGTGGTGCTGGAGGGCAGGGAAGTCAACTCTCCCGGTCCAGAGCGAGCAGTGGTTTTTCAAAATCATTCGCTGCTGCCATGGCTAACGGCTTATGAGAACGTCGAGTTGGGCGTCAAGGAAGTGTTCCGCGGCAAGAAAACGCGAGCTGAAATGAAGGAGTGGATAGAATACAACCTGCAGTTGGTACATATGCAGCACGCCATGCACAAGTTGCCCAACGAAATCTCTGGCGGGATGAAACAACGTGTCGGCATTGCCAGGGCGCTCGCCATGGAGCCACAAGTCCTGCTTATGGATGAGCCCTTCGGAGCGCTGGACGCGCTGACTAGAGCTCATCTGCAGGACTCGCTAATGGATATTCAGCATGCGTTGAAGAATACCGTGATCATGATCACGCATGACGTTGATGAGGCGGTATTGCTATCGGATCGCATCATCATGATGACCAACGGCCCTTCGGCAACGATAGGTGAAATACTTGCGGTCAATTTGCCCCGGCCCAGAGCGCGATTGGCATTGGCAGATGACGCACAGTACAACCACCTGCGGCATGAAGTGTTGCGTTTCCTGTACGAAAAAAATCTCAAGGTGGAGGACATTTTTAGTCAGGGAAAAAAGTCGAAAGCGTTAGCCACAAGCCAGCAGGCTGACGCAAAAACCCTGCTCCACAAGGCGTCTTGACTATCGACACTGGCACCGTATTACCGCTGTATTGACGATACACATTCTTATTGAATATTAGGAGCACACGATGCACTTTAACCGCCTGAAAAAAATTTGTTGCTTACTGTCCGCTGGGGCCCTGTGGTCCTCGGTGCCGGTAGTGGCTGGTGAGAATATTGCCCAAGCAGCCACCTCCGGGATATTTACCGCAAATGCGCGACTGCGTTACGAAGAAGTCGATGACGATGCGTTTGCAGGCGGTGCCAAGGCGCTAACGCTGCGTACACGGCTTGCTTACGAGACGGCGCCCTTTTACGCCTTTACGCTGTTGACGGAAGGCGAGAATGTCTCCGACGTTGGAAATATCGACAGCTATCAATTACCTGCGCCGCCCGCACCTGCCGCCGACGGCAATGCAGTAATTGCTGATCCAGAAGGGACTGAACTTAACCGCTTTCAATTGCGCTACCGGGGAATCAGTAAGGCCGATCTTATCCTCGGGCGGCAATATTTGGTGTATGACAATCAACGCTGGATCGGGAATGTGGGTTTTCGTCAAAATGACCAGACATTTGACGCCTTCAGCGCTGTGTATAAGGGCGTAGACGATTTCACCTTCAACTATGCCTATTCTGATCGTGTAAACGGCATTACCCCGGAATTTAACATTAAGACCAAGGACAACCTGTTCAACATCAGTTACAACGGGTTTACCTGGGGAAAACTCATCGCCTATTCCTATAATTTGCAAAATGATGACGATACATTGAGCCTTGCTCCAAATCGTATCGACGTCAACCCGGGTATGCGATTTGTTTCCAACGACAGCGCGGGCATGCGCCTCGATGGCGCCTACAACTTACCTACCACGGTGCCACTGCGCGCGGTATATCGCGCAGAGTATGCCTATCAGGAGGCCAAGGTCTACGACAAACCCAATGTGGAAAATTCCTATGACGCTGATTACAAACTGGCAGAGCTGGGTTTGGTGTGGGGCTTTGGTGAAGGCGAATTTGCATTGTCCCCGATGCTGGGTTATGAGTCATTGGGTTCCGATGATGGCGCGTATGGCTTACAAACACCCTACGCCACCAAGCATGCCTTCAACGGCTGGGCTGATCAATTCCTGGTCACACCCAAGGAGGGTCTGGTAGACCAATATGTGCTGCTCGGCTTTGACTGGAATACCTATGCCATCAAAACCATGTTGCAATACCACGACTACGAGTCACAGAGCGACAACCTGACCACCAAATCCCGACTGAATTTGGGCTCGGAAACCAGTGTGCAGGCTATTAAAACATTCGGACCCAAGTGGGCTGTCGGCGCCAAGTACTCTGTGTATCAGCAGGCCGGCAGTGACAGAGAAGTCGCGGCATCCGGGAAGAAGGATGTCGACAAGGTGTGGGCTTGGGTGGAATTCAATTTTTAGAACGTGCGGCTGTCGCAGACGTTTTCTTCGCCTTCCCCTTATTATCATTTTTGTTTTTATTCTTATTTTTGGGTTTGGCTCTGGTTGCAGCGGCAGGCGGATCGGCAGCCAATTGCGCCGCCATCCGCAGTTCCTCGTACGACTCCTGCAGGCACACCTTGTAAAACTGCGGGTCTGGCATCATCTCGCGGCAGGACAGAAAGTTGATGGTGATGCGTCCGGCGCCACTCAGTACGGCGTGAAACAGCCCCATCATATCGACTAGCGGTCCCAGCCCCAACATCAGGTGCACCCTGGCGCCCGCCAGGTAGAGCGGGATCTGCGGTCCGGGTACATTGGAAATCATCACGTGGCAGGGCATGGGCCGGGCGGTGCGCGACGCGGCCATCGTTGCTGCCCGGAAACCCCAGCCCAGTACCTGGGGTATCAGGATTTCACTGATGTTCATCATGACACTGGAGCCCAGGGCGTTGGAAAATGCCTTGGATTGCCGGGCACTGTGTTGCGTGGCCTGCAGTCGCTCGACGGGATCAGCGATATTCGTGGCCAGGTTGATCCTCATCAGACTCACCTGATTGCCGCTGGATTCGCTGCTGCGTTCACTGCGAACATTGACCGGTGCGCCAGCGATCAGGCTGTCTGTGGGCAACTCGCCCTTGCTCTGCAGGTATTTGCGCAGTGCGCCACCCACTATCGAGACCACAAGATCGTTGATGGTGACATCGCTAAGGGCTTTGCGCATGGCCTTGACCTCGGACAGCTCCATGATCAGGGTGTCGGTGACCCGGTTGGTACTGATGCGCGCATTAAACCGCGTTTTCGCTGTGAGCGTTTTGCGTCGATCGATCTGTGGGTTTGCACTGAGTTTGCGCGCACGAATAATGGCAGGCACCAGGCTTCTGGCAGTCTCTACGAATTTGACCGGACGCTGCAGGTTGTGGCGGTAGGCATGCGACCAGACCTGCAAGAAGGAGGGTGCGCTTTCTCCCTTCCAGGTGTCTACCACCAGCGGTGGTGCCACCTCGTTGGTCAGGCTGTGAATGGCGGTGATGATTTCGGCCCCGGAAATGCCGTCAATCGCCGCATGATGAATCTTGATCATGATGGCGAAGCTGTGCTCGGGCAAGCCCTCCACCCGGTTGAGCCCTTCGATGACGTAGGCCTCCCACAGGGGGCGTTTCATATCGAGACCGCGCGCCTGCAACCGTGCCAGCAGAATGCAGAACTGGCGCCAGTCACCGGGCTTGGGTAGCGCAAGATGGCGCACGTGAAACTCCAGATCGAATTCCGCATCCTCCACCCAGTAAGGTGTGTCCAGGCCCATGGCGCCACCCGCCAGTTTGCGCCTGAAGATGCCTGACTTGTGCAGGTTGCGCTCAAAGACGGTGAGAATCTCCTTGAACCGGACCTTGCCGCTGGCCCGGGCGGACTGGTCGTACACGATCACCGGGCTGATATGCATGGGCGTCCGCGCGCTCTCTTGATGCAGGAAGTTGCTGTCCATTTCCGAGAGCTGCTGCATGGTTCGATGTCTCAACTATTGTTATACGCACTACTGTGCACCGAAGCATTTGCGTCGACAAGTGCACAATGCCAGTATTCACCGGCGACGCGGGAAACACTGATCTATGACAGCTTTTATTTTGTGGGGCCTGGAGGCCTCACCGTACCAGTTGAAGATGCAGTCACTGCTGGATTTTGCCGGCCACACCTGGCAGCGCTGGCCGCAGCAGGCTGGCCGCCTGTCAGCACTGTCGATGGCGGTCCGTTTGGATCTGGCAAAGCGGCGACGTGCGGTCATGCGCTTTCCTGCGCTGTCCCCCCAGTTTGATGAATATCCGGCGGTTCCGTTCTACACCCAGGATGGTCGCCGTTTTTACTACGATTCGTCTTCGCTGGCGCGTCACCTGGATGAGCACGCGGAGCGTCATCCGGAGCCCCTGATACCGCAGGACCCGCAACTGGCATTCATCTGCCAGTTGCTCGACGAGGCTTTCGATGAATTTGGCCTGTACATGGTGCATCACATGCGCTGGGTGGGTTCCGCTCGCACTACACGGATGGGGGACATGACCGCCGGTGAATTGCGCCCACTGTTACCACCGGGCGTTGCGTCACTGGTAGCGCAACGCCTGTACCGACGACAGACGAGGCGCTGCCCCTATCTGTTCAGTGTGGCGCCCGAGGATTACCAAGCGGGAGTCAGTGGCCACAGAACACCTCCATCGCGCACTGGTTTTCCGTCCACACATGCACTGCTGGAGCAGGCCTGGCGTGGCTACCTCGCAGCGATGGAACACCTGCTGGCGGCGCAGCCCTATTTATTGGGTGGGCGTTTCACGCTGGCCGATGCCAGCGCCTATGGACAACTGGGCATGAACCTGGTTGACCCCGAGGCGTGTGCGTTGCTGCAAGACTTGGCGCCGCGCACCTTTAATTGGTTGTGCGCTATCCGCGCGGGTGAGCATGTCGAGGCTCGCGGGGAACTGGGCCTGACACCGGCGCTGCAGCCGCTATTGCGGATCATCAGCCAGACGTTTGTGCCCTTGATGCAGCAGAACGAAGCGGCCTACGAGCAGGCGCTCGCGGCGGGCGAGACGCTGTTCAATGAAGCGGCCTTCGAGCGCCATCGTGCGCTGTATCGCGGTCAGTTACTGGAGCATCCGTTCAGGACTGTGGTAAAGACGTTTCAGGTGCGGGTGTGGCGTGAGCTGCAGGCCAGTTGGCGGGCCCTTGCGATGCAGGACCGGGATCTTCTCGAGCGCGATTACTGGCCCGCGGGAGGCACTGCCTTCAGCGAGTCGCAGCAGCCGGCCGCGCGCGAGATCCGCTAAGCGGGGTATCTGTCGACAATTCAGGCGGGTTTTTTCCACCTGTGCCATATGACCGAATTTAATTGCTTTTGGGGCTTGCAATCCCATTTCAAACCACTGAGTATATATACAGTAGTTTTGAAAACCACGATAAAGAGAGGGCCTACCATGGACGCCAACAAGACCAAAGCACTGGAAGCCGCACTGAGCCAGATCGAACGACAGTTCGGCAAGGGCACTGTCATGCGGATGGGAGACCGCGAGCATGTCGCCATTCCCGTTATCTCGACCGGCTCCCTCGGGCTGGATATCGCATTGGGTATAGGCGGCCTGCCCCGGGGACGTATTTGTGAAATCTATGGCCCCGAGTCTTCGGGCAAGACCACCCTGACGCTACAGGTGATCGCCGAGGCGCAGAAGTTGGGCGGCACCGCCGCATTTATCGACGCCGAGCACGCACTGGATCCGGCCTATGCCGAGAAACTGGGTGTGCAGATGGATGAACTGATCATGTCCCAGCCCGATACCGGTGAGCAGGCGCTGGAAGTGGCGGAGATGCTGGTGCGCTCCGGCGCGGTGGATGTGCTGGTCATCGATTCCGTCGCGGCATTGACGCCCAAGGCCGAAATTGAAGGCGAGATGGGTGCGTCTCACGTCGGTCTGCAGGCCCGTTTGCTCAGCCAGGCCATGCGCAAGTTAACCGCCGCCATTAAGCAGACCGGCACCCTGGTAATTTTCATCAACCAGATTCGTATGAAAATCGGTGTGATGTTCGGCAGTCCCGAAACCACCACCGGTGGTAATGCCCTCAAGTTCTATTCATCGGTCCGCCTGGATATCCGCCGCATTGGCGCCGTGAAGGATGGCGATGAGGTGATAGGCAACGAGACCCGGGTGAAAGTGGTCAAGAACAAGGTGTCACCGCCGTTCAAACAGGCGGAATTCCAAATCATGTACGGTCATGGCATTTACCGCATGGGTGAAGTCATCGACTGGGGCGTGAAGTTGAATCTGGTGGAGAAGTCCGGTGCCTGGTACGCCTACAAGGGCGACAAAATCGGCCAGGGCAAAGCGAATGCCGCCAAGTTTCTGGGAGACAACCCTGCCGTGGCCAGTGAAATAGAAGGCCAGATTCGTGCGCAAATGCTCAATACCAGCGTGCCGGTGAAAGGCGCCGCTGCCGCGGTTGCTGCTTCGGTTACGGCTTTGATTGATAGTGACGAGAGTGCCGAGGAGACTGCGCCGGAGTAGTACGCGCTCGGGCTGCAGCACTGCTTTTGAACGTTTTCCGCAGGCGCCGGGATCCCACGTATCCCACTCAAGTTCCCGGTGCCTTTTTTTACTCCGTCTGAAACCATCTTACCAATGAATATTCTCGATGAAGATGTCTCCAATACGGTAGAGAGCAACCCCGCAGATATCCGTCTTGCCGCAATGAACCTGCTGGCGCGGCGTGAGCATTCTGTGCGTGAACTGCGCAATAAACTGCAGCGCCGTTTTCCCGGCGACGAAAAAGTAAACGAACAGCTGTGCCGGCTCACCGAGGAGCGTTTACAGAGCGATATCCGTTTCGCCGCCAGCTATGCCCGGCAGCGCATCAGTCGAGGCTTTGGGCCGATCCGCCTGCGTGAGGAACTGCGCGAGCGCGGCGTGTCGGAAGACGATATCGCCGCGGCTCTGGATGAGGTGGGGATTGACTGGTGCGCTGTGGCAGTAGAGGTAATACACAAGAGGTTTGGCGCTCACAAACCTATCGACATTCAAGAGAAAGCCCGGCGTGCCCGCTTCATGCAATATCGGGGCTTTGCTACGGACCACTATAAAGATCTGTGCTGACACGCTGGAAGCCTCTGTTGTAACACCCCCATGCTGCCACCGTATCAGCGCAGCAACAGTATCAGGCTTATGATTTGTGTGACGAGCAGGATGCCGCAGAGGATTTTCCAGGCTTGCAGCGGGTCGCGCGCCATGAGCGGCCGCTGCTGGTACTCCAGATAGCGCGGGTTGGGGTGCTGCAACTCGTGAACAAATTCTGACACGTCACCGTGACGGCGGTCTTCATGCAAGCGCAGTGCCTTTTTCAACGCACCATCGATCCACAGGGGCACCAGGGGATTCAGCTTGTAGCTTTCGGTGTAGGTAGTCGCGAGAAAATCCCGTTCTGTTTTGCAGTGCTCCAGCTTGCCGCCAAAGGGTAGTTTTCCGGTCAACATCTCATAGCTGATAACCGCCAATGAGAACAGGTCTGCTTTGTAATTGGCTGGCAGCCCGAGGGGGTATTCCGGTGCGGAATAAGTGGCGGTGCCGAGGGCGACGTCGCGTTGCAGTGGGCTCGCAATCTCTGCTATCCCCGCCACGTGGCAGGCGCCGAAGTCGATAATTTTTACCTGGCCGTGGTGGTCGATCAGAATGTTGTCCGGCTTGATATCCTGGTGCAGGGTTTCCCGCCGGTGCATGGCGCGAATACCTTTGGCGATCTGGTCGATGAGAAATACCGCCTCACCCATCGCCGGTTTGGGATTCTCCCGCATCCACCGCGTGAGGGTCATCCCATTGATATACTCGGTCAAGTAGTAGAGGCAGCTTTTGGGGCGACGGGGCGTGATGACCCTGACAACATGTGGGCTGTTGACGCGTGACCCGATCCAGCTTTCCATGACAAAACGTTCAATGTAGGCCGGGTCATCTTCAAAATTTACCGACGGGGTTTTCATACAGTAGTGTTCGCCACTGACTGTATCCTCCACCAGATAGACCTGGCTGCGGTTGCTGGCGTGCAGTTCCCGCACGATGCGATAGCCATCCAGTATCATTCCTTTTTCGAGGAAGGGCGGAAATTGCAGCTGCGTGAGCTGGCTGATGACCTCGTTGATCTCCGCCTCTGGTAATGCATCCACTTGCAGCAGCTGGCAGCTGACGTTGTCCTGGCTACCCGCCTGCAGCGCTGCCTCCGCCAGTTGCTGGCACACCGCAGACAGATCGGTGCCGCCCTGGTTGAGCAAGCTCCGGATGGCATGGAGACTCATGACATCGTGTAGGCCATCCGTTGTTTGCAGGAACAGATCGCCCTGCTGCAAGGGAAAGGTCTGGTAGTCAACGTCCAGATGCACATCCAGGCCCATGGCCCTGACCAGATAGGCGTGCTGGTCGGACACGGGCGTACTGTGATCGCTGGTCAGCTGCTCCAGTACACCTGCGCGCAGCCGATAGACCCGGCTATCTCCCACGTGAAAAATGTGCGCGGTATGGGATTTGAATACCACCGTACTCATGGTGGTGATATAGCCCCTGCGGTTGTCGTGGATGCCTTGGCCGCAGCTATAAAGCC
>JANNXP010000001.1:0-5496 GCA_031409615.1 Haliea sp. | reverse complement strand
TTCAATGGCACATTCGAGACAGAGGTATATTACGAACATGGTAATCCGTTTTCACAAAAATCAGATACTACTGGAGACGGATTCAAAGACTACGAAGTAAAGTACAAGCATGGAGTTCTCGAAACGATCACTTTCATTGACTCTGAGTCTAAGATGCCCATAAAGATTCAAAAATTTGGCCCATTTAAGCTTGAGCAAGCTGAGGCCGACACTACCGGCGATGGGGTCATGGATATCGTATATGAATATAATCCCATTGGAGACGTCGCGAAACAATCTCAAAAGTAAAGCACCCCGACGAATAAGAGTGCTACTTCTCTTTGATTTATTTGGCATGCGCTGATAGCAGTAAGCTATGCATTTGCCGAGATGGAAATTGATGGCTTTCACTGTCCCTTCGTTGGAAGCGGACATCTGGTTTCCAGTTCATCACGACCTGCCTGCCAGATTGATTGCTGGCTCTTACATGTAAACCCCCGGAGAGACCCATGTTGCAACAACTTCAACAACTGCCCGCCGATCCAATCCTCGGCATCTCTGCCGCCTGTCGCGCCGACCCCAATCCGCACAAGGTTGATCTCGCTGTCGGCATCTATATGAATGACGAGGGAGTGTGCCCGGTATTCGAAGCGGTGCAGCTGGCGCAGCGCGCACTGGATGCGGAGGAGGTGACCAAGGCCTACCTGCCGGCCGCCGGTGATGAGCAGTTTAATCTGGGCATACAACGTCTGGCGCTGGGAGGCGCGAGTGCCGCGCTGCTGGAAGGGCGTGTCAGCAGCATCCAGACGCCCGGCGGCTGCGGCGCGCTGCGTATCGGCGCGGAGATTATCCATGCGGCCGCGCCGGGTGCGCGGGTGTGGGTCTCCGATCCTACCTGGCCGGTGCATATCCCGCTGCTGGGCAGCGTTGGCCTGGAATTTCGCAGCTACCGTTACTATGAACCTGTCACTCACGGTGTGAACTTCGACGGCATGGTGGAGGATTTAAAACAGGCCCGCGCCGGCGATGTGGTGCTGTTGCACGGCTGTTGCCACAATCCATCCGGGGCCGACCTGACCTTGGCGCAATGGGGCGTGATCGCCGATCTGGCCGAGCAACAGGGCTTCACGCCGTTTGTCGATTTGGCCTATCAGGGGCTGGGCGATGGTCTGGACGAAGATGCCGCTGGTCTGCGCTTGTTAGTCGCGCGCCTGCCGGAAGTGATTGTCGCAGTCTCCTGCTCCAAGAATCTGGGTCTGTACCGGGAGCGCACCGGCGCCGCCATTTTTGTGTGCCCGGATGCGGCCAATGCCCGTGCGATCCTGAGCCAGACGCTGGCAGCGGCGCGGCGGTTGTACTCCATGCCACCGGCGCACGGTGCGCTGTTGGCCGGACGTGTGTTGGCGGACGATCATCTCGGGAAGATCTGGCGCGCCGAATTGCAGACCATGTGCCAGCGCATCAACGGGCTGCGCTCCAGCCTGCGCCACGCGCTGGAAGCGCGCTGCGGAGGGGATTACGCGTTTATCGAGCGGGAGAAAGGCATGTTCTCTTTCCTGGGCCTGAGTGCTGAGCAGGCAGTGCAACTGCGCCAGGAGTTCGGCGTGTATATGCTCGATTCCTCACGCATCAGCGTGGCGGGCGTCAATGCTCGCAACATCGACTACATTGCGGAGTCGGTGTCGAAGATTCTCTAGCTGTGTCAATCTGGCGGCGGGCTCGGCCGCCGGGAGTGCAAATCGCCCGCTTCCCCGATACTCGCGGACGATTTGCACTCCCGACACCCGAGCCCTCGTTCCGTGCTATCACTCGAACCGATGATTCATGCAGGTCACGGGATAAAGGCTTCGGTCGGGAAAGCTTTTTTGTATGCGAGTATCGGGGAAGCAGACAAAAAAGCTTTCCCGGCGGGAGCCGATTACACCAAGGAACCGGAAATATCAGTGTCGCTATCGATTTAAGTCCGGCGCGGATAACCCGCAAAAAGACGACACCTAATCCCCGGCGCAGAACTGCGCGAGATAGTAGTCCACCAGCGGCGCCGGGTAGCCGATAATATCGACCAGCCGCCGCCGGCATTCGCTGCGGTTCGCGCCACGGGCCTGCCAAACAGGTACGCGTTTGACCATGGTCTCAACGCATTCCCGCGGCGTGATGATCCAGGTGTCCTGCGCCACCGTCCCGAAGAAGAAGTCTGCCGGACAAATGCTAGTGGCCATCGGTTTCATATAGAGCGCCAGGGTCAACACACTTTGCGCACCCTTGTCTGCAAGGTAGCGGGTGAGGAACTGCAGCGTGCCGCCCCGATCACCCAGATCGTCGATCACCAGTACCACCTCGCCGTGCACCGGTATGGAAAGTTCCTGTTGTACCTGGGGACTGTCGTAGCGCTCATTTGGTCCCTTGTAGAGCGACACGCCGATAGTGCCAAACTGGATCAGCGGCGTACCGGCAGGGCTACCCTTGACCAGGTGATCGTACAGCAGTACTCCCGGCAGCATGCCGCCCATCGTGGCCATCAGGGCGCGGGTGATGGGTGAGCCACCTGCTGCTTGCGCCTGCTGGTAGCTGTGTACCTGTTGCGCCAGTTCGAATACTGCCATGGCCTCCACGGCATCCGGGACGAGTAAAAAGGTGAGCTCGTCATCCGGCACCGCCACGCCTTGTGGGGCTTTCCAGAAATCGATATCAATGTCGCTGGCGGAGCAGTGTATCTGTTGTTGGTAGGTGCTCATGGCGTCTCCATTTCCAGTGCTTTTTTGCATACACGGTAGGTTACGATCAGGGCAAAACAAGTATCGCGCGAAAGTCATTGACGTTCGTGCGGGTGGGCCCGGTGGTCAAAAGCGCGTCCAGTGCGGCAAAAAAATCGTAACTGTCATTGTCAGCCAACAGGGCCTGCGCATCCAGTCCCAGATTGCGGGCACGCTGCCAATTTGCAGGCGTTAGTACCGCGCCGGCATGGTCCTGCGTGCCATCGAGCCCGTCGGTATCTGCCGCCAGCGCATAGATACCAGATGCTCCGTCCAGTGCGATAGCCAGGGCGAGCAGGAACTCCGTATTGCGGCCGCCGCGACCGCTGCCAGTCACCGTGACTGTTGTTTCTCCGCCGGACAGGATGAGCCAGGGCGCCTTGGTCGTGCCTCCACGGTGTCGCGTCAGCGCCAGCGCGGCCTGTACCTGCGCGACCTCGCGGGCCTCGCCCTCGATAGTATCGCCCAGCAGCAGTACCTCGATACCGACCTTCCGAGCGGCGTGCGCTGCCGCCTCCAGAGACACCTGAGCCGTTCCGATAAGGTAGAACTGACTGCCGACAAATGCCGGATCGTGCGCCTTCACTGTCTCCGAACCAGAGTCTGCCAGCCAGTCCAGAATGTGGCGCTGGACCTGTATGTCGTAGCGCCGCACTACCTCCAGCGCCTCGGCGGAGGTAGTGGCATCGGCGACTGTCGGGCCGGAGGCAATGACAGCATGGCGATCACCGGGCACGTCGGAAATTGCGTAGGTGATCAACTGCGCCGGATAGCAAGCCCGTGCCAAGCGTCCGCCCTTAATACGCGACAGGTGTTTGCGTACGCAGTTGATGTCAGCGATGCTGGCGCCGCAGCGCAGCAACTGCTGCGTGATGGCCTGCTTGTCGGCCAGCGTAATACCCGGCGCGGGCAGGGACAGCAGTGCGGAGCCGCCGCCGGAGAGCAGGCAGATGACTACGTCGTCGGCACTGAGCCCAGACACGAGTTGCAGAATACGCGCTGCGGCGTACTCTCCCTGCACATCCGGCACAGGATGCGCGGCTTCGATCACCTCGATGCGTTGGCAGGGTTCACTGTGGCGGTAGGGCGTGATCACCAATCCAGACAGTTCACCCGTCCAGTGTTTCTCCAGTGCGCTCGCCATGGCGGCAGCGGCCTTACCTGCGCCGACGACGAGCGCGCGCTGACCCGTGTCCTTTGGTAAATACGGTGGCAGAATCTGGTGTGGGTCTGCTGCGGCCACAGCAATCTGAAATAGCTCCAGCAAAAATTCGCGCGGATTGTCCAGTCCTGCGCGCATCGCGGACGTTAGGCGGCGCCACCCTCAAGCGCAGCCCAGCGCTCGAAAGTGTGTTCCAGGTCGGCCTGCACGCTCTTTAGTTCGCCCAGCACCTGTTCGACCTTGGCGTGATCCCCCTGGTAGAAATCGGGCTGGGACATGGCGTGTTCCAATTCCTGCTGGCGCTGTTCCAGTTTTTCCAGGATGCCGGGCAGGCTATCCAGCTCGCGCTGGAGCTTGTAGGACAGCTTGGGCTTTGGCGCAGCGCTGGCTGTTGCGGCAGTGGCCACTGGCTGTGCAGTCTTTGCTACCGCTGCTGGTTTGTCCACACCGTGCAGCTGTCCTCCCCGTGCCTGCCAGTCGCTGTAGCCGCCAGCCTGCTCGCTGACCACGCCGTCACCTTCCAGTACCAGCAGGCTGGTGACCACGTTGTCCATGAAATCCCGGTCGTGACTCACCAGCAACACGGTGCCGTCGAACGTCGATAGTATTTCCTCGAGCAGCTCCAGCGTTTCGATATCCAGATCGTTGGTGGGTTCATCAAGAACCAGCAGGTTGGCGGGCTTGCTGAACAGCTTGGCCAGAATGGCGCGATTCTGCTCACCTCCGGACAACGCCTTTACCGGGGTGCGCACGCGCTCGGGACTGAACAGGAAATCGCCCAGATAGGAAATTGCATGGCGGCGCTTGCCGTTGATTTCTATAAAGTCCTGACCGCCACACACGTTATCGATAAGATTTTTCTGCGGGTCCAGTTGGTCGCGCAGCTGGTCGGAGTAGGCCACTTCCAGCTTGCTACCGAAGATGATCTCTCCCGCATCGGGTTGCAGCTGACCGAGCAGAATTTTCACCAGAGTAGATTTTCCCGCGCCGTTGGGCCCGACGATACCTACGCGGTCGCCACGCTGAATAATGGTAGAGACGTTCTTCAGTACGCACTGTTCGCCGAAGTACTTATCGATGTGCGAAAGTTCGGCGACGATCTTGCCCGATTGCCCGGAGCCTTCCACCGCGAAGGTGGCGCTGCCGGTGCGCTCGCGACGACTCTGGCGTTCATTGCGCAACGCCTTGAGTGCACGCACGCGCCCCTCATTGCGGGTGCGCCGCGCCTTGATGCCCTGGCGAATCCACACCTCCTCCTGGGCCAGTTTCTTGTCGAACAATTCGTTGGCCCGCTCCTCGGCCTGCAGTTGCTGCTCCCGGTGACGCAGGAAGCCCTCGTAGTCGCTGCGCAGCTGGGTGAGATAGCCGCGATCCAGCTCTGCGATACTATTGGCCACGTTCTGCAGGAAGCGTCGATCGTGAGTGATCAGGATGATGGCGCCGGGGAAGTTACGCAGCTGTTCTTCCAGCCAGCGTATGGCGGGGATGTCCAGGTGATTGGTTGGCTCATCCAGTAACAGGATGTCCGGCTGGCTAACCAGTGCTTGCGCCAGGGCGACCCGGCGCCGCCAGCCGCCGGACAGCTCGCTCATAGTGGCATCG